>JBATRI010000033.1:0-5872 GCA_049292515.1 Geminicoccaceae bacterium
TCGCCGGAAAATAGCCCGGCCCCATCCGGAACGACGAGCCCACCGGCAGCTCCCGCCCGAACAGCAAGAACAGCCCCCCGATCCCCACCACCACCAGACCACCCACCACGTCACGCGGCTTCTCGAATGTCGTTGGCATGATTGCCTCCGGATATGCCGTCTGTCGACTTCGTTTGCATTTTCGGTATTCATAATCATTGAAATAACAGAGAGATAACATTCAATACGGCTCTAGCTAATGCTAACTCATTCCATATTAATGTAAGAATGGTGTTCAAATGTAAGCAGCCGTGCGATCAATATTTCTCTCTTGAAAGCATACAATTGAGCGAAGCCCATCCTTGATTCGCAATAGCTGGTGGTGCTTGGGCATGCGGTTCGGGCGCAACCGCCAGCGGGTCTTGATCTGGCCGCAATGGGTGGCAACCGGCAGACCGGCGATGGTGACGTCCTTGGTCCGGCCCGAACGCCGTGCGCCATCACGTCATGCCCTGCTGCGCCTCGTTGGTGGACGATTGCGCGGGCCGGGTGACGTGGATGGCGCCCGGAGCTTGTGCTGGTCGGGCTCAGTCGGCGAAGCCGCCGGCGGCCTCGATGATCGGACGCCACTTCGCCGTCTCGGCCACGGTCTGCGCACCCAACGCCTCGGGCGTGACCTGGTCCGGCGGCACCGGCACCGTGCCCAGATCGGCGAACCGCTCGACCACCTTCGGATCCTCGAGCGCCTCGGCGAGCGCCGCCTCCAGCTTGGCAACCACCTCCGGCGGCGTGTCTTAGGGCGCCCACAAGCCGTGCCAGACCGACATCTCGAAGCCGGCCAGCCCGGCCTCCTGCAGCGTCGGCAGGTCGGGCAGGGCCGCGACACGATCTGCGGTCGTCACGGCATAGGCCTTGACCTTGCCGGCCTTGATCTGGCCGGTCGTGTTGGTGGTCTGGTCGCACATCAGGTCGATCTGCCCGCCCAGCATGTCGGTCATCGCCGGGGCGGTGCCCTTGTAGGGGACGGTGGTCAACGGCACGCCCAGGGCCGACATCAGCAGCATACCGCACAGATGCGAGCTCGAGCCCGGGCCGGCATTGGCCAGGGTCAGCGCCTCCTTCTGCTCGCGGACATAGGCGATCAGCTCCTGCGCCGTCGCCGGCTCGAGGTCGGTGCGCGCGATCAAGGTCATCGGCACATCGGTGACCCGGCCGACCGGCGCAAAGTCGGCCAGCGGGTCGTAGGCCAGCTTGCGGTAGAGCGCGCCGCTGGTCGCCTGCCCGATATGGTACATGAGCAAGGTGTAGCCATCGGCGTCCGCCCTGGCGACGCGGGCCACCCCCAGCGTACCGCCGGCCCCGCCCACATTCTCGACGATCACCTGCTGGCCCAGGGCCTTGGTCATCGACTCGGCGACAAGGCGCCCGACCGTGTCGGTCGGCCCGCCGGCGGCAAAGGGGACGATCATGGTGATCGCGCGCTCGGGATAGTCGGCCCGCGCCGTGAAGGCGGTGCCGGCGAGAAGGGCCGCAGCGAGCAGAAGGGTTCGGCGCATAGGGATTCTCCCTGTCCGTTCATGGTTGATGCAAGCGCATCGGGGCGGTCCTGCCGCCCCGCGTGGAAAAGGCGCTAGGGGACGAGGACCACGCGCTCGGGCGAGCCGCTCAAGACCGCCCGGTAGGCCGAGGCGGCGTCCTCGAGCCGGTAGCTGAAGGCCTCCAGCACGGGAAAGGGGCGGAGAGCTCCACTGTCGAAGCCGGGCCTGAGCTCGTCGAGGATGGCCGCGCACTCGCTGCTGTCGAGAGCCAGCGTGTCGATGCCCACGAACCGATGCCGGCCGCGGTAGAAGGCGAAGATGTCGAACGGCACCGCGCGCTCGATCGTGCTGATGAAGATCTGCCGGCCCTTGATCGCCATGGCTTTGCAGGCGGCCTCGAAATAGGGGCTGCCGACGGTGTTGTAGACGATGTCCGCCCCATGGCCGCCGGTGCGCTCGCGCACATGCGCCGCGATGTCGGTGGTCGAGGCGTCGATCATCTCCACGGGCGTGCTGGCGTGACCGATATGCGGCCCGGCCGTGCGCTCCACGCCGAACACCCGCGCCCCGGCCATGGTCGAGAGCTGGATGGCGGCCTGGCCAACCTTGCCGTTGGCGCCGAGCACCAGCACCACGTCGCCTGCCTTGACCCCACCGGCCTCGCGCAGGCCTTCATAGGCGGTGATGAACGGCACGCCCACCGCCCCCGCCTCACGTAGCGAGACCGTCGCGGGCTTCACGCGGACGTGCGTGGCATCGAGCAGCAGGTGACGCGCATGCGTGCCGTCGCGGCGGATGCCGAGCTCGCCGCCGGAGCCCCAGACCTCCTTGCCGACGAGCTCGGCCGGCCCCGCGACCACGGTACCGGCATAGTCGCGACCCGGGGTTCTGGGCCAGACGGCGTGCGGCATGGCGCCGAGCACGGCCTTGACGTCCGACGGGTTGACGCCGGCGGCGGCAACCTCGATCAGCACCTGGCCGGGCGCAGGGCCGGCGAGCCCCCGCTCCTCGAACACGAGGCGGAGATGGTCGATGTCGTGCGCCTTCTCGGCGACGCGGATGGCTGCAATCATGACGGGACTCCTTGGTCTGGAAGGGTGTTGAAGAGGCCGATGGCTCAGCCTGGCAGCCCCAGAATCTCGCGGGCTTCAGCGGCAGAGGCGATCTGCCCGCCCAGATCCTCGACGATGCGGCGGGCCTTCTCGACCAGGGCCGCGTTGGAAGGCGCGAGCTCTCCGCGAGCCAGGTAGATACCGTCCTCGAGCCCGACCCGGACGTGGCCGCCGGCCAGGTAGGAGAGGGCCACGGTCGGGAAAGAGGCGCGGCCGATGCCGATGGCGGTGAACGGGGCACTCGCAGGCAGAAGATTGCGGGCGTAGAGGACCGTCTCGGGGCTCGCCTGGAAGCCGTAGCGCACGCCCATGACGAACGAGCAGAGCGGTGGGCCCGCCAGCGTGCCGTCCTTGAGCAGGTCGTGCAGAAGTGCGATGTCGCCTGAATCGAACAGCTCGATCTCGGGCCTGACCCCGGCGGCGGCGATCACCTTGGCCATCCGCCGGACATTGCCCGGCGTGTTGATCACGACCTCACCGCCCGAGTTCATGGTGTTGAGGTCGAGCGTGCAGATCTCCGGCCGGAGAGCCGCGATGTGCTCGACGCGCCGCTCGGGGGGCAGCAGGGTCGTGCCGGGCCCAGCCACCTTCGGATCGTCCGCCGACGGCACGAAGCGGCCGCCGGGGCCGGTCGTAAGATTGAGGATCAGCCGTGGGTTCCGGCGGCGGATGTGCGCTACGACCTCCCGGTAGAGCTCCAGCCCCATCGACGGGCTGCCGGTCTCCGGGTCACGAACGTGGAGGTGGACGATGGCGGCGCCGGCCTCGGCAGCGAGCAGCGCCGATTGGGCGATCTCTTCGGGTGTGATCGGCAGATGGGGGGTCTGGTCAGGCGTGGTCAGGTTGCCGGTGACGGCACAGGTGATCACGACCTTGGCGCAGGGCGGGCGCATGGCTACGGCTCCCTACAGCGCCCGGCCGCCGTCGACCTGGATCGTATGTCCGGTCGAGTAGCCAAGATGGGTCCAGCAGGCGACGACCGCGGCGGCGACGTCATCGGCGCCGGCGATTCGCCGTAGCGGCGTGGAGGCGGTGACCTTGTCGTTGAAGTCGGTCCCCCGGTTGGGGACGAAGCCCGTGTCGACCACGCCCGGCGAGACCGCCAGCACCCGCACCTCGGGGGCGAGCACCCGGGCCAGCGACCTGGTCATCACGTCGATCCCGGCCTTGACTGCGCAGTAGGCGATCGAGGAGCCGATGCCGGTCGTGGCGGCGATCGAGGACAGCGAGACCACGAGGCCGTCGCCCGAAGCCTTCAGCAACGGCGCGAAGGTGCGGATGGTCGCGAACTGGCCGCGCCAGTTGACCTCGAACATCCGGTCGATGAGCGCATCGTCGAGGGCATCGAGGTCGCCGTGCGGCACCGGCTTGGTGAAGCCGGCAGCGTTCACCAGCAGGTCGAGCCGGCCGTAGCGTTCGGCGATCGCGTCGCGCAGGGCCAGGAGCGTGCCGGTGTCGGCGACGTCGGCCGGCAGGCTGGCATGGCCCGTGCCGGGGAGCTCCGCCAGCAGGCCCGCGGCTGGCTCGTCGCCCGGACGGTGCGTGACGACGATCCTGGCCCCGCCTCCGGCCAGAAGATGGGCAGTGGCGGCACCGATGGCGCCGCTGCCGCCGACGATGAGGGCGACCTTGCCCTCGAGGGATTTCGGGTAGCGCATGGTCGATCTCGCTGCAGGAGGGGAGGGCGCGATGGTCATTCGATCGGCGGCCTGGGGAGCTTCGCCTCGCCCGGCTCCATGACGAAGGTGTAGTCGAGCGTGTACCAGGGGCGCTCGACGTCCGGCGCCGGCGGAGCGCCGTGCTCCAACCGGCGATAGTCGCCGACCAGATGGCGGGTGACGCCGAAGACCACGTCGCTGCCGAGATGCTCGTCGTCGTCGACGAAGACCTGGGTGATCAGCGTCTTGTAGCCGGGCTTGAAGCCCAGGAAGTGCAGGTGCGCCGGGCGGTAGGGATGCCGCGACTGGGCTCGCAGCAGGTCACCCACCGGACCGTCGGTCGGCACCGGGTAGCCGGCCGGCCTGACCGACCGGAACCGGAACCCCCCTTCGGCATCGGTGGTGAACTTGCCGCGCAGGTTCATGTCGGCCTGACCGGCATCCTGGTTCTCGTAGAGACCCACCGGCGAGGCCTGCCAGACATCCACCTCGACGCCGGCGAGTGGCCGTCCTTGCGGGTCGGTGATGCGGCAGGTGGCGAACAGGGCCGGGCCGGGCGTCGGCGAGCGCACGATCGAGCCGCCGTTCTCGGTGCGCGGCGAGTGCATCCGCCAGAACGGCCCGAGCAGGGCTGCCGCCGTCTCCGTGGCCCCGTTGCGGCCATTGTTGAGCAGGCAGACCAGGGTCGAGAAGCCGATCGCGTCGGAGAACAGCACGGCCTCGTTGTGGGCGGCGTTGGTCGCCTGACCGATGCGGTTGAGAAAGTCGATGCCGAGCTCGAACTCCTCCTCGCTCAGCCTGGCCTCACGGGCGAAGGCGTGCATATGCCGGACGAACACGTCCATCACCTCGCGCAGCCGCGCATCGGGGGCAGCGCCCATGGCCGCCAGCACGACCTGGGTCAGCGAGCGCTCGTCCTCGACGATGGCGCCGGCACCGGGCCGGATCTGAGCCTCCATCTGTCAACCTCCTCAAATATTTGTGCGAACGATTGCGTGATGTTTATGCGAACGATTGCATGCTGTCAAGCGTCTGCGTGCAGGCAGATTGGCCTGTCGTTGGGGCTGGAGTGCCGATCTCCGAGGGAATGCCCCTTTGCTGTGGTTCCAGCTGCCCGTTTTGCCGTTCAAGCCACGTTGGGCCGGTGGCAAGATCATGCCCGGGACCGGTGTTGGCGCCAGTGGGCGCACGTTTTTCGACGATGACGCTGCTGCGGGCCGAATCAGGGTGCGTCTGTCAATCTTCTAGGGATTTATGCGATCGTTTGCATATACTGGTTCGAGTGGCCGCGGCGGTGGCGGCCATTGTTGGAATGCAAATTAGCTGCTCGCGGGCTCGGACAGGGCGACGGTCGGGGCCGGCCATCGGCTTCGCTTGGCTTCTGGTTGCCCGTGGCGGGCCGAAGGGCAGTTGCGTTCGCTCGCCATCTTGCCTCGCCTTGAGCGTGGATGTTCCCGACCATAAGACGTTCGCGCCGTGCAGCGCCGGTATGCGGCCGGCTTCGGCGCTGGCGCCGGCCACCGCGAGCGGGCCGGTTGACGTCGTGATCGACGCGGCTGGGCTGATGGTGCCCGACGCCGACGGG
>JBATRI010000034.1:0-1872 GCA_049292515.1 Geminicoccaceae bacterium
GTGCCGAGCACGGCCGACATGGTCTTGGCATCGTCCGCACCGTAGACGTCGCGCAGCTGCGCCAGGTCCTGAAAGCCCAGCACGACACAGGCGCCGAAGCTGCGCCCTTCCGCCATCAGGTCGGACAAGGACGGCACCCGGTGCAGGCTCTTGACCTCATCCACGATGAACCAGCAGCGCCGGTTACGCTGCTCGCCGCAGGACAGGAGTGCCGCCACCGCGCAGTCGAGCCAGCAGGTCAGCAAGGGCTTGATCGAGATGTGCTTGGCGCGCAGCGGCGAGGGCAGGAACAGCCACGGCTGCTGGTTGCGGCTGTCGATGCCCTGGATGTGGCGCAGGATCGAGAAGTCACCCGTGCCACCGCTGGTGAGCGGCAGATAGCGCAGCGTGCGGGCGTAGGTGCGCAGGTTCTGCTCGACCGAGACCCGCATCCGCTCGCCACCTTTGTCGTAGATCTGGGTGACGTCGGTGCCGCGGTAGAACGCCTCGCGCTGTTCGGCCGAGGCATGCAGCAGCAGCTGCAACAGCCGCTCGAGGGCGGGTTTGTCGCCCTTGGTGCCACGCATTTTCATCAGCGCGGCGCTGAGCATGGCGCGGGCGGTGTCATGGAAGAACGGGGTGCTGTGATCGCCAGCCGGGATCAGTGCGTGCGCCACCCGGTCGGCATCCATTTCGTCCTCGATCTCGGCCCAGGGCGACCAGGGCCGGGTGCGCGCATCGAGTGGATTCAGCAGCACGTCGCCGCGTGTCGGGTCGTAGTAGTGGCTCGTGAAGGTGCCTTTGCTGTCGTAGATCACGGCCGCATCGCCACGCGCGCGGATGGCATCCAGGAGACCCATGATCGCCTGGGTCTTGCCGGTGCCGGGCCCACCGATGAAGGCCAGATGCTCGCACTCGCTACCCGCCGGCAGCGGCACCTTGCCGATGCGCAAAGGTGTGGCCTCGCGTTTCCTGCGCACCTGGCGGGCCAGTTCCTCGTCGCTGACCTTGACCGCCCCGCGCAGGTATTTGCCGATCAACATGCGCCGGCCGAAGCTCTTGATCGCCCGGTGCGTGACGATGCCGAGCGGGATCGTCACCACGGTCGCAACGAGCAGGCTCCACAACAAGGAGTGCCAGATATCGCCGGCAACGTCCTGGAACCAGGGTTCCGCGGTAATGGCCGAGGGCGGCCATTTCTGCCAGCCGCCGCTGGTCCACACCGGCCATTGGCCGACGTCGCGGCCGACGACATCAACGAGAAAGGAGGCCCAAAGATAGGTGAGCGCTGACCCGATCTCGCGTTGGGTGTGCAGCACGACGACACCGGCAAGGATGAGGAACAGCCAGAGCACGAGGGCGAGCACGGTATAGAAGGTGAGTGCCCGGCCCATGCTGCAGTTGCGGAACAGGAGCACGCCGAAGCCACGGCTGAAATCGTCGCTGCGATGGCTCGGATGGGGGGCGGTGGCCTGCATCACACACCCTCCCCGGCCATGTTGCCGGCAGCGCCGTTGCCGTTCGGATGACGTGTCGCTGCACCGGCAATGGGTGCTGCCGGAAGACTGGATTCAGGCTCCTCGTCTCCCGCTTCGAGTGTGTTCTCCGCATCATCCGGCAGCTCAAGCGGCAGGGCGAAGGCCAGCTCGGGAGTTGGCGGTGGCTGCAGCGGTGCGGGTACACCGGCATCGATTGCGGCGATGTCCTCCTCGACCGTGGCCCGGAAACGTTTGAAGCCGCGGCTGCTCGCGTCCTGGCAATCGGCGTGGAACTTGTAGGCCACCTCGCGGCTGTTGCCGTGGGTCAGCATCGCGTACTCGAGCACATGGACGATGATCGTCTGCAGCTCCCAGATGCCGTAGCGCGTCGACTTGAACAGGTCGTAGTGCCGGG
>JBATRI010000035.1:0-6171 GCA_049292515.1 Geminicoccaceae bacterium
CGCGACCGGCGTACCATCGCTCGACCCGGCCGATCGTCCGCTCGACGTCCGTGTCGGTGGGGAACACCAGCGCCTGGACCGAGTTGACCCGCCGCGTCCGGCCGCCGCCGGCACGCAGCAGCCAGCCGTCGTCGCGCGCCGTCTCCTTCGGCGGCCAGGCCCACAAGGCCGCCCGCTCGAGCCGCTCGATCACCGCCAGCTCCGCCATTCGCCCTCCCGCCGATGTTGTTGACAGCCCCAATTTCACGTGCAGAAATAAGGGCATCCGGAAACAACTGAAAGGAGGTGATCTGATGTCTAGCGCCCTGGTGCGTGGTTCCGAGCTTGCGGTCCCGACGTCGATCACGTCCATCCGTGGGTTCTGACCAAGGCGATAACGTCCGATAGACGACCGCCGAAGCACCAACGCTTCGCTGAAGAGGCCGTCCCGCGAGGAGCGGCCTCTTTTTCGTTGCGGCGTCAGCAAGCGGCGATGCCCGTCAGGCGACCTGTCGGCGTGCAAGCCATTGCCGACCCCTGCGGCTAGGTTGACGGACCCGCCCGCCGAGCGCATCGTCAATCTTAGGTCGAGGGCGATCGCGGCGAATCGAGCTTAGGCGAGGCGGTTGGCATGCCATACGATCGTATACTCGATCTGATGAGCGCGCCCGACCACCCGGGTCTCTTCTTCCTCGGTACTTACGCACGCCGGGTCACCGTTTACTCCCAACAGGTGCGCGCCGTAAACTTGGTGGATGCGATTCACTTCTATAGACAGCCACTGAAGGGCACGAGGCTCGCAGTCGTGGGCGCCGGTGCTGCGGGTCTGACCGCCGCCGCCAGAGGCCTGAGCTATGGAGCCCAGGTCACGCTGCTGGAGCAGAACGAACAACTTCTGAGCCTGCAACAGAACAGCTCGCATCGATGGCTCCACCCGACGATCTATGATTGGCCGACCGTCGACATCGCCCTGGCGCAAAACGATGTCGCGGGGCTGCCGGTCATGAACTGGACGGCGCAAGACGCCAACAGCTTCGCCTCGGACCTGACGGAACAGTGGCGGGAAGTCGCGGCCAAGGCAGGCACGAACATTCGTGCCATCCTACCGGCAAAAGTGACCGCGATCACGCCCATGTCCGAAGGATACGAAGTATCGTTCGTGGACAACCGAGGCAAGCCGCCGGAAAACCGCGTAGAACAGTTCCCGCTTGTCGTGCTCGCCGTCGGGTTCGGTCTGGAACCCGAAGGAAAAGGCCGAAACAGTTACTGGGAGAAAGACTCCTGGGATCAGACGATCCGGCCGGACAGAGCGGTACTGATCGCCGGCTACGGCGACGGCGCGCTTACCGATCTGATGCGGATATGCCTGGTGGGCTTCAATCACCAGGAGCTTCTCGCGAGGGTGGCGCGGGCGGTCACTGGCGCCGACCTGGCTCGCGTCATGGAGATTGAAGCCGACGCAAGGGCCGCCGACGCCCAGTTCCTATCGGCGGCGTATCGACAGCTGCGGATGCAGCCGGTCATCGATGCCTTGCAGCCGTTCGTCGTCAAGAACCGCCGGGTCGTGCTCACCGGCCGCGGCGAGCATCTTTTCGATCCCCGCGCCAGCGCACTCAACCGGCTCGTGGCATCCCAGCTTCTCCAGTATCGTGCGTTCGAGCACCGGCCTTTGCTTGACGGCGAGGAGATCAAGTCGGCCGACACCACGGACCCGGTGGTTTCCAGGATCCAACGCGAGGCCGGCTTCGATTTTACCGACATCGTGCTCCGGTTCGGCCCCGACCCGAGCATCCGCAAAATAGCGGGCCTGCCCGCCTCGATCGCCCAGCTCGAGGCGCGCTGGGCGCGGACGCAGCCTGAGTCGGACCCGACGCGAAGCGTTCTATGGAAGTCGTTCACTCCGATTGCGGAAACACTGGAAGATCGCTGCATTACCATTCATCCGAACGATACGACTGCCGAGCAGAACAGCCTGCGCATCTTCATGAACAACGTCGTCGGGGAATTGAAGAAGGCGCGCGCGATATCCGTCACCTCCGTGACCGTCGCCGCCGCGACTTGCGTCAAAAGTCACGACGCGCTGATTCACACGGTCCGTGCTCTCTGCAGGGCACCGATCGTCGTCTTCGTCCTCGGCAAGCGGATGGGCCAGGACAATCCGGCCGGCATGCTCCTGCTCGGGATTCGCGCCGCAGTCAGGCGCGGCCTGACACTGGTTCTGCACGAGGAAAGAATCGAGCCCCCGGACTGGAGCCTGTTGCCGTTCAATCTCAAGGACTTGCAGGTGCTCTCGATCGAGCGGACGGGTGCCGATGCGCAGCGGCTGGCGGAATCCATCGCGTCCGGGCTTGCCATACTCGGCTCCGATGCCAGTGGCTACCGCGACCTGCCGGCGTTCGAGATCGTCCGCCGGCCGTCGCGCCGAACCTTGCCGCCGGAATCGGGCAAGATGGAAGCTTTTGTCCTGTGCCCGTTCAGCGAGAACTATACCAATGAGACTTGGCAGAACCTGAAGCTGATTCTGCAAAATTATGAGGTCATCGGCGGGGCGCTCGAGATAAGACGGGTCGTGGACTATTCGTCGCCCATTCTCGTGGGTGAGCGGCTCTATGAACTGATTCGCTTTGCCGGCATCTGCATCGCGGACTGGACCGAGTGGCGGGCCAACGTGTTTTTCGAGATGGGCGTGAGGCTGGCGGTCCATCCCCGTGGCCTGATCTGCGTGTTGCTGGATACCGACAGCCGCGATTTGGACGGGACGAAATCGGCCCTCATGCACGAATTCTCGCCGATAGTCTATTCTCTGGAGCAGGATCGATATCTACAGGAAAAACTGAGCACGGAAATAGAGGGCGCGGGCCTGAGATCACGAAGCACCGACTCCGTATATGCTGCGGCGCAGAGAAATCTGTTTTCGGAGCAGGAGTACGGGCGAAATTCGTTCCATGAGGAAATACTTCGACAGGTAAAATCGATCGTCGGCAGAGATATCATCGCCGCCGGCACACTTCCCGTGCTCTACAATCGCAACCGCACCTTGGCGGTGCAGGTATGGCGTGGATCAATCGAGGCACTGTCGGCTGCGAGGCTCCTGGTACGGCAACACATCCGCCTCGCAACCTTGGCCGCCGAACGCGACGAGCATCGCGCGGTCCAAAAGGAGATCGAGTCGCTGCTGCTCGAACTGTTGAAGCTCAACCTCGATGCTTCCTATCAAGCCTATGGCAAGGGCATCAGAGCCGATCGCAAGACCGACCTTGGCAGCGTGCTCCGCAAGGTGCACGAGCTAAAGCGCAACTCGAGGCAGCTTCGAGATGAGCAGAAGTTCGAAGAAGCCGGCGAGGCCTTAAGCGAGGCCATCCGGCTGCTCGAGCGCGAGAAGAACTGGCGGGACAGCCTGTCGGATTCCGGCGACGACGCTTTGCCGGTGCCGCAGGACATGCACGAGACCGCCACCCAACTTGCCGACTGCTATGGCTCGTTGGGCGGCATCTATCGTCGGCGTGGGATGCTCCGGGAGGCCTTGGCGCAGTATGCCCATGGAAAGGAACTGGAAAGAACGGACAGCTATCGAATCAGCAACTCATACAACCTTACCCAATGGCTCGTTGTGCAACTCTTGGAGCCGGATCTCATGCAACGCGGCGTCGAGTATTTTTGGTCCGAGCTGCGAAGTGCGATCGATGTCATACGGCGCCAGATTGCGACTGTCCGCAGCGAGGATGCCTGGGCATATTCGGACCTTGGCCTGCTTTATATCCTGTCGGGAGACGAGGCCGCGGCTCGCATGGCGTGGGACGACATGGACGATCTGGAGCCGATACCAAGCGTCTACACCTCTGGTCTTGCGGTGCTTGAGGAACTGAGCAAGACCTTGCCGCAGAACGACGCCATGCAGCGCGCGATCGAGCGCTTCGCGGCGGCTGGCTGAGCATACGACGCGGGAGCATGTTGCCTGGCGGAAACGGAGGAATTGAGCCTTGCGTGCCTTCATCGTCCGCCCGTTCGGCGTGAAGCCGGACAAGCAGGGCAAGACCATCGACTTCGACGCGGTCGAGCGTGAGCTGATCGGCCCGGCCCTGCGACGGCACGGGATCGAGGGCCGGACGACCGGCGAGATCGCCGCCGCCGGCAACATCCGCGAGGACATGTTCCGGCTGCTGATCGCCGCCGACATCGTGATCGCCGACATCTCGATCCACAACGCCAACGCGTTCTACGAGCTGGGCATCCGGCACGCGCTGCGCCCGCGGCGGACGTTCCTGATCAGCTGCAGCGCCGACGCGACCGTGTTCGATCTCGCGACCGACCGCTATCTTCAATATGACCGCGAGCAGCCGGCGGCTTGCCTGGAGCGCCTGATCGAAGGTCTGCGGCAGACCGTCGACAGCGAGCGCACGGACAGCCCGGTGTTCCTGCTGCTGCCCAATCTGGCGGCCCAGCCTTTCGACCGGCTGCTGCCCGTGCCCATCGATTTCCGCGAGGCGGTCGATCTGGCCGCACGCGAGCGGCAGGTGGGCGACCTCAGGCTGCTCGTGGCCGAGGCCCGCGGCTTCGAGTGGGAGAGCGTGGCACTGCGGTTCATCGGTCGCGCTCAGTTCGAGCTCGAGGCCTATCCGGGCGCCCGTGTCACCTGGGAGGCCGTCCGCGTCGTGGACGGCGACGGCGATCTCGAAGCCAATACCCGCCTCGCCACGATCTATGAACGTCTGGACGATCTCGTCCGCTCGAACCAGGCCGTGGCGCGGGCGCTGGCTGCCGCGCAGATCACGGCGGCCGAGCGGGCCGAGCTCTTGGCGCTGACGGCGCGCAACAGCAAGAGGCTGTGGCTTGCCGACTGGCGCGACCAGCCGGCCGAGGCGCGCCAACAGGCGGCCTTACGCTCCCCTCGCCTCGACGAGGCGATCGCCGCCTACAGCGATGGCTATGCGGCGGACCTGAATCATTTCTATGCCGGCCTCAATGCATTGGTGCTGCTGACCATGGCGAGCGAACTTGCGACGGCCTGTCCGGAGGCTTGGCTGGAACATTTCGAGAGCGACGCCGGCGCGGCCGCGGAACTCGCGCTGCGACAGACACGCTGCGAGCAGCTTGCGTCTGCCGTGACCCTGTCGCTCCATTCAGCTCGGCAACGGGCGCGGCGCGACGGGTCGAAAGACTTCTGGTTGGAGATCAGTGAGGCGGAGCTTCGTCTGCTCACCTCCTCCCGGCCAGCTTTCGTCGCCAACGGCTACCGCCAGGCCTTAGCCGGCGCCACCGACCTGGGTGCGGCGTCGGCGCGGCAGCAGCTCGAGCTATATCGGCAGCTGGGTGTTCGAGCCGCCAACGCGGAGGCGTCGCTGCAGGCCTTCCCGTCCAGGACCGTGCCACCCGCCACCCCCATCGGGCCAGCACCACGGGCGATCCTGTTCGTCGGGCACATGATCGACGCGCCCAGCCGACAGGCGCCGCGCTTCCCGCCCCAATGCGTCGCAGCAGCTCGTCAGGCGATCCGGGACAAGGTCGCGGAAGAGCTGGCCATGCCGGGTGGCATCGCGGGCGGCATTGCCGGCGGTGCCAATGGCGGCGACCTTCTTTTCCATGAGGTCTGCGCAGAGCTCGGTATCGCCTCGCAGCTTTTCCTGGCGCTTCCGCCCGAGCAGTTCGTCACCACGTCGCTGGCGCAAGCCGGCCCGGTTTGGGTCGACCTTCTCCATCTCGCCTGCGATCGCCTGCCCCCGCGCGTGCTCTCCACTTCGGAGGGCTTGCCGCGCTGGCTGCGGGGCAAGCCGGGCTACGACATCTGGAAGCGCAACAGCATGTGGATGCTGCACAACGCCCTGGCGCTCGGCCGCGACCGGCTGACGCTGATCGCCTTGTGGGACGGCCAGCCCGGCGACGGCCCCGGCGGCACCGCCGATCTGGTGGCGGAGGCCAACAAGGCCGGCGCCAAGGTGGTGATATTGAACACCAGGGAGCTGTTCGGCCTGTAGCTCGCCACCACGTACGGGACGCATTGGATGATATTCCTATATCTGCTACAGTGCGCGGGCTCACCCACTGCCCGGACCTGCCGCCATGACGTCAGCTCTTCCGATCCCGGATGCCCCCACCACCCCCAGAAAGCGCGGCCCCAGCACGCCCGAGGGCAAGGCGCGCTCGGCGATGAACGCGCTGCGCCACGGCCTGCGGGCGCGCGGGTTCGGCCTTCTG
>JBATRI010000036.1:0-4312 GCA_049292515.1 Geminicoccaceae bacterium
GGTAGCGCAATCCTGCGCGATCATGCCGTTGCCGCTGTTCCGTGGTCCACATCGGGCATCTCCTCCTCGCCCGATACCAACTGCCAACCCCCTGCTAGGGTTCAACAACCTACCGGACGGGCTCTAAGATTGTGAGCAATCGTGCTGCCGTTGACGATGAGACGACTGTTCTTCTCGGCGTGAATGCCACCGCCAGAACCGGAGCCAGCATAATAGCCGCCTGCACTATTATCGCTCACCTCGATGCCCACCAGTTGCAGGCTGTTGGCAGCGCCAACCCGGATTCCCCCACCGCCGCCTTCTCCGCCATAGCCGCCGACGATGCGGAGATCGCGCAGCACGACGTCCGTGCCGGCGCCGCCGATGAACAGGACACGATTCTTGCCACCACCGTCGATGGTGATGGGAGCCACGCCATCGTCGCCATGGCCATTGATGCGCAAATCCTGGCTGACGGTGAGCTGACCGCCAGTCAGCACCAGCTTCTGGCCCGCCAGGGCTGGGGCAAAGCCAATCGCGTCCGACGCCGGGGTGCCATTGGCACCATCAACCGCCTCGCGCAGACTGAGCTTGCCATCGGCAGGGTCGACCACGTCGGCGGTGGTTGTGACGGTAAAGGTCGCCATCGGCCGTGCCTGGATGATGGGCAAAGCCGGCCGCATCTTTTGGTCGAGCTTGGCGAACAACCACTGCCGATGCTGACACACGGGGGTACACGGTTCCTGTGCAGCCTCACCGGCTGCGGCCATACCCGATACGCCGCCCATCAATACGCTGAGTGCCAGCACGCCCGACTTGCGTCGCACCTCGGGCATCGCTTGCAGACTGCAGATGCGCGCATCGGCTGAACGGTTAGCCATAGGCTCTTGCCTTGCCTGAGAAAATTGGATGAATAATAAAATGGCGGAGGCGTCAGCATGTTGATCTAAGTCAAGAAATGTCGACTGCCCAGGCTCTTATATCCGGCGCTGGAAACCGCCGGCCGTCCGCACCTTCTCGCCGGTAGACTCGATTTTGTTCTCGGGTGCGGCATCGGCGTCATTGCCGGAACTGACGACGGTCATATTGCTGGTCGGGTCGTGATCGCCTTGGTCGACCGGCGTCGCCATCCACAGCGGCTGCGACTGTAGCGCGCTGATCTGGCTGTGGCAGCTACCAAGGGGCGCTTCGCACATCAGCGCCTCGTCGAGGTCGAGGCTAGGCTGCCGGCAGCTCGACAGCACGGAATCCGACCAGCCACCCAAGCTCGCATACCTGGCACATCCCAGAGCAATCCGGCATGTCGTCGAAGGGATGCTGAATGATGGCGCGCCCGAGAGGACTCGAACCTCTGACCTCAAGCTCCGGAGGCTTAGTGTTCAAGTTTTCTGCCAATTGCTCCAGCTGTCTCGGCATTGCCAACATGTTGAATTCGCGCTACTTATCCTCATGAAGGAACGCAGAGCAATCTGCGGAAATCGCCGGACTTGGCTTCCGGCGGCTTCCGGTTGGCTTCCGGTGCGTGGACACAAATGCGATGGCGAGACTTACCAAGCGAGCGGTGGACGCAATCAGGCCGGGCAAGCGCGACCAGTTCATTTGGGACGACGAGCTGCGGGGGTTTGGCGTCCGCGTTTACCCCTCCGGAGCGCTGAAATACCTTTTGCAGTGGAAGCGCGATGGCCGCACCCGACGCCTGGTGCTTGGCACGCATGGCCTGATCACATGTGAGGAGGCACGAAACCAGGCGCGCACTAAGCTGGGTGCGATCGCGAAGGGTCATGATCCCGCAGACGAGCGTGACGCCCGAAAACGCGATCTGACACTAGCGGACTTTCTCGACCTCTACATGGTCGAGGGTGCTGGACACCTCAAACCCGGCTCGCGTGAAGTCTACCGCTCGGCGTTCGAACGTCACGTCAAGCCGCTGCTCGGCGGTCGAAAAGTCGGGAGCCTGCGGTCGGCCGACGTGGCCAAGCTGCAGGAGGACGTCGCCAACGGGCGCACTGCAAGGCGCATGGAAGGTGAGGCTCGCAAGGGCGGTCGCGTGGGGTGGTCCGTGGTGGTCGCGGCATTGCCGCACGGGTGCGGCAGTACCTTGGGGCTGCCCTGTCCTGGGGAGTGCGCCGCGGGTTGCTGGATCAGAGCCCCGCGGCCGGCGTCGCCAAGTTCAAGACCCGCACCCTCGAGCGGTTTCTCAACGCCGAGGAGTTCCAGCGCCTGGGCATAGCGCTAGCCGATGCCGAAGCGGGGGGCGCCAACCCGCGCTTTGTTGCCGCTGTGCGGTTGCTAGCGCTGACCGGTTGCCGAAAGAACGAGATTGCGCAACTTCAATGGTCCGAAGTCGATCTCGCCGGTGCCATGCTGCGCCTGCGGGATACGAAGTCGGGGGCCAAGACCTTGCCGCTGTCGCCTGAGGCCGTCGTGCTGCTCGCCGGGCTTCTGTGCGAGCAAGCGTCGCCATGGGTATTACCAGCCGCACGCGGTAACGGGCCGATCGTGGGTCTGCCGAAGTTTTTCGCGGGGCTCTGCCGCCGAGCCGACCTGCAGCATGTGACGCTGCATACGCTGCGCCACTCTTTGGCGTCGACCGCCGCCGCGAGCGGCGCCAGCCTCTATCTTGTCGGCAAGGCATTGGGACATGCTAACGTTACGACCACGCAGCGCTACGCGCATGTTCAGCTCGACCCGGTAGCGCAGGTCGTTGCGGTTGCGGCTAGGCAGATAGCCACAGCCATGAACTCGGGGTCTCGCGCCAGACATCCACAGACAACAGCTACGATTCATGAGCTTCCTGACATCAGGACTTCTGAGGTTCTGCACAATAGACCGTGACGGAGGATAGGATCCCATCTAATTCCAAACTCTCACCAATTTCTTACACGATCTAATTTATATAGTTCTCACATTTTTTTGTGTTGGCAGTATCATGAGAGCCATTTATCTTTATCGCAGTGCGATCTCTTACTTGCCGATCGATCTCACCTATGCATTTGCTTGCGGACGAATATGGTGGAACGCCGTCGACGAGCTAGCAACAATTGAAGCATGGATTGCCCGCCTAAAAGCGACGGGCGCAAAGGTCGTGGCCGCAATTCGAGTGCTCGGCTGGCCAGTAACGAGAGATCTTGGGAAGATCTATGCTATGACATACTAAGAACTGCTCAAGACGGTGTTACCGGATTGCGGCGCGCGCTGAATCGTTTGGAGGATCCGCGGCAGCTAATTCTGATAGCGGACGATTGTTTTAGGCGGGCAGAGAAAGAGGACGTCGCAGAGGAACTTTTGGCTCTTTGGTTCGCGACGGCTCCCGGAGCAGATTTCGCATCCTATAGCACTAACGCATTCAAGGCGCGGGCCCGAGCGCTAGGCGTAGAGCACGCGGTTAAGCTGCTGATTCAATGCTTCAGTTTTGAGCAAGTCAAAGCGGTCGTCACGCGGCGACCCGGCGCCCCCCAAAAAATTGATCGGTACTGGCATTTGATGTGGATGATAGATTTCATTATATATTACAAACGAATTCGTATTTCGGAAGCATGCCGGATCATTAAAGAAAATGGCGGATATCAATTCCGAAGATCTTCCAGACCTATTTCTCTTATTACAGTTGGACAGATTCGATCTGCTTACAATCGTTGTCGCAGTCATTATAGGGGTACTCCCAAACGGGCCGCGATGGCTTTAGAAGCCACGCGGCTAGACTTTTCGGGAAGCGAACTGCCGTTCGACGCATGGCTTAACTGGCGGTTGAAAAGATGGCGCCAAAACAGCAGGCGCTGACCGTCCTGTTCAAAAAGACGCTCTATACCTGAACACGTAATCGTCCGAGTCAGCTCTCGCCTCCGATACCGCACGATGGAGAGAGCGAGAGATGTCCGAATATGGATCCGCAGCAGCGGCTGCCACGCAGGATGAGGGAGTAAACGCAGAGTCTGCGGACGCCGGACCTGGCCTCCCCAAGAGGCCTGCGCTGCAGCAACCCCAGCGACCGCTGCTCAGGCGGGCAGCCGCCTGTGATTACCTGTGGCGCGTCTGGGGTATCAGGCGCGCGCCGGCCACCCTGGCGAAACTTGCGTGTATCGGAGGTGGGCCGAAGTTTCGACGCTGCGGCAGATGGCCGATGCACGCTGAGGAGGACATCGACCAGTACGCAAGAGATTTGCTCGGCGAGCTCGTCGAATCGACCTCCGCCTGGTCTCGGGATTAAGAACGCCTAACATAACCTGGAACCCGTATCGGGCGCATAGGGTTGGTTGGGCATGGCCAGACCTCTACTTCCCGACGCCTTGTGGGCCGAGCTCGAGCCCTTGTTGCCACCGCCGCCGCCGCGCCC
>JBATRI010000037.1:0-1883 GCA_049292515.1 Geminicoccaceae bacterium
GCGTGGGCACGATCGCCTGCAGGCGGGCGACGTCGTTGCCGAGCGAATCGCCGAAGCCGCCGGGCTCGACGAAGTCGCGCTGCATGTCGATGACGACCAGGGCCAGCCTGCCCGGCTGCCAGGGGAACGGGAACGGCTGGGCCGCGATCTCCGGCATCAGTGGTGCCCCGCCATGTGACCGCCCAGCACGTGCGGGTCGGCCTGCTCCACCGGTGTCTCGAAGACGATCTTGCCGTCGCTCATCACCAGCACCCGGTCGGACAGCTCCAGGATCTCGTCCAGGTCCTCGGAGATCAGCAGCACGGCCGCACCCCGGTTCCTGGCCTCGACGATCTGCGAGCGGATGTCGGCCACGGCCTGGAAGTCGAGGCCGAAGCAGGGATTGGCCACGATCAGCAGCTTGGGCGCGCCGGACAGCTCGCGCGCCAGGACCGAGCGCTGGACATTGCCGCCGGAGAGGCTGGCAATCGGCGCGTCCTTGGAGGCAGTCTTGATGCCGTAGCGGGCGATCTGGGCGCGGGCGTTCCGCGCCATGTCGCGAAAGTCGAGCCACAGGCTGGGCGTGCCGTCGGGCCGGCGGTCGAAGCGGCGGAAGTCCAGGTTCTCGGCCACCGACATGCGGCCGACGCAGGCGTTGCGCAGCGGCTCCTCGGGCAGGCAGTAGACACCCAGGCGCTGGGCCGCGGCGCGGGTGCGGTCGTAGGTCTCGCCCTCGACCAGGATCTCGCCGCCGGTGGCGGCCTTCTGCCCGGCCAGCACCTCGACCAGCTCCTTCTGGCCGTTGCCGGAGATGCCGGCGATACCGACGATCTCGTGCGCGCGGACCTCCAGCCGCTCGATGTCGAGCCCGGTGCCGCCGCGCGGATGCTCGGCGGTGAGGCCCTTGAGCACCAGGACCGGCTTGGTGAGGTCGGGCACGCCCTCACGGCTGGCGGTCTGCGGCAGCTCGCTCTTGCCGATCATCATGGCCGCCATCTCGCCGCGGCTGAGCTCGGCGACGAGGCCGCTGCCGGCGAGCCTGCCCTTGCGCAGCACGGTGACGGCGTCGGTGTAGCCCAGCACCTCGCGGAACTTGTGGGTGATCATCAGGATGGTCAGCAGCCCCTCCTGCGCCATGCCGCGCAGCAGGCCCAGCATCTCGTCGGCCTCGTCCGGGGTCAGCACCGAGGTCGGCTCGTCGAGGATCAGGAACTTGCGCTCCAGCCAGAGCTGCTTGAGGATCTCGGTCTTCTGCCGCTCGCCGGCGGCCAGCTCGTCGATCCGGGCACCCAGCGGGACCTTGAACGGCATCCGCGCCATGAAGGCGTCGAGCGCCGCGCGCTCCTGGCGCCAGTTGATCACGGCCGGGACCTCGAGCCTGGACATGACCAGGTTCTCGGCCACGGTCATCGACGGCACCAGCGTGAAATGCTGGTAGACCATGCCCAGGCCCAGCCGGTGCGCGTCCTTGGGGTTGGCGATGGCGACCGGCTTGCCGTCGATCGCCACCGTGCCGGCATCGGCCGCGTAGTAGCCCATGATGCACTTCACCAGCGTCGACTTGCCGGCGCCGTTCTCGCCCAGGAGTGCGTGCACGCTGCCCGGGGTGACGTCGAGCGAGACGTTCTCCAGGGCGGTGAAGGTGCCGAAGCGCTTGGTCAGCCCGGTGCCGGCGAGGCCCAGGGCTTGGATGGTCGGCTGCAGGGCCGGGGCGGCACTCATGACGGTCTCCTTGGGTCCACGCGTCGCGCGATGATGGCCACCGGCCCGCCGCCGTCCGGCCCCTGGTGCTCGGCACCGCCGGAGACGAACAGCTGGGTGTGCCCGACCAGCCCGGCCAGCACGCCGCCGACGAAGGCGCGGGCATGGCGGGTGGCGGGGATGTCGCTGTCGTCGAGCATGAC
>JBATRI010000038.1:0-2861 GCA_049292515.1 Geminicoccaceae bacterium
GGCGTGGGCGGCGAGCTTGCCGCGGCCGAGCAGGCGGAGCGCCAGGTTCCGGCCCGCCCGCAGCATCGGGTACAAGACCCGCGACGCCGTGGGCGAGCGGAAGATCGCGGCGTTCAGGCGGTTGAAGGGCCCCGATCCGGTGCTGAGCATGGCCAGCACGTTGATGCAGTCGGCACCATGGTAGAAGCGCTGGCCGAGCTTCAGCGCCATGCCCTCGTCCAGGTCGAGGCCCAGTGCCCGGGCCTCGTCGGCCACTGGATGCGGCAGGCGCGCGTCGATCAGGTGCAGCCGGCCGATGCTCTCGCGCACGCGCACGTAGCGCACGTAGGCGCTGCAGAACGGGCACTCGCCATCATACACCAGCCAGGCCTCGGCGCCGGGCGGCGTTTCGGCCGCTTGTGCACTACCGCTTTCTTCCATGCTCCTCCATCCGCATCGATACCCTATCCAGCCGGGACAGATGTCGGCCGATGCGGGCCATTGTCCAGGGGCCGGTCACACCCGCGCGCGCAGCACGAGCGGCTGGGCGCCGCCGAGGCGCCGGCAGAGGTAGGTGGCGATCAGCGTCCAGGGGACGAAGATGGCATAGGCGCCGATCCACTCCCAGAAGATCGCGTTCAGTGCCAGGATGTTGATGACATGGAACGTGAACCCAAGTGGCACGTAGATCAACTTCAGGCGCGGCAGCAGCAGCGAGATCCAGAAGGTCCCCTGAAAGGCCACCACGGTGATCTGACCGAGAATGACCACGGCCCAGTGCTGCTGCAGCCAGAGGCCAAGCACGGAGCCACGCCAGAGACTGTCGTGGGCCATGTGGTACATCAGCGTGTAGCCGTTGATCCAATCGAGCCCACCGATGAAGACCAGCTTCTCCAGGAAGGCCGAAATATAGATCATGGCGAACATCCACTGTGCCAGCAGGATCGGCCAGCGAGCATAGGGACTTTGTTCGCGTAGCATGCCCGCCGTGCCGCCGCGCAGCAGCCGATCGACCGAGCACACGCGCCCCGCGGGCGACAGGACGAGGAACGACAAGGCCAGCATCAAGGGCGCATCGGTATGATGGAAGTCGCCGTAGGAGAAGAAATGGGTGATCAGGATCAGGCTCGAATAGAGCAGGACGATAAGACTGGTGCGGGTCAGCAACCCGGCCATGGCCAGGATGCCGGCGCCGATCGCCACGTAGCGGGTCGCTTCCAGGAACGCGAGGTCCGGCCGATAGTCCAGACCGAAGGGCAGCAGCAGCAGTCGAAGCAGCGGGTGCGGCAGGTACATCTGATCGTCGAGCTCGGCGTAGATCGCCAGCCGGGCAACCGAGTACTTGCCATAAATGAGCAGGAGTGCCACCTGCGTGCCGGCCAGGACGATGCGGCACATCGCGAGATCGAACAGCGGTGCCGGCCGGAACCAGTACTCGTGCCAGCTGCCGAGCGGGGCGGGCTTCAGCCACCAGCGCAGGAAGCCCTTCACGGCGTGCTGCCCGCGAGCAGCGGCTCGCCGGGCACGATCCGCAGCACTTTCAAGACCTCGGGTCCATCCGCATCGGCATAGCCATGATGGGTCAGAATGGCCGGAAAGTCCTCGACACGGTAGGCGGCGACGGTCTTGCCGGTCATTGCCTCGATCTGGCGGGTGAAGACGGTAATATATTGTGTGGCCGACTGCTCACGCGAGACGATCTTCTTCAGCCAGCGGCGAAGGCCGTAAGTGTTCTTATGCTCGATATTTCTGATGGCGCCCAGCGTGTAGGTATCGCCAGGGAAGGCGACCATCCGCCGGGCCCAGTTCTCGTAGAACCAATAATGCTCGCCGACATCGGCGCGGGTGATCGGGCGCTCGCTGCCGTCGGTAAAGACGGCATAGATCCGGTGCTCCACCAGAATCCGCTCGCCTTCGTAGTGCGCCGCCGCATACATCGGGTAATTGATGAAGGGATAGGCCCAAGGGCCGCTGCGCAGCAGGACCGCGCTCATCTGCAGGCCCAGCGCACCGACGATCAGCAGCGACAGGTATTTGAACGCATTAGGTGAATTTAAAGAAGCTGAACTGTCCACTATTGAGTTGCGTCTCAACCATTTCATAAAATATGTCCCCCTACTATATAGAGTTTCTATGGGGTATCGGACTTCGTTCGCCTAAAGCTACATTGTCGTCCAGCCTTGGTCAATTGGCACGAGCCGCCTGCACGCCGGGCCAGCGCAGCCAAAGGATGCGGCAGAAACATCCGTGGTGCAGGGACCCGCTCGGCCCGAGCAGTACTTGGGGGTGCCGAACTATCCGCTGCCGGCGGTATTTGCCGGACCGGGCGCTGGCCCCGCGGGCATCTTGGGCGGCGTCGTCGCATGGCTGGTCCCGGATTTGGCCGCTGCCGAGGACCCTGGCAGGACCATTTGCCGCTGCCCATCTATGAGCCCGCAGCAAGGACGTGTGCCATGTACGACGATGGGGTGCAGCCGGTCTTCCTCGATGGGCCGGACGGGGCGTTCAGCCGGGCCGAGCCGGTGCCGGACGAGGGGGCGCTGCTCGACGCCTACTCGGCGGCGGTCACCGGTGCGGTGGCGCGGGCGACGGCGGCGGTGGCGCATCTGCAGGTTGAGCAGCAGGGCCGGCCGGCCGGGGCGGGGTCGGGCTTCCTGGTCACCTCCGACGGGTTTCTCCTGACCAACAGCCATGTCGTGCACGGGGCCGAGCTGGTGCGCGCGTCCTTCCCGGACGGCACCGCGACCCGCGCCTACCTGGTCGGCGACGACCCGGACACCGATCTGGCGCTGCTGCAGGTCCACCATCGGCCGGCGGCCCAGCTGGAGCTCGCGGCCTCGGACCGGCTGCAGGTCGGGCAGATCGCGATCGCGGTCGGCAAC
>JBATRI010000039.1:0-4434 GCA_049292515.1 Geminicoccaceae bacterium
CTTTCATCCCCCGACCACCCGCTCCAAAGCCAGAGCAGGTAGTCCGCGACAACCACGCCGACGGGGGTCAAAATTGGACGCCGATCCCGCGGCTCAGGGGGTCAAAGTTGCATGCCGATACACAGCCAGGGTTGCGGCGATGCCGGCATAAACCTCGAGATCGAGGCCATAGCTGCGGTTGGGGAAGGCGGGCTCGCCGGCATCGAAGTCGCAGAACACCGGGTTCTCGCCTTCGATCAGCACGATGTTGTTGCCACCGGCGAAGTCGCTGAATGCGATCCGGCAGGCATGGGCAGTGGCCAGCTTCTCGGCCAATAGCCACAGCATCACGAACGCCTGGTCGGCGGACCAATCGGCTGACCAGTTCATGCTAGCCAACCGCTCGGCCAGCGGCTCGCCCTCGACGTGGTCGAAGACGAGATAAACAAACCCGTCCGCCCGGCCGGAGCGGTGGTACGCGGCAACGATGTTGGACCGCCGCAGCCGATGGCAGATCCGAGCTACCCGGCTGGCCAGCTGCAGGGTCGGTCGGCCTTGGTCGACCAATAGCTTGAGGGCAACAGGGACACCGGTCAGGCACTCGATCGCCCGGTAGACGGTGCCCTCGGTCCCATGCCCGAGCTGGCGCTCGAGCCGGTAACCGTCGATGATCGTTCCAGGCGCCAGCTCGCGGGCCGGAGCCATGCTCGACGGCGGTTTGCCGCTCTTTGACCGGGGCAGAGCGGCAATGTCGACGATGTCGAGCGGTCTCATAGCAGCCCCACCAGCCGCCGCTTGGCCGCGGTGTCCCCGACAATATAGCTTTGGGTCATGCTCAGCGAGCGATGGCCGGCCAGTTCCTGCACGTCGCGTAACGAGCCGCCGGCCCGGTGCACCTGGCGGGCGGCGTTGGTGATGAAGGTGCGCCGGCCGGAATGGGACGAGCAGCCGTCGAAGCCGAGCTCTCTGTAGAGATGGCGAAACCAGTTCACGATGCTGGCCGGGCGCATGGCGCCTCCGCGCTCGGAAACGATCACCGGCCCGAAGCGGTCGGCCTGGCGCCGCACCCGTAACAGCAACGCGCGCAGCTCGGGGTGGAGCAGGATGGTCCGCCCGCTGCCCTTCTTGGCGGCCCGGTCGTGCAGCTCAAGCGTGATCGCGACCCTACCGGTGGCGTCGAGCAGCATCGGCCAGGTGAGCTTTGCAATCTCACCGGCGCGCAAGCCGGCCTTGGCACTGAGCAGGAGGATCAGCCGGTCGCGCTGTGGGTGACGACCGCACGCAGTGTGGCGCAACGCGATGCCGAGGTCGCGCTCGCTGAGCAGCTTGGCTTGCTTGCCAGCCATGATGATGCACTCGCTGATGATGTGTGACACCATCACCATATCATAGGAAAATATACCTGTCAAATGCTCAGCGTCGGCCTGCACTTTGCTCCGTTGTCAGCATGCGGGTCGCCGCCCAACCGCGCCCGCTGCAACGATGTCCGACATCGACTTACGCGACGCACCCATCGGCAGAGACGCTTGGGCTGCAGAAGAGTTCGTTTTGGCTCAGTCGGTCTGCTGGGCGGCTGCCGCTGTACTTGGTGGCGACAGCGCCGACGCCATAGCCTCGCCGATAAGGTCTGCCGCCGCGAGCGCCGGGTCGATGGCCACATGCGCGTAGCGGTGGGTCGTCGACGGCTGGCTGTGGCCGAGCAGCCGGCCAATGATTGGCAAGCTCATGCCTTGGGCGACACCCACACTGGCCGCCGTGTGCCGCAGGTCGTGCAGCCGCACACCGTCGAGCTTGGCGCGCTGGCACAGCCGTGCCCATGGTTTGGCAAGGTTGACCAGCGGCCGCTCTGGACGCCGGCCGCAGATCACGTAGGGGGAACTCTGGTAGGTTGGCAGTTGCTGCAGCCTGCGCAGGATCGCTACGGCACCTTGACCAAGGTAGATCGGCTTCCGGCCAGTCTTGCTGTCTGGCAGGCTGATGACCCGACGGTCCAGGTCGACCCAAGCCCACTCGGCCGCGAGGATCTCATTGAGGCGCGCGCCGGTCAGCAGCAGCAGCTGGACCGCGGCGATCATGTGTGGCGTCTCGGACTGAGCGGCGAGCCCGTCGCGCATCGCTTGGCCAAGCCGTGTCAATTCGTCACTGTTCAGGTAGCGTTCGCGACCTTCTTCCTTGAAGCGCTCGACCGTCCGGCACGGGTTGGAGCCGACGGGGCGTAGGCCCCAGCGTTCGGACAAAGCCAGCATTTTGGAGAGCAGTGCCAGCGCCCGGTTGGCTGTGTACGGCTTCTCGCGCAGGCCACGATGCAACCGGTCGATGTCGGCAACGGTGAGATCCGCCGCCCGCTTACGGCCAAGGGCAGGGGAGAGGTAGTCGCGCCACAGCTGGCGATCGTTGACCTGCGACTTCGACTTCTTGCGCGGCAGGTGATCGGCTTCGTAACGAGCCCAGAGATCCGCGACGGTTGCCGCTGCGCGTCCATCCAACCGCTCGGCTTGCGGGTCCTGACCGCGGGCTATCGCCGCCAGTGCCGCCTGAGCCAGCGCCCGAGCCTGGTCGAGGGTGATCGAGCCATGCCGTCCAAGCGACAGCCAGCGCTGCGGCGCTGCGCGACCACCGCCACCGGCACGATATTTCAACACGTACTTTCGGTCGCCCGATGGAAGGATCTTGACGCCAAACCCCTTGGGCTGGTCGTCCCATAGGTACCAAGCCTGATCGGCAGGCTCGGCCGCCTCGACAGTGCGCTTGGTCAGTTTCGGCATGCAAGCCTCGTGTCGGTGGTTGCTGATGGACAGCATACATGAGGCACTGGTTGGCTGGCAACCACCTGGCAACCACGCGAGCGAGATTTACATGGGACTGAATAGGGCGCGAAAGCTGAGATAGAGAAAGTAAGTTGTTGAAGAATAGAAGTATATGGGGGAGCTTAGGACGTACAAGGGCTACGAACGGCCGACTTTTAATCAGCGGGTTCCGGGTTCGAGTCCCGGAGCACCCACCAAAAATTGGCCAAAATCAACTGCTTGGCAAGTGAATGCTCCCAGTTAGCCTCAGCTTGGCATAATTTGGGAGCACTGTGGGAGCGGGGACGGGGCGGGTCGACGGTCGAAGGCTCAGCGACGACGTTCCCGGCGCCACTCGCTTCCCTCAATCCCGTGGCAACCTGATCAGATAGACCGAATTCCCCACCCGGTTGCCGCAGCCGGTGCAGCGCAGCCATTGGGCGATCGAGAGAAGGCGCTCGGTCGGGCGCAGCTTCTGCGACATTGCGTCCAAGCCGATGCTTCTATCCCGCCGGCACCGTGGGCAGCGCGCGTGCCTCATGCCATGCCCGCAACTCGCCAAGCCGCATGGCGTAGATTGGATCTAGGTCACCGCCGCAATACGTGTTGCCATTCTGTTCTCGCATTGCCGCGTGATAGTGAAGCTGGCGCGCGGCGCGAAGTGCCGTCCGCGGAGGGGGGCGTATCCCCAGGGGGGAGGGGCGGCGCGCGGGGCAAAATCTTTGGTCAGGTGCCGAACGAAAATTTTCATAACGGCCAAAATTCGCCGGTCACCGCCCGGCAGCAGCGGCCCGATCGCTCACCGGTGACTGCGGTAGTAGCTGCGCACGTAGGTACCGTTCTTCCGGTAGTAGCCATGCACATAGGTCGTTTTGGGCCGACCGGTCGCGGCGCTGATGTCGCCATAGCAGGATCCGCTTTCGCTGCAGGGTGGCGTGTAGCCGACAGGCGGCAGAGGTGGAGGCGGCTGGTAGGTGACCTTCGTCGGCTGCTGGGGTGCCGGTGCAACCGCAGGCGCCTCGGTAGCTGGTCGGTGCTGTTGGGCGTAGTTCGGCTGGCTCCGCGGTGCGGCCTGAGCTGGCGGCGCGGCCGGCAACCGAGACGCGCTCCGATTGGGCAACCGCGCCCACGCTCGGCCAGACGGTGGCTGGCCCCAGCGCCTATACCAAGAGCGTGTCGCTGGGCATCATCGAGCTCAAGCCGGAGCGGGTGCGAGAACGCGGCGGCGAGCTGACTGAGGGCGAGAGCCTGTATGTGGACCTGTTAGGCCGCGCGGTGCCCGCGGTCCGGACATCGGACGGATTAACAGCCCGTTTTGAAAGTCATGTTGGCGCCGACAGCTTGCGGTTTGGGTAAGCGAGGCGCTGCAGCATGAGGCGGATTGAGGCCAGCTTGACCATTGCTTCGGAGACTTCGGGCAGTTCCTCGTAATCCCTGGCGAGGCGGCGCCAGCGGCCGAGCCAACCGAAAGTCCTCTCCACCACCCACCTCCGTGGCAGCAGGACGAAGCCGGTGGTGCCGGCGATGCGCCGGACGACGATGAGTGTCAGGCCGAGCAGGAAGCAGGCGAGCAGGACGGCGATGCGGTCGTAGACGCTGTCGGCGAACACCGCCTTCAGCCACGGGTAGAGCCGCTTCAGTCGCCGCAGCAGGTCACCGGCGCCGTCGG
>JBATRI010000040.1:0-3559 GCA_049292515.1 Geminicoccaceae bacterium
GCCCCACACACAGCTGCACCGCCCGTTCGACGGCAACATCGGGCACCTCGACCTGGGGCAGCCGCCGACGCGCCGCCGAGATCCGGCGCCGGAGCGTGGCATCGGCCCGCTGCCACTGGGCGGTGAACGACACGGGGTCGCGCTCGAAAGCGTCGCGCCGGCGCACGACCTCGATCCGGGTCGGGAGATCCGCGGGCGTCTTGACCTCGACCGAGAGCCCGAAGCGGTCGAGCAGCTGCGGCCGCAGCTCGCCTTCCTCCGGGTTGCCGCTGCCGACCAGCACGAACCGGGCCGGATGGCGCACGCTCAAACCCTCGCGCTCGACCAGATTTTCGCCCGAGGCCGCTACGTCGAGCAGCAGATCGACCAGGTGATCCTCGAGCAGATTGACCTCGTCGATGTAGAGAAAGCCCCGGTTGGCGCGGGCCAGCAGCCCCGGCTCGAACGCCTTCTCACCGCGGCTCAGCGCCCGCTCCAGGTCGAGCGCCCCTACCACCCGGTCCTCGGTGGCGCCCAGCGGCAGCTCGACCACCGGCACCGGCATCTTCCGTGTCTTGACCGCGCGCGGCCCACGGCGCGACGGGCAGTCCGGGGTGCATCGGGCCCCGTCGGCGTCGGGGTCGCAATTGTAGCTGCAGCCGACGACGGCCTGCATCGGCGGCAACAGAGCCGCCAACGCGCGGACCGCCGTGGACTTGCCCGTCCCGCGATCGCCGAAGACGAGCACACCGCCGACGGACTGATCGACGGCCCCGATCAGGAGGGCGAGCTTCATCTCATCCTGGGCCACGATCGCGGCGAACGGGAACACGCTGCGCACCGGCTCGTCTCGAGCTACGCGGCGCGGCGACTGCGAGCGCTCGTTGGTCGTATCGACCTCAGGCTCGGCGATCAGATCCATCTCAGCCCCGGCGTCTAGGCGGTGATCGCCAGTTGCTCTTCGTGCCGGCGCCAGATCAGTAGGTCGATGATCACGGCCCCGAGCAGGCCCAGCGCCAGCACACCGAGACCGGCGACGGGCGCGCTGGCGCCGGCGAGGAGTGCGCTGAGCACTGCGAACAGGAACGCGACCCCTGGCGCTGTCGCATCATGATCGTAGCGGGCGCGCGTGGTCGGATCGGTAAGCCTGGACAACCTAGGCCGCGGCGGCGCTACGGGTACCGGCAACGATCGCTCGGCGTGCAACTCGGCAAGTGGCATGCTGAGTTTCTCGTGGGTCTCCGGCATCGCCTTCAGTCTCCCTGGCACGTCATCCACCGACAATTCACATTGACAGTTTGAATTGTCTTGTTGCGTTGACAGTAGCCGGGAGCGCCGCTCGCAGCAAGCCCGATCCCACGCTTAGATTGGCTGGGACCCACCGTCGGTGATCAGCTCCCAGTGCTCCGCGCAGTACTTCTTGAACCAGACGCTGAAGCGGTCCGGAGACGCCGCCATCTCCAGCCGTAGCGCCGCCGGCGTCACCCAGTCATAGCCGTCGGCCTCGTCCGGATGGGGGCGAACGGCGCCCGCGTAATGTCCGACAAATACATGGACCAATTCGTGCTCGATGAGGCCGTTGCCGACATCGGCGCGATAGGTGACCCTGGTCAGCGGCCGCAGCTTGCAGTGGAAGCCCATCTCCTCGTCCAGCCGGCGGCCAGCGGCCTGAGCCACCGGCTCGTCGGGCCGCGGATGGCTGCAGCACGTGTTGGTCCACAGGCCCCCGGAATGGTACTTTCCAGAATGGCGCTTCTGCAGGAGCAGCCGGCCTTGGCGGTCACGGACGATCACGGACAGGGCGCGATGGAGCAGGCCGTGGCGGTGTCCATCGAGCTTGGGCGCGGTGCCGACCTGGTGATCCTGCTGGTCGACGAGGACGATGTGTTCCAGCCGGTCGTCCATGGTCGTTCCTCACCCTGATCTTGTCGTGGACAAATAGTCGAGCTTCGTTCCCAATGGTCGACATTGGGTGACCGGCAACGGCCAAGTGCTTATTTGTCGGAGCCTCGAGCCAGGCGGCTGCCGTCAACCGTAAACCCAGAACTGGCAGGTAGTGTCAAGTCTGGATTACAGCACCCGGGACCGGCCTCGAACGCAAGCAATCTGCTCGGCCACGATAGTCCGGTGCCGATGGCGCCCGATGCGGCGGAGCGTTCGGCCACCACGCATGCAGACCAAGCTGGACAGAAACCCTGCCGAACCGAGCAGCGTGGTCGCCATGCAACCCTGCGCTATCGCTGATCACAGGCCAGGGAATTGAAGAGGTTGGCTGGGGGACCAGGGATCGAACCTGGGACCTTCTGATCCAGAGTCAGACGTGCTACCGGCTGCACCATCCCCCAACGGGACCCACGGTTGGCGTGGGGCCTCGTCCTTAGTCGGGTCGCGACGGGCTGTCAACCGACGGCGGCCCGATGGTGTGCACGCACAGCAATCTGTCCAGCCGCGCGAGGCAGGCGCCACGATCGGGCTGGAAATCCAGCCCCTCCCACCAGTTCCGGACCGCGTCGAGCAGACGGCCGACCTCCGGCCCGGGCTGCAGCCCCCTCGCCAGCACATCGGCCCCGGTCAGTGGGAAGCCGGGCGCCGCCCAACTTTCGGCTAGCCGCAGCCAGGGGACGGCGGCGGCGGGATCGCCTTTGCCCCCGGCCACCGCCAGTCGCACAAGGTCGCGGACAGGAGCTGCTCCCAGCCGGTAAATCGCCAGGCGCTGCTGCTCCAAGGGAGCGGCGAGGTCGGGCAGCGGCGTCGCCAGCAGCTGCGTCAGCCGCTCCGTCTGCGCGTTCGAAAGCTTCAGCCTCACCGTCAGAGGCTCGATGCGATCGTCGCCACCATCGCGCAGCAAGGCCGCGAGGCGTAGCAATGGATCGGCATCCGGCCAAGCCTCCAGCAGCCGCTCTAGGGCCTCCAGCGCCACCGGCCCCGGCAACACCCTGGCCATCACGCCGGACGGTCGCATCAGCGCCAGCGCCATGAGCGGCCGCTCGGCGGCGAGGATGCCCAGGAGCTCGTGGCGGACCCGCTCGCCGGACAGACGGTCGACGCCGGAGGCCAGCTCGCCGCAGGCCGCGAGGGACGCCGCATCGGCTGGCGCCCGACCGAACCGGGCGAAGAAGCGAAAGAAGCGCAGGATTCGTAAGTAGTCCTCGACAATGCGCTGTCGTGGATCGCCTACGAACCGCACCAAGCCGGCGCGCAGATCAGCGAGCCCGCCCACCGGGTCGTGCAGCCGGCCGTCACCGTCGCAGCTCATGGCGTTGATGGTGAAATCCCGCCTGGCGGCGTCTGCCGCATAATCGTCGGTGAACTCGACTTCGGCATGGCGCCCGAAACAGGCGACGTCCCGGCGCAGCGTGGTGATCTCGTAGCGGTGCCCATCCAGGAGCGCCGTCACCGTGCCGTGCTGCAGGCCGGTCGGGATGGCCCTGATGCCAGCCGCACGCAGCAGCTTCATCACCCGTTCCGGCCGCTCGGGCGTGGCGACGTCGAGATCGGCCACGTCGGCGCCCGGCGTCAGCAGCGCGTCGCGCACGCAGCCGCCCACGAACCGAGCTGGCCGTCCATCGGCGGCCAGCGC
>JBATRI010000041.1:0-4633 GCA_049292515.1 Geminicoccaceae bacterium
GTGCAGAGCAGCGTGCTGCCCAGCAGGATCGGGGCCACGACCAGGTGATGGGAGACGACGACGGCAAGCTCGCGGCTGCGCCCGATGCCGCCCAGCGCCCGGTCCACGGCCCCCTCCCGGCTGGCCACGGGTGAGACCAGGAGATGGGGGAAGCGCAGATAGGCGTCGAGATCGAGGGCATCGGCGGCTGGATGGTCGGCGCGCAGCAGCACCACGAAATCGTCGCGAAGCAGCACGATCCGGGTCATCCGCACCGGTGGCTCGGGGAAGATGCCCACGGCCAGGTGCGCCTTGTCCTGGTCCAGCAGCGCCAGCGCGACGTCCCGGTCGGCATGGCGGAAGACGGCGGACACGCCGGCTGCCCTCTCGCGCATGCTGGCCACCAGCGGCGGCGCCAGCACGAACTCGGCATAGTCCGACATGCCGACGGTGAACGAGTCGCGGGCGGTCAGTGGCTCGAACGGCCGGTTGAGCTCGACCGCCGCCCGCACCGCGTCCAGTGCTGCACCCACGGGGACGACGAGTTCGCGCGCCAGGTCCGTGGGCTCCATCCCGCCGGGCGTGCGCTGGAACAGATCGTCCTGGAAGCTGGCGCGCAGCCGGCGCAGCGCGTTGCTGGCAGCGGACTGGGTCAGCCCCAGCCGGGCGGCGGCGCGGGTGACGTGGCGCTCCTCGTAGAGCACGTGGAAGACACGCAGCAGGTTGAGGTCGAGCCGGTCGACGGGCATGGCCATCATTTACCAGCTAAATGACGACTAGGAGAACAGCGAATTTCCAAAATGATGCGATGGACCCGATAACCCTCGCAACAGCCCAGGAGATCCGCATCATGATCGACACCCGCACCGCCGCTTATGGCGCCCTCGTCCTCCGCGTCGCCCTAGGCGTGCTCGCTCTGTCGCACGGCCTGACCAAGCTCTTCGTGTTCACCCCCGCCGGCACGGTCGGCTTCTTCGCCTCGATGGGCTATCCGGCCATCGTCGCCTGGTTTGCCATGACCGTGGAGACGGTGGGCGGGCTGGCGCTGATCCTGGGCGTCTACGCCCGCATCGTCGCCGTCCTGCAGCTCCCCGTCCTGCTCGGCGCCACCCTGGTCCATCTGCCCAACGGCTGGATGTTCGCGAACCCCAACGGCGGCTATGAATATCCGCTGTTCTGGGCGTTCGCCCTGCTGTCGCTGGCGCTGATCGGCCCGGGTGCTTACGCGCTGCGTGACGTGGCGCCGCTCGGTGCCGTACCCTCGCCCCGCCACGCCTGAACGAGTTGCCACCCGGAGCCGCCGCCATGTCGTCCACCGTCATGTCGTCCGCCGCCATCGATCCGGCGCAGGTGCGCGAATATCATGCGCACGTCTATTACCTGCCCGAGACCCGTGCGGCCGCCGAGCAGCTCCGTGTGGCACTGGGCGAGCGGTTTGAGGTCACCCTCGGCCGCTGGCACGACAACCCGATCGGCCCGCACACGCGCGGCATGTACCAGGTCCTGTTCGCGGCCGACCAGTTCGCGGCCCTGGTGCCGTGGCTGATGCTGAACCGCGGCCCCGCCGACGTGCTGGTCCATCCCAGCACCGGCGACGACCTCGCCGACCACACCGCCCACGCGCTCTGGCTGGGCGACAAGCTGCCGCTCGACCTCGCGGCGCTGGCCGCCCACTGAGGACACGCCCCATGCCCACTTCCCTCGAGCCCGGCCTGACCCCCCGCCCGGTCGCTGCCGGCACCCGCATCGGCCATGTCCACCTGAAGGTGGCCGACCTCGAGCCGGCGCTGGCCTTCTATTGCGGCGTGCTCGGCTTCGAGCTGACCCAGCGCTACGGCAGCCAGGCCGCCTTCGTCTCGGCCGGCGGCTACCACCACCATATCGGCCTCAACACCTGGGAAAGCCGCGGCGGCCGCCCGCCGGCCCCCGGCACCACCGGCCTGTTCCACGTGGCCATCCTCTATCCCACCCGCGCCGCCCTGGCCGACGCCCTGCGCCGCCTGATCGAGGCCCGCATCCAGCTCGACGGCGCCAGCGACCACGGCGTCAGCGAGGCGCTCTACCTGCGCGACCCCGACGAGAACGGCGTCGAGCTGTACTGGGACCGGCCCGAGGCCGAGTGGCCGAGGACCCCGGACGGCGGGCTGGCGATGGTGACGCAGCGGCTGGACCTGAACGAACTGCTGCGCGCTTGAGCGCCTATTGGGGCTTCATGCCGTCAACTGCACGTCGATGCCGATCTTGCCGACATGCTGCTTGGACAGGAACGCCTCCTGCGCGGCCTTCAGCTCACGCAAGGGGTAGGTCATGGCGATGACCGGCCGGATCTCTCCAGCCTCGATATAGCCGACCAGATCGCGGAAGACGCTTTCAAGCTGGTGCGTACTGCCGAAGAAAGACAGATCGCGAAGATAGAGGGTCCGCAGGTCCAGCTCGACGATGGGCCCCGCGATCGCCCCGGAGACAACGTAGCGCCCGCCCGTGCGCAGCGAGTCGATCAGCGCTGGCCAGCGCGGGCCGCCCGCCAAATCGATCGCGACGTCGAAGGCGGCGGTGGGAAATGCCGCGTCACGCTCCAGGATGTCGTCGGCGCCGAGCGCCCGGAGAGCATCGGCCTTGTCGGCGCGGGTGATCGCGGTGACGTGCGCGCGCCGCCTCTTGGCGAGCTGGATCGCCGCCGAGCCGACACCGCCCGAGGCACCCGTGACGACCACCCGCTCGGCGCCGAGCCCCGCCCGCTGGATCATGGCCTCGGCGGTCGAGTAGGAGCAGGGGAACGAGGCGAGCTCGACATCCGAAAGATCGGACCTGACTTCGAGTGCATCGGCATCGTCGACGACGAGGTACTCGGCAAAGGCGCCGTCACAGTCCGTGCCCGGCGTACGGGTGGTCCAGCCGCCGTCCGCGGCGCGGACGGGCTGCAGCGCCCGCACGAGGACGCGTTGGCCGATCCGCGCCCGGTCGACCGCCCGCCCGACCTCGACGATGGTGCCGCAGCAATCGGCACCCTGGATTAAAGGGAAGGCCAAAACCGCGCCGGACCATCCGCCGTCCGTCAGTTCCACCTCGCCTCGATCCGCCGCCGTCGAAGCGGTGTCGCCGCGCACGCTTCTCGAATACCACCCGGTGCGCAGATTGATGTCGGTGTTGTTGACCGCCGAGGCGCCGACGCGGATTAGGACCTCGCCCGCCGCCGGCGAGGGAATTGGCAGGTCCTCGCGCCATTCCAGCTTGTCGAGACCGCCGTGTCCCGTCAGTACCATGCCAGTCATCATCGGATTTCAGCCCCCTCGTCTTTGGTTGCACCGCCTGCCCCGGGTGCCGTCGGAATTGGGGAATGGCGGCGGGATTCGGCGCCAACCGGGCGCCAGTGTCGTCGTGCCACTTGTTTCCGGCGGCCGGCGACCCCACAACCACGCGCACTCACCCAACCCCGCGCGCGTCACGGAATCTCGATGGGCTTCAATTGCGGTATCGTCGGCCTGCCCAATGTTGGCAAGTCGACTCTGTTCAACGCCATCACCAACACGAGCTCGGCCGCGGCCGCGAACTACCCGTTCTGCACGATCGAGCCCAATATCGGCCGGGTGCCGGTGCCGGACCCGCGGCTGGACACGCTGGTGCGCATCGGCAAGTCGGCGAAGACCGTGCCGACCCAGCTCGAGATCAAGGACATCGCGGGGCTGGTGCGCGGTGCGTCGAAAGGCGAGGGGCTGGGCAACAAGTTCCTCGGGGCGATCCGCGAGGTCGACGCGGTGCTGCAGGTGCTGCGCTGCTTCGAGGACGACGACATCACCCATGTCGAGGGCAGCGTCGACCCGTTGCGCGACGCCGAGCTGGTCGAGACTGAGCTGCTGCTGGCCGATCTGGAGAGCCTCGAGCGGCAGAAGGACGGGCTGGTCAAGCGCGCCCGCGGCCAGGACAAGGAGGCGAAGGCGCGGCTGGAGCTGCTGGAGCGCATCCTGCCGCCGATGGAGGCGGGCCGCCAGGCGCGCACGCTGGACCTGTCCGACGAGGACCGGGAGCACTTGCGCGAGTTCAACCTGCTGACGGCCAAGCCCGTCCTCTATGTCTGCAACGTCGACGAGGCGGCCGCCGCTTCCGGCAACGCGCTGACCGGGAAGGTGGCGGCCATGGCCAAGGCGCAAGGAGCGCGCCATGTGGTCATCTGTGCGGCGATCGAGGCCGAGCTCTCGGCGCTGGCCCCCGACGAGAAGGCCGAGTATCTGGAGAGCATCGGTCTGGCCGAGCCGGGCCTGAACCGGGTGATCCGGGAGGGCCACGAGCTGCTCGGCCTCTTGACCTACTTCACTGTCGGGCCGAAGGAGGCGCGGGCCTGGACCGTGCACCAGGGGGCCACCGCCCCGCAGGCCGCGGGCGTGATCCATACCGACTTCGAGCGCGGCTTCATCTGCGCCGAGGTGATCGCCTACGACGACTTCGTCCGCCTCGGCGGCGAGCAGGCGGCCAAGGAGCAGGGCCGGATGCGCCTGGAGGGCCGCCCCTACGTCATCCAGGACGGCGACGTCGTGCATTTCCGGTTCAACGTCTGACGTGGCACGGCCCAGCCGCGGCAACTGGGCGTATCGCGGGGTCGACGACACCGCGGCGCTGCTGCGCCGGCTGGGCGTGCTGCTGGGGCTGACCCGTGCCC
>JBATRI010000042.1:0-2135 GCA_049292515.1 Geminicoccaceae bacterium
TTGATTCGCTTCCGTCTGGATTTGACCTTTGTGTTTATGCCGAATTTAGTCCAAATCCAACCTTAAAAGGTGAAAACGGCAAAACATACACGCTTAATATTTACACGCAAGAAGGCGATACCTTAACAAGCCTTACCACTATCCCCTATCCGGTGGCCATTGATAGTTTTTGGCTCGAAAAGCACAAAGACCCTAAATATGCCGACTCGCTGCGCCGCGTTTTAATTCAGTTTAAAGACCCCGACACTTTGGGAAATTATTATCGCTTGTTTACTAACTACAACAACCAAGGGTATTTAACCAATTTTAGTTCGGTTTCTGATGATTTATTTATAAACGGAAAATCATTTTTCTTTCCGGCAAATAAAGCCGAGGCACGCAACAGCAGCGACGAAATAGATCCGGATACTTTTGGCTACTGCAAAATAGGAGATACGCTTAAAGTAAAATTTTGCACCATTGATTATGCTAATTACCTCTTTCTAAATACGCTCGAGTATAGTGCCAATTCAAATGGCCCTATGGGAGCCCCCGTTAATATAAAACATAATGTAAAAAACGGGCTGGGTACATTTACCGGATATTGTGTAGGCAGCGAAATTGACGTTTATATAGATAAATAAAATAATGTCAATTAATTAATTCCGGATAAATTAATGAATGAACTAACTAACTTGTCCAAGTTGTACCATCTTTGCCATCTTTAACCGTAATTTGCAATTCGGCAAGTTTATTGCGAATAATATCGCTGGTTGCCCAATCTTTGCGCGCGCGCGCTTCGGCTCTAATTTGCAGCACCAAATCCATAAGGCCATTGGTTAGGCTGGCATTTTTTGACGATGTCGATGCTGCGGCTGTTTCATCTTTTAAACCCAACACATCCAACAAAAAAGCGCGGTAAGTATTGGCCAGCTCTTCAAAAGTGTTTTGTGCTAAGGCATCAAGGGGCAGTTGTTGGTTGTGAAGGCGATTTATAATACTGGCTATTTCGTACAAATCGGCAAGTACGCGAGCGGTATTAAAATCGTCGTTAATATGGGTGTAGCAATCGGCACAAATTTGGCGGGCGGCCAAATCGGCTTCAATATTGGTGGCAATTTCGTTTCCCGGGTGTTTTAAGCCGTCTAACAATCGGAGGCTTTCCATTAAGCGTTTGTAGCCTTTTTCGGCATCTTGCAAACCTTTATTGGTAAAATCGACCGTGCTGCGGTAGTGCGCCGTCATAAAAAAGCAGCGCAAAGTCATGGGCGAGTAGGCTTGCTCTAACACCGGATGGTCGCCGGCAAATAGTTCGGCAGGTAAAAAAGAGTTGCCCAACGACTTGCTCATTTTTGTGCCATTAACCGTCAGCATATTCGAGTGCATCCAATATTGTACCGGGCTATTGCCACAGCAGCCAATGCTTTGCGCTATTTCGGCCTCGTGATGCGGAAATTTTAAATCCATTCCGCCGCCATGTATATCGAAAACCTCGCCTAAATATTTTTGACTCATTACCGAGCATTCCAAATGCCATCCGGGGGTGCCTTCGCCCCAAGGCGATTTCCAACGCATAATATGTTCAACGGGCTGTTTTATCCAGATAGCAAAATCTGTCGGCGATTTTTTATCGTCTTGACCGTCTAAATCGCGAGAGCCGGCAATTAAATCTTCTAAAATTTTTCCCGATAATTGGCCGTACATGGGTTTATCCGGATGACTTTTTAAATATTCGGCATATTTTGGCACATCAAAATACACCGAGCCTTTAGCTTCGTAGGCAAAACCGTTATCAATTATTTGTTGTACCATGGCAATTTGCTCGGGTATATGCCCCGATGCTGTTGGCTCAATGCTTGGCCGGCTTACGTTTAGCAAATCCATTACATCATGAAAATTGTTGCTGTATTTTTGCACCACTTCCATCGGCTCTAATTGCTCTAAGCGGGCTTTTTTGCCAATTCTATCCTCGCCCGAGTCGGCAGCCTCGTTTTCAAGGTGGCCAACATCGGTAATATTGCGCACAAAACGCACTTTGTAACCGATATGTTTTAGGTAACGATACAGTACGTCAAAAAATACAAAGGTTCGGCAATTACCCAAATGAACATAATTGTAAACTGTAGGGCCACACACGTACATGCCCACAAATCCCG
>JBATRI010000043.1:0-8008 GCA_049292515.1 Geminicoccaceae bacterium
CTGCGGCGATGGCGGCGGCAAGTGTCCCGCCCGAGGCCACGACGGCACCGACCGCGGCGATGCTGCCGATATAGCCGAGCCCGCCAGCCAGGGCAGTCCTGCCTTCGGCAATCTCGTGCCGATCCACCCAGGTGCCGGTAGGGGCCTTGCCCTCACGGGACAGCTCGCCGACGTTCTCGACCTCGCGGCCGACCTTCGTCTCAGCGTCCCTCTGGCTGGTCAACAGGTTCATCTGGCTACGGTTAAAGCCGGATGTCTCGAGCTCCTGGATGGCGTCGACCAGCCGGTCATGATCGTCGAATACCGCCACGGCCTCGCGGCTACGGTAAGTCACATCCGACGGACCGTTCTTATCGGCTGCCATCATCGCCTCCACTGTTGGGATGGGCGGCGCCAAGCTTGGCCGCCCTCTATCCTCAACTAACGCCGAGTGCGGGCGCGGGTTGCGCGGATGATGGCATTCATTAGGCCAGCGGCGCTCAGGCGGCGGGCAGAAGCCTCGCGTCGAGCAGGTCGGCACCGGCCATGATTTGCGGGGCCAGCGCCAGGGCGGGCGGCAGAAGGCTCGTTTGGTAGAATCTGGCAAGGCCGGGCCAGTCGTCGCCGCCGGCACCCGGATGGCGCAGGGCGGCCTCTGCCCCGCGTTCGACCAGGAACCCGCCCAGCACGGTCGCAAAGAGCCGCAGATAAGACGAGGCACCCGCCTCCCGATCGTCCCGGCCGGCTGCCTGCAGATGTCGCGTCACGCGCTCAAGCACGTCCAGGGCCGAGGCGAGTTCGGCGGGAAGCGTGGTGAGGTCGGCGCGGAGTTCCGCGAACAGCCGCCAGGGCAGCTCCCCGCCCGCCATATCGAGCTTGCGACCGACTAGGTCCAGCGCCTGGATGCCGTTGGTTCCCTCGTAGATCGCCAGAATCTTGGCGTCGCGGTAATGCTGCGCGGCACCGGTCTCCTCGATGAAGCCCATGCCGCCATGCACCTGGATACCAATGGCGGTGATCTCCTGGGCGAGGTCGGTGCACCAAGCTTTGACCATCGGCGTGAGCAGTGCCACGCGCTCGGCGGCGAGCTTGCGCTCGCCCGCATCGGCGTCGCGCTGGCTGCGGTCGACGAAGCCAGCAGTCCAGTAGCAGAGGGCTCGCATCGCCGCAATTTGGGCTCGCATGGTCAGCAGCATGCGGCGGACGTCGGCGAACTCGACGATGGCGGCGGGACGCCCGTCCTGCCGCCCCTGGATGCGCTCACGGGCAAATGCCAGGGCCTGCTGGAAGGCGCGCTGCGCCAGCCCTAGCCCCTCGTTCCCGACGGCCAGCCGTGCATTGTTCATCATCGTGAACATGCACCGCATGCCCTCGTTCTCGGCGCCGAGCAGATAGCCGATGGCCCCGTCGCTGTCACCGTAGGCCATGACACAGGTCGGGCTGGCTCGGATACCGAGCTTGTGCTCCAGCGCCACGCAGCGCAGATCGTTGTGCGGGCCAAGGCTGCCGTCCGCGTCGGGCAGGTACTTGGGCACGATGAAGAGCGAGATCCCCTTCGTGCCGGCTGGCGCGCCGTCAAGTCTCGCCAGCACCAGATGCACGATGTTCTCCGACAGGTCGTGCTCGCCGTAGGTGATGAAGATCTTGGTGCCGAAGATGCGGTAGTGGTCGCCGTCGCGGACGGCGCGCGTGCGCAGGGCGCCGACGTCGGATCCAGCCTGCGGCTCGGTCAGGCACATCGCACCCGCCCACTGGCCGCTCACCAGCCGGGTGCCGTAGACCTCCTTCTGCTCGTCGGTGCCGTGGTGGAGGATGGCCTCGATCGCACCCTGGGTCAGCAGCGGGCAGAGCTGGAAGCTGAGATTGGCCGAGTTCCAGATCTCGGCCACGGCCGCGTTGACCAGCCACGGCAGGTCCTGACCGCCGAAAGCTTCGGGAAACACCGGACCCATCCAACCGCCTTCGACATATTGGCGGTAGGCCTCGACAAATCCGCTGGCGGTGCGGACGACACCATTCTCCAGCACGGCGCCGTCACGGTCGCCGCTCTGGTTGAGCGGTGCCAGCACCTCCGTCCCGAGCCTGGCCGCCTCCTCGAGCACCGCCGCAACGACGTCGGGGCTCGCATGCTCGAGCCCGGGAAGCCCCATCACTCGGGGCAACCCGGCCACATGTTCGAGGACGAAACGCATATCGCCGACAGGGACGGCAAAGCTGTTCATGGCAGGCCTCGATCAAGGCAAAGCGTGGACGAACGACGCCCGACTAGGCGCCCGCGGCGATGATCACGCCGGGATTGAGAATCCCCTGCGGATCGAGGGCCGTCTTCAGCCGGCGCATCAGCTCGATCTCGACCGGGTCCTTGCGCGCGGCGAGCTCGTCACGCTTCAGTCGGCCGATGCCGTGTTCGGCGCTGATCGAGCCCTCCAGCTCCTGGACCAGATCGCAGACCGCGTGCTGCACCTCCTCGCGCAGCGGATCGAGCTCCTGGATCGACAACGGGAGCAAAATGTTGAAGTGCAAATTGCCGTCGCCGAGATGGCCGAACGGGAGCAGACGGCCCTCCGGGATCAGCTCGGCGATCAGTGGCAGGCCGCGCGCGATCAGTTCCGGCACGCGACCCACCGGCACCGAGATGTCGTTGCGGATGATCTTGCCTTCCTGGCGCATGGCCGGGCTCAGCTCCTCGCGCATCCGCCACAGCATGGTGCGCTGCCCTTCGCTCGCCGCCACCGTCGCGTCGAGCAGCAGATCGGCCTCGAACGCATCGGCGAGCCAGGCTTCCACTGCCGTGCTCAATCCATCGGGCAGTGACCAGGCCAGCTCCACCAGCACGTACCACGGCGCCGACGTGCCCAGCGGGTTGCGCACGCCTTCCAGATGCTTCGCTGCGGCGTCGACGCAGCCCCCGGCCAGGAGTTCAAAGCTCGAGATCAGCTCGGCGAACCGGCCCTTGCCATGCTCCAGGAGGGCCACCGCGACCTCTGGTGACGCCACCGCCGCGAAGACGGTCACCCGCTCGCGCGGCCGGGCGAACAGACGCAGTGCCGCCGCCGTGATGATCCCGAGGCTGCCCTCGGCCCCGAGGAATGCCTGCTTCAGGTCGTAGCCGGTATTGTCCTTGCGCAGCGTCCGTAGGCCATTCCAGATCCTGCCGTCGGCCAGTACCACCTCCAGTCCGAGCACCAGCTCGCGCGCCATCCCGTAACGGATGACGTTGACCCCGCCGGCATTGGTCGAGAGGTTGCCGCCGATCTGGCAGGTGCCCTCGCTACCCAGGCTCAACGGAAACAGCCGCCCAGCGGCGTCCGCCGTTGCCTGAACCGTGGCCAGGGTGCAGCCGGCCTCGGCCACGAGCCATTCGCCGGCCGGGTCGACGCCGCGTATGCGGCCGAGGCCGGAGAGGCTCAGCACCACCTGACGGCCGCTGCGGTCGGGAACGCCGCCGCCGACCAGCCCGGTATTGCCGCCTTGCGGCACCACGGCGACACCGTGCCGGTGTGCCAGCGCCATGATCTGTGCCACCTCGTCGGTGCTGCGCGGGCGAAGCACGGCAGCGGCACGGCCCTCGACAGCCTGCCAGAAGTCGATCTCGTGCGGCGCCATCGCGTCGGCCGCCTGTATGACGCGCTCGGCGCCGATGACGGCGGCGCATCCTTCGAGGAAGCCTGCCGGCAGCGAAGGGGTGCCGGGTTGAGTGGACATCATGGCTCCGCCTGATTGCAGTCTCGGTTGACACCGACGATAGGTAGGCCGGAGCCTTGCGACAAGCGGCCCGCTGTTGACACCGTCCGAGCCCGCAGGTTACCGGAGCGCTCGCTCAAGGGGCATCGCCATGGAACTTCAGGAACTGCAGCGGATCGTCGAGGCCGCATTCGACGATCGCGACAATATTGGACCGGGCACCGGCGGTGAGATCCGCAACGCGGTCAACTCGGTGCTGGACCTGCTCGACGGCGGTGTCGTGCGTGTGGCCGAGCCCGGACCGGACGGATGGACAGTCCACCAGTGGCTCAAGAAGGCCGTGCTGCTGTCGTTCCGGCTCAACGACATGAGCGTGATCCCGGGTGGACCCGGGGATGCGGTCTGGTGGGACAAGGTGCCCTCCAAGTTCGATGGCTGGGACGAGAGCCGGTTTCGCGCGGCGGCCTTCCGCGCCGTGCCCGGCTGCATCGTGCGCCGCTCGGCTTACATCGCGCCGGGCGTCGTCCTGATGCCGTCCTTCGTCAATCTCGGCGCCCACGTGGCTTCGGGGACCATGATCGACACCTGGGCCACCGTCGGCTCCTGCGCGCAGATCGGCAGGAACTGCCATATCTCCGGCGGCGCCGGCATTGGTGGGGTGCTCGAGCCACTGCAGGCCGGGCCGGTGGTGATCGAGGACGACTGCTTCATCGGTGCCCGTGCCGAGGTCGCCGAAGGGGTGATCGTCGAGCGGGGCTCGGTGCTGTCCATGGGCGTCTACCTGGGCGCCTCGACCAAGATCGTCGACCGTGCCACGGGCGAGGTGCATCTCGGCCGTGTGCCGGCCTACTCGGTCGTTGTCTCGGGCTCGATGCCGGGCAAGCCGCTGCCCGACGGCAGCCCCGGGCCCAACCTCTACTGCGCGGTGATCGTCAAGCGCGTGGATGCCGGCACCCGCTCCAAGACCTCGATCAACGAACTCCTGCGCGATTGATGGACACCCTCGATCCGGTAGCCCTGACCCAGGCCCTGGTGCGCTGCCCGAGCGTCACGCCGGACGCCGCCTCGGCCCTCGACCTGCTGCAGCAGGCCCTCGAGCCGCTGGGCTTCGTCTGCCATCGCCTGCGGTTCGACGGGGAGGGCACCTATCCCGTCGATAATCTCTTTGCCAAGCTGGGGCAGGGTGGCCGCCACCTGGCCTTTGCCGGTCATGTCGATGTCGTGCCGCCGGGCGAGCGGGCGCGCTGGGATCTCGACCCGTTCGCCGGCGAGATCCGTGATGGCCGGCTGTTCGGCCGTGGATCGGCCGACATGAAAAGCGGGGTCGCGGCCTTCGTCGCCGCTGTGGCCCGGTTGGTCGGCCAGGATGGTGCGCCCGATGGCTCGCTCAGCCTGCTGATCACCGGCGACGAGGAGAACGAGGCGCTCAACGGCACGGTCAAGCTCCTCGCCTGGGCCGCGGAACAGGGCGAGAGGTTCGATGCCTGCCTCGTCGGCGAGCCGACCTGTCCCGAACGCCTGGGCGACACGGCCAAGATCGGCCGCCGCGGCTCGGTGGTGGCCGACCTCGTCGTGCGTGGCCGGCAAGGCCACACCGCCTACCCGCAGCGCGCCGACAATGCCGCCCACCACATGGTGACCGTGCTGAACCGGCTGCTGGCGACACCGTTGGACCAGGGCACCGACTGGTTCGAGCCTTCGAATCTGCAGGTCACCTCGATCGACATCGGCAATCCGGCCGGCAACGTCGTCCCCGGCGAAGCAAGGGCCCGGTTCAACATCCGCTTCAACGACCTGCACACGCACGCCAGCCTCGAAGCCTGGCTGCACGCGCAGATCGCACCGCTGGCACCGAACTACGAGTTGCGGGTCGTCGGCAATGCCGAGGCCTTCGTCACCGCGCCGGGGGAGCTCAGCGAGCTGCTGGCGCGGAGCGTGGAAGCCGAGACCGGGATTCGGCCGAGCTTGAGCACATCGGGCGGCACGTCGGATGCCAGGTTCGTGCAGCGCTACTGCCCGGTGATCGAGTTCGGCCTCGTCGGCACCACGATGCATCAGGCCAACGAGCACGTCACCGTCGCCGACATCGAGGGCCTGACCCGGATCTACCAACGGTTCCTGCAGCTGTTTTTCTCCGCCGCTTGATGCCCAGCTACGCCGAGATCCGACGCTCGATCGAGGCGGCATGGCTGCTCGCGCGCGGCGACCAGCGAGGCATGGCGCTGTTCGACCTATCGGTCGACGGGTTCTGGCGCTCCTTCGCCGCGGCAGCACTGGTGGCACCTGCCTATGCCTTGGTCGTGGTCGACCAGTACGCCCATCTCGGCTGGCCGGAATCGAAACTATGGACGGTGCTGGCCGAAACCATCTCCTATGTCGTCGGCTGGCTGGCGTTCCCGATCGCCGCCATCTTCCTGACCCGGCTCCTGGGCCTGGCCTCCCGCTACGTGCCGCTGATCATCGCCAACAACTGGTCGGCCGTGGTGCAGATGGGGATCTACACGGTCGTGGTCGTCGTTGGCACGCTGCTGCCGCCCGAGACGCGCGCCCTCGCCCTGTTGCTGACGACGCTGACCGTCCTCGCCTACCAGTGGTTCGTCATCCGCACGGCCCTCGGCACCGGCAGCGGCACGGCACTGGGCCTCGTCGTCATCGACGTCCTCTTGAGCATGGCGGTCAGCCGAGGGCTCGACGCTGTGCTGCAGCCCGGTTAGGGCAGGGACGCTTTGCTGGATAGCGGCAGTCAGATCCATTGCTGTCGAGAACCGCTTCAGGTTCCACCCTGCAGCAACGACGCTGTTTGAAACGCCGCCCCTTCGAAGTATAGCCCCTCCGCCGGTGCCGTTTGCCCGGCCGCTCCGCGGTCGCAGGCGGCGAGCACGTCACGTACATGCCCGACCGGTGCCTTGCCTTCGCCCACCGTCTTCAGCGTCCCGACGATGTTCCTGACCTGATGGTGCAGGAACGATCGGGCCCATAGGCGGCACTCGATCAGCTCGCCCCGCCGGGCGACGTGGATGCCGCCCATGGTCTTCACCGGTGATACCGACTGGCACTCGCTGGCCCGGAAGCTGGTGAAGTCATGGCGGCCGACCAGGGCCTGGGCCGCCACGTGCATCCATTCCGCGTTCAGGGCGACCGGCACGTGCCAGACGCGCCCACGTTCGAGGGCGGGCGGACTACGCCGATTGAGGATGCGGTAGAGGTAGGACCGCGACGTGCATGAAAAGCGGGCATGAAAGCCGTCGTCGACCTCGCGTGCCGACAGCACGGTGACTGGGGCTGGACGCAGATGAAAATTGAGCGCGCCCGCCAGCCGCTCCGGTTGCCAGGGGCGGGCGAGGTCGACATGGGCCACCTGGCCCAGCGCATGGACGCCGGCATCGGTGCGGCCGGCGGCAAAGACCGAGACAGTTTCGCCGGAACAGGCGCGCAAAGCATCCTCGAGCGCTGCCTGGACCGAGGGTCCGGTTGCCTGGCGCTGCCAGCCTTGGAACCCCGCGCCATCATATTCCAGCAGCAGCCGGTAGCGCGGCATGGCTCAGTCGAGCCGGGTGCCTGTGGGCAACGGAAAGCCGCGCTGCAGCTCCTCGGGCGCCATGGCGCGGCGCCCGGCGCGTTGGACCAGCGTGACGCGGAGCGCATCCCGACCACAGGCGATCGTCAGCGGCGCCTCGAGGATGGTACCTGGCGAGGCATCGCCGGGTACGACGGTACCCGCCAGGAGCGTGATTCGCTCGCCCTTGAGCTCGCACCAGCAGCCGGGAGCCGGGTTGAGCGCGCGGAGGCGGCGTTCGATCAGGTCGGCCGGCTCGGCAAAATCGAGCCGGCCCTCTGCGCGTGCGAGCTTGTGTGCGTAGACGATGCCGGTGTCGGGCTGCGGGACTGCGGCTAGCGTGCCGGTGGCGAGGCCAGCCACCACCGCCGGCAGCATCGCGGCGGCGAGTTCGGCCAGGCGCTCGTGCAGCTCTGGGGCAGTGGTCGAAGGCTCGATAGCCAGCGGGCGCGTGGCGAACACCGGGCCGGTATCGAGGCCCTCCTCCATCTGGAAGATGCTGATCCCGGTCTCCGTGTCGCCGGCCAGGAGCGCGCGCTCGATCGGCGCCGCCCCCCGCCAGCGGGGCAGCAGGGAGGCGTGGAGATTGATGCAGCCGAAGCGCGGGGCCGTCAGCACGGGGCGTGGCAGCAGCAGGCCGTAGGCGCCGACCACCGCCAGATCGACACCGAGGGCAGCGAACTCGGTCTGCACCGCCGCGTCCTTCAATGTCCGCGGCGTGCGGACCTCGAGACCCAGGCGCAGTGCCTCCTCGTGCACCGCCGTGCGCCGCAGCTGATGGCCGCGCCC
>JBATRI010000044.1:0-9447 GCA_049292515.1 Geminicoccaceae bacterium
CTCGCCAGTGCGCTTGAAGCACGCTCGCTCCCGGCGCGGGGCCCTCCTATGCACTACCGGGACAACCTACCTCGGGGGTCAACATTGGACGCCGATCGGGGGTCAAAGTTGCAAGCCGTTTGACAACCATCCGGCTGTTCGGCAGGCTCATCGACGTGACCGTGCCCTGTGCCGCGCTCGTGCTCATCACCGCGAACAACGCTGCGCTGCGGGCCGACATGCTGCGGCGGACCCTGCCCGTGCGGATCGTCGCCGACACCGACCAGCCCGAGCGGCGGCACTTCACGTTCGATCCCTATGAGGAGACCCGGCGCCACCGCCCCGAGATCGTGGCCGCCGGCCTGGGCATCGCCAAGGCATGGTGGGCAGCCCGCGACACCGAGCACGGCCGGCGCATCCGCCAGACCACCCTCGGTAGCTTCGAGGCTTGGGCGGATTTGGTGGCCGGTGCCGTCGAGTGGCTCACCGGCATGAACCCGGTCACGCTGATCGAGGAGCGCAAGGCCGAGGACCCGGCACGGGGTGCCGAACGGCGGGTCATCACAGCCTTGCATCAGCTGTTCGGTGACCGGGAGTGGACCGCCAAAGAGGCAGTTGGCAAGCTGGGCGACGGCTTGGTGTCCGCAGCCGGACTCGATCCGGAGGTCTGGGCGGCCATCATGGCCTTCAAGGGCGACCGCCCGACGGCGCATCAGGTCGGCGTCTGGCTCCGCAAACGCAAGGACAAGGTGTTCGGCGAGCTGCAGCTCCTAGGTCAGGTCGATCGCGACGGCATCGCCCGCTGGCAGGTGCGGGGGATGCGGGGGATTGCGGGGGATGCTCCTACCCACCCGCGGAAAATTGGCAGCGGCGGTGACGAATTGGCGCCGGTGAATGGACATGCGTGTGGTGACGACAAATCAATAAAGGCGGGTGGGACGATCCCCCGCGATCCCCCGCATCCCCCGCAGCTTGCACCGGAGTTCGATCTGTGACGGCGGTGGACGCCCTGACAGAGGCCGGGCGCATGGGCATTTCCCTGCGCCTCGCCGAGGACGGCAAGATCAAGGTCCAGGGCAAGCCGGATGATATTCCACCAAGCCTGCTGGTGCGGCTTCGCCGGCATCGGGACGAGATTGCGGCCCTGCTCGCCGGGAACGCGTGCTGCCACTGCGGCGGGTGGCTCGATTGGTCCATGCCCTGCGTCGTCGCTTTCGGAGATGGCACGGCAGCGCATCTCGCATGCTACGAGCGGGTCGAGCGAACACACCAAGCGAGCTGCTGGACCAGAGCAGGCGGCCTCGGATCGGGGTGCCAAGAGCGGCTGGCGGGTTCGCTCCGGCAGGCGATTTCGACAAAAGCTGAGGTGCCATAATGGGTGGGCTGGGCTCCGGCGGCTGGAACCGCTCCGGGCGCGATACCGTGGACGAGCACCACTCGCTCAGCGTCGGCCGCCTGCGCCGCAGCGGAGTATTTGCCGATGGCTGGTGCGGCCGCTGGCATTGGCTGCACGACGGCCAACGCATCGCCGTGGTCCTGATCGTGGGCGGCAGGCAGGAGATCAGACTGACATATCGCGTGCAGTGTGGGCAAGGTGACCGGCAACGGATCGACGACACGATCCTGCTTCACTGGCGCCCGTGCCCGTTCGGCGGCGAGCGACCCTTTCTGCTGTGCCCGGGCTGCGCGCGGCCGGTGCTGCAGCTGCACCTCGCGGTTTGCCGCTTCCGCTGCCGGCGCTGCCAGCAGCTGACCTACGCCTCGCAGCGGGAACGTGACTATCATCGCACGCTGCGCCGTGTGCGGCGCCTGCGCCAGCGTCTTGGCCAGAGCACCGAGACAGGCGGCTCGATCCCGCCGCGGCCGAAGCGCATGCATCGCCGCACCTATGCCACTCTCGTAGATCGGATCGAGGCGCTCAAGGCCGCTGCCAATGACGAGGCAGCGCTGCTCTTCATTCGCGTTGTCGATCGTCTTCAGCGCCATTCCCCGCGGAGCTTCTGGTCATGAATGAGTCCATGCCCGCTGCCATCGCCATGTCCGGCCCGGCCGGGCAGTCGCCGCTCCTGCCCTGGGAGGACGAGACGGCGTTTGCCGTGTTGCGCGACGAGTTCTTGCGCGAATACCGGCCAGCCAGCCCGACCGAGCGGCACCTGGTCGAGCAGCTGAGCTTCCTGTTCTGGCGCAAGCGGCGCGTGTTGGAGGCCGAGCGCGCCCTGCATCTGGCCGTGCTTCACCGGCAGATCGAGGACGAAGGAACATGGCCCAAGAACCCCCTTGTCGCGCACGCGCTGGCCTGTGAGACGGAGGAGGCGGGAGAATTTTCGGCAGCGCGGGCGGTACGCTCAACGGTCCAGGCGGAGGCGAACGATCTAAAAGAGATCGTCCGTGACGAGGCCATGACCGGGCAGGCCCTGGCGATCCTCAGCCAAGGCGGCCGGGATGCCTACAAGCGGGCACTGGCCGCGCTCGAGGCAGGCACGCAGCAATGGTGGGCCGACCATCTGGACAATACGGAGGACGCCGACGAGGAAGAGTGTTGGAGGCCAACGGCAGCCAGCCTGCGGCAGTTTCTGGAGAACGAGGTGGCGGCGTGGTACCGCAACGCCCGCGCACAGGTGGCGCACAACCCGGCGATCCGCCGCCAGGCTTTTGGCGAGAGCCTTGATCCCGACCGCGCCACCAAGCTTCAGGCCTACGATCTTCGTCTCGATCGGCAGATCGAGCGCACGCTGGCCATGCTGCTGAAGTTGCAGGAAGTTCGCCGCAACCTCGAAAGTGCCTTGGCGTGATCCGGCCCGTGCCCAGTAAGACAGGCTCTGATCCAAGATGCCAGCGATCGGCCATCGGCTGGGCGACAACGATCCGATACCGGATTTGCCGCCACGCCGGCGAAAATGGACACAACTTGCCACCGACGGCAGCTTTCTTGACGTCTGGCACGAGCCCGAGTTGGCCACTGTCAAACTGCACCGCTAGGCGGAGTACGATCCCCTGTCGTCCAGAGCCTCAGATCTTGAGGTCCGGGAACTCCACAAATTTGCCTGCCGGCTTGGCGCCTTACAAAGGCGTCGAAGACCAATGAGCCGACGGCAATCCACCCCGAAGAGTACCCTGCGCGAGACCATCAAGGAGCATTGGTCGGATCGAAAAGAGCTGGGCGGCAGCAAAAGCTCCTATGTCGCTTGCTATGCCGCCAACCAGGTGCTCGGCACGGTCTGGCGGGGCGACAACGAGGACGCGGACGCCAAAGAGATCCGCGACTCGGCGACCCTGCAGCGGCTATCCGACATCGGACCCCGTGACGTCATCGAGGCCATGCTGGCAGCGCAGATGGTGGCCACGCACGAGGCCGCCATGGAGTGCTTCCGTCGGGCGAGTCTGGCCAACCAGTCCTTCGCCGGCCGGGAGTTGGGGCTAAAGTACGGCGACCGGCTCGTGCGCTCGTTTGCAACGCTGACCGACGCGCTCAATCGGTACCGGGGCAAAGGTAGCCAGCAGGTGGTACGGGTCGAGCATGTCACCGTCCAGTCCGGCGGACAGGCCATCGTCGGCGCCGTCTCGCAGAGGGGAGGGGGCTATCATGAAAACGAGGATCGACCCCATGCACTTGCCCATGCATCAGAGCCCGCGATGCGGTGTCCGGACTCGAGCCGGGAGTCCATGCCGATCGCCGACCGTGCGGGGTAGGCTTCGCTGCCGGATGCATGGCGGTGCCAAGGGCAGCGGGGCACCCATTGGCAACCGCAACGCGTTGAAACATGGCAGGTACTCGGCCGAACTGCTCAATTTCCGCCGTGCGATACTCAATTTGTTGCGCGAGAGTGCCGAGAAGATCGAGGCAACATGATGGTTGGCGCAGAGGCCATCCTGTGCCGTTATCGGACACTTGAGGGCTGCCTCGATGGTGCTTGGTCATGGCTTCCATCCTCTGGAAGCTCGGTACGGACGGTCAAACCAATTCGCTCAAACTGTCCACCCCAATGGGCGCTCTCCATCAGGGGCGCACTCCTGATACCCGACTGCTTCGAGCGTGTGCGAAAGGTCAATCTCGAATATGACTTTCGGAGGCGATCACGGGGGAGAGAATCAGTCATGGCCGATCCAATCCAGCCAGCCGAAAGCGGGGGCATGTTTGAGCTGGCTGATCTTTTAATCCGCCTGAGACAGGACCTGCTGCGGGCGTCACGAGACGAGGCAACTAGGGATCTTCAATTCAGCGTGGAGGACATTGACCTCGAGCTGCAGCTCGTCGCGGCACGTGACGCAAAAGCCGGTGGGGCCGTCAAGTGGTGGGTGGTCGAGGCGAACGCCGGCGGCTCGATCTCGAGTGCTACAACCCAAAAGCTAAGGCTCAAGCTCAGGGCAATCGATCCGACGTCGCGAGAGACATTCAAGGCCGGGGGCGAGGGTTACAGCCCAATCCGCAAGCCGCCGCCATCGGACAAATAGGCCCACGCACCGAACGCGGTTGATACGCCATGTCGTGGAAAAGCCGCCTTGTTTGCCTGTTTACGTCGACGGAAGGTAATCGAGGGCTTTTCGGGACCGCCATACCCATCGGTCCTGGGCGACTGTTGACTGCCCGCCATGTCGTGCGACCCCAAGAGCGCAATGGCCGCAGCATCTATGCGTGCTGGTGGTACACCAAGGATACGCAGTGCAAAGGCTTTGTTCCGTTAGCTGATGATGCGATTTTGTGGGAGTCCGACGATTACGATGTTGCCGTGCTGAAATGCCAGCAGCCGGCAGACATGCACGGCTGGCTTAGGCCGAGTGATCAGCGCCCGGCCGACGGCATGCGCTGGAGCAGCGAAGGCTTCCCACAGGCACATGTCATCGACAAGGCGCGCACGCCCGGTAGCTTCGGCGGCCACGTCTATTCCCGTGCCGATGGCGAGCGATACTTCGAGGTCGAAGCTGAAACGCGGCCGGGTGAAATTGAGGATTGGGGCGGCGCATCGGGCATGCCGCTCGTCGTCGACGACAAGGTGCTAGGCGTCTTTGTCCAGGTGCCTCCGAGGATCGAGGGCAAGCTGCAGGCGGCGCCGCTCTGGAAGCTCCTCACGGACGAGAGCTTCCGACATGCGATCGGCTTGGAAGGCTGGACCCAACATCAGGCTGCCTTTCAACATCTCATTGTCCGAAAGTTGAACGGGCAGTCGGGATTGCTGCAGGCGCTCGCCCGGTGTCTCACCGGTGCCGCCCAGACGGCCGCTCAGAACGGAAATGTCGCCGATTTCGCCAACCGGATCCTCGCCATTCCACTTCGTCAGATGCTCAAAGCGCTTCGTTCGGCGCACAAGACCCTTGAGGTGTCCGACATTTCGGCAGCGCAAGCGCTGAGCAATTTGGTCGGTGTTATCGCGCCCGCGCTGTGCGATTACGCCGTTTTGGAGTTTATGCGCGATGGCGCTACCTCGCCTGACCTCGCCCTGCTCGAACTTCCGGCGGGTACCCGCTCCATGGCAGAGCTGTTGATGGCTGCCTATGAGCGGCGCGAAGCATCGTTTTGTGCGCGCGCATCGGAGGGCGAGCTGCCGATGGGCAAGCGATGCCTGCCGTTGTTTCCACCCGTTGGGATCGACATCGACGGTAGTCGTGCCGCCGAGGCAATCTGCCAGGATATCGAAGCTCAGATGGCACCATTCCTGGGCACCTTGGCTAACTACCTCGAGAACGATCTGGGCATGTTCCGGCCCGAACCCGGCGCACCTTCGCGCGATGCAGAGGAGCGACGCCGGTTCGTGCAGCAGCGCATGCGCAGCGACCGCGAGGACGGTGAGCCCGGCTACTATATGGTCGTGCACCTCCCGCCCGCCGACAGCAACTTGTCGCCTGTAGAGAAATCGTACCGCAGATACATGGAGCAGGTCATGTCCAAGGTGCGAAATCGCTATCCGGAACTGCTCTGCTTGGCAATCGACGCTAAGCGGGAACTGGAGGATTTGGATGCCCTTGATCCGCTACGCCGGATGCTGCCGATCGTGAGGTCAATCCAATGAGGCGCTTGCGCCATGGGCCCGGCGAAAAGATATTGCTGCCGGGCACGGGCTACGACGACCAGATTCATCTGGTACGGGCGGCTGACAACGATGCGATCGAGGCGGCGCTAGCTTCGCGACGCCCGCTCTTGGTGCGCGGTGAGCCCGGCGTCGGCAAGAGCCAGCTTGCGCTGGCCGCGGCGCTCGATCTTGAGCGAGCCTTCGTGCGCCGTGTGGTCGACGCAAGTACCGAGCCACGTGATCTGCTGTGGGAGGAGGATGCGGTCGCCCGGCTGGGTGACGCCCAGCTGATCGGTGCAGTCGGAAATGCAGGCGAAGCTGCAAAGCTCCGGCGACATCTCGAGCCGGCCCATTATGTGTTACCCGGACCCTTATGGTGGGCGCTCAATTGGGACCGTGCCGCGACAAAGGCAAATGACAGCGGGGTGGCACCGCCGCCGCAAGCCGCGGGCTGTGATCCGAAGAACGGTGTCGTCGTACTCATCGATGAAATCGACAAAGCCGACGCCGAGGTGCCTAACGGTCTGCTCGAGGTGCTCGGCAACCGTAGCTTCCAGCCGCACGGTCTCCCCGAGCGAATCGAGCCGGGCAAAGAATGGCCGCTCATCGTCCTAACCACCAACGAGGAGCGAAGCCTCCCCGCCGCGTTCGTACGCCGCTGCGTGCTCCATGTGATCGAATTGCCGTCCGATGAGGAGCTGGAACCGTTTCTGATCGCTCGCGGCCAAGCGCACTTTCCACACACCGACCCTGCCGTTCTGGCGGAAGCGGCGCGCCAGCTGGTCGTGGACCGCCGTGCCGCAAGGACGCAACGACATTTTCCACTGCCCGGCCAAGCCGAATATATCGACTTGGTCCGTGCCATCATCACCTTGGCGCCGGACAATGTCGCTGAACAGCACCGGCTGTTGTCTCGGCTTTCCAAACTATTTCTCCAGAAGCATCGCGGGCTCGGCCGTTGAGCCGTCTGCCCATCAGCGGCCGCGCCGATGTACTGAAGGCGTGGGCGCGTATCAGCATCGCATCTGGCGATCATCCACAGTTCTATGAGGAGGCCTCGAAGGTTGCCGCCTTGTTCGGCTATGGCCTGACGGTCGATCGTCTAGGGGATCCAGCAACCGCGCCCGAACCTGGCGACGGAGGCGATCTCAGGATCCCGGATAGGTGGTCCCCGTCGGTCGAGGTCATGCAGCGGCCTCTGCTCGATCTACCAATGCTGACTGCCGTCGCCTTCACACCGCTCGAGCGGTCAACGGATGCGCGGCTGCCTCCCACGCGACACTCGTCCGGACCCGCCGTCTGGACGCACCGACCGGTATCCCCACCACGCCATCCCGAAATCGCACCATGGCCTGAGCTCGTCGCACGGCTACGGGGAGCGTTGAGCATCGAGACCGGCTGCGCCGTGGACCTCAGTGCAGCAGTCGACCGCGTCGCCAGGATGAAGGTTCTGACCGCCCTCCCCAGGGCTCGTAAGAGAAGCTGGCCACCGCAGCTCCACATTCTTCTCGACCGGAGCCGGCATCTGGCTCCTTTCTGGACCGATCAGGATGCGCTCTGCACCAAGCTGCTGAAACTGCTCGATAACCGGCGCCCTGCGGCGTTTGTCGTGCATGATGGCCGGATCGGGCCGGTCGACATCGATACAGCTCGCGGTGAAGTGTATGGCCCTCCACCAGCGGGCGGAGTCGTTCTGGCGCTTGGCGATCTCGGTTCACTGAACGGATCGGAGCATACCTGGCTCCAGCTGGGGGAGGCCCTCCGGGCGGCCGGATGCCGGGCCGTTGCAGTGGTGCCGATACCTGTTGAATTAGTGTCGCCGACGCTTGGGGTAGTGTGGGAGGCTATCGGCTGGGACCATTCGGCGACCCCGTCAGTGCTCGATCCCCTGGCACGCCAGGATCTGGTCACGCGGCTGCTCATGCTCGCGAGCCCGGCTGTGCGGCTCGAGCCCGGTCTGATCCGCGGGCTGAGATTGGCCCTGCTGCCGGAGGCCGACGTAGGGATCGAAGCGCAGGTCTGGCTCCATCCGGAAATTGCCCATGCTTCTTCTGTCGCTGCAGTCCTGCAGGCGCCTTCGCAGGCGCGTCTGCGGGAAACCTTTGTCAGCGAGCCCTTGGGCGTACAAAAGCAGGCGCTGGCGATCATCCGCGACTGGCGTTTCGGTCAGCCAGACGAGGTCTGGTTCGAGGAACTTCTGGGCCTTCCGCCTGCGGTAACTGGTCTCGACTATGCTAACGATCTCGACGAGGCGCGTGCCTTCATTGATGCGATCGAGGCTGGGGCGGGCCCGAATGTCGAGGGGGCACTGTCTCCCGGGCTTGCAGTATGGCTGTCTGCCGTTGCGGATCGAGCTCCCGAGGCCTGGAAATATCCGTCCTTCCGACGCCTTGCGTGGAATATTAAGAAGTCGGTAGAGGGCTATGTTCCTCCGCTCCCTCCGGTGGAGTTGCCGGGAGGCAACCATGAGCAGCTGCTCGAGCTGCGGCAAAGAAGCGGTGAGGTTCTGGTATATCGGCATGGCGATCCGAGGGCGATCGGTAGCCCGCTAGGGCTTGTTCGTTCTACCAACAACCTGCTTTGGCTTGTACCTGCTGAAAATCCCGCCGATCGATTTGCCTTTTGGGCCTCCCGCATACCACCTGCGTGGGCCGAGGATTGGGGCCGTGACGAGCATGGTCCCTGGGTAAGCTTCGGCGTCACCGGGACGGACGGGTCGAAGGTGACGCAGCGCCTTCGCTGGTGCCCGCCCGGATCGTTTCTGATGGGCTCACCGGTGGACGAGATCGGCCGTTTCGACGACGAGGGTCCCCGTCATCGCGTGAACTTCGCACACGGCTTTTGGATGTTTGCGACGACGGTGACCCGGGCGCTCTGGGTGACAGTGATGGGTGAGCTGCCTGGCGGACATGCCGCTGGGCCTGATCTGCCGGCAACCGAGGTGTCTTGGGAAGATGCGCGCACGTTCATCGAGGCGCTGAATTCGATGTTGCCGGACCTCGAGCTGTCGCTGCCGAGCGAGGCGCAGTGGGAGTATGCCTGCCGAGCTGGCACCGACACACCCCACCATTTCGGACGCAAGATCAATCGCATGCAGGTCAATTACGACGCCGATGGGCTCGTCCCGGTCGCGAGCCTGCCCGCGAATGGCTGGGGCCTGCACGAGATGCACGGCAATGTGTTGGAGTGGTGCCTAGACCACTGGCACGACAGCTACGTCGGTGCGCCGAGCGACGGTTCGGCTTGGCTGGATGAGAACGCGGATAGCGCTGCCGAGCGGGTCGTGCGCGGTGGGTCCTGGCGCGGTGACGCGCGCTACGTGCGCGCGGCGTTCCGCGGTAGGTTCGAGCCTTCGTACCGCTACGACCTTCTGGGCTTTCGCTGCGCCCGAGTTCAAAGCGTGAGCTCCAGCGAGTGGGAGGCGGTGCCGGCGGACCCGGCGGCCGGGCGCCAAGCGGAGCGG
>JBATRI010000045.1:0-13313 GCA_049292515.1 Geminicoccaceae bacterium
GGCCAGCCGCTGCGCATCGGCGATCAGGGCTGGAGCACGCGTCGGTCCCACGAGCTCGGCGGCGAGGCGCCCTGGGCGTAGGCTCTGGCCCTGCTGGGCCGCTGCCAGCAGCGCCAGGCACGTGGCCTCGTCCCGGCTCACCACGGCACAGCGAAGCGGCCCCAGGCTGCACTCTCCATGATGATGGAGCGTGTCGAACAGTCGCTCGAAGCTCCCCAGCGCGGGCTCGACACCGGCCAGGCCGCAGGCGAGGAGGAAGCCCTGGACCAACTCGGGCGTCGTGGCGCCACAGTCCGCACGCCGCTGCCGCAGCGCCCACAGCAAGAGCTGCTCGGCCGTACCGAGCTGGCTCACCACAACCCCGGAAAGAGTAGTCATGTCCCCATCCCGTTGCATATTCCACCTGACCGAGTGGGTATCGCATCGGGAGGGCGCCGGGAAGTAGCTCTACTTTAGGATCACTTTGGAGAGGCTCCAATACCGACCGCCGATTATTGCCGAGCATAGTGCCGTCTGCGGCTACATGGTCTGGAAGTGCCCTCGGGCGGCCTTGGCGTAACGATCAGCCAGCATCGCCAGCGCATGAGGCGGAAAGGTCGGACCGGCGCCATGGCACCAGACCGGGTCCGGCCAGATGGGATCGCTCGCGAACCTCGCGATGACATGGACATGCAACTGCGGCACCACGTTGCCCAGGGTCGCGACGTTGGTCTTGTCGGGCCGCGCGATCTCCCCCAGCAGCCGGCACGCCGCCAGTATCTCGGCATTGAGCTGCAGGTAGTCCGCCTCGGCGAGGTCCGTCAGTTCGACGATGCCGGCCCGGCGTGGCAGCAGCAGCAGCCAATGGAAGCGCGCATCGTCCTTGAGGCGGATCTGCGTCAGCGGCCAATCGGCCACGCGCACACTGCTGTCCTCGATCCGCGGGTCAACCACGAACGCTTCCTGCATCGTTTCGTCTCCTAGGTGCCGGCCAGCCGCAACGGCTGTCTGCGGCTGCGCAGTTTCTCACGCCAATGCATCCCACGCGCGCTTTTCGGGGGTCGCCGCAGCGCCGCCAGCGTCGTATGCGTCGCTATATATGGCGCAGCCGTCGGAGGAACTACGTGGTTCAGGTTGACTGTGTGCTCGACGCCAAGGCCCAGGTCGGCGAAGCGCCTTTATGGTGTGGCCGCGAGCAGGTTCTGTGGTGGGCCGACATCGATAGCTGTGCGCTGCACCGCTTCGATCCCTCCACGGGACTGGACCGCACCTTTGCGTTGCCCTCCCGCCTCGGATGTTTCGCGCTGCGCCAGAACGGCGGCTTCGTCGTGGCGCTGGAAAACGGCTTTCACTTTTACGATACGGTGAATGGCGCGCTGGAGCCGATCGCCGATCCCGAGCGGGACAAGCCCGATAATCGGTTCAACGACGGTACCACCGATACCGCCGGCAGGTTCGTTGCCGGCACGATGCCGATGGGGCCGCGCATGCCGGTTGCCGCGCTCTATCGGCTGTGGCCGGACCGACGCTACGAGCAGCTGTTCGATAACCTTACTGTCACCAATGGTTGCGCGTTCAGCCCGGATGGGCGGACGTTCTACTTTTCCGATTCCGAGGCCAGTGTTCGCACCATTTGGGCTTGCGATTATGACCCGGACAGCGGGGCCGTCACCAACCGCCGAGTCTTCGTCGACACGCACGGGATGGCGGGCAGGCCCGACGGTGGCGCCGTGGATGCGGATGGCTGCTACTGGATGGCTGGCGTGGGTGGTTGGCAGCTGGTCCGTTTCACGCCAAAGGGCGAGGTGGACCGTATCATCGAAATGCCGGTCGAGAAGCCGACCAAGGTTGCTTTCGGTGGTGGAAACCTGGACGTGCTCTACGTCACGTCGATAGGCGCCGGGCCGACCCCCGGCACCGAGTCCCGTCAGCCGCACGCCGGCGGCGTCTTTGCCCTGCGTGTACCGGGCGTGCAGGGGTTGCCGCAGACTTACTTCGCCGGTTGAGCGAGGGTCGCCATGGCTGCGTTTGAGCTGCCCATGAGTGGGTCGGCTGACGGCAGATACGTCCTGAAGCGCGCCACCGTGCCTACGTGCCTGGTCGAGATCGGGTTGGGGGTGGATGGGCTCGTACAGGTCGACATTGTCGTCGAGGGCGGCCGGATCGCTGCGATATCGCTGCACGATCCGGCTTCTCCCGGCATCGACCTGGACTGCCGCATGGTTTGGCCGTGCCCGGTCGATCTGCACACCCATCTCGACAAGGGGCATATCTGGCCGCGTGCGCCCAATCCCGACGGCACCTTCATGGGAGCCTTGGCTGCCGTCGCGCGCGACCGGCTAGCCAGTTGGAGCACGGCGGACGTGCGGGCTCGGTTCGAGTTCGGCTTGCGCTGCGCGTACGCCCATGGCACCCGCGCAATACGCACACACCTGGATTCCGTCCCGCCGCAGGACGCCATCAGTTGGCCACTGTTTGCCGAATTGCGGGCCACCTGGGCCGGACGCATCGAGCTGCAGGCCGTGAGCCTGGCGCTGCCGGAGCACTATAGCGGCGCGGCTGGCCGGACCCTTGCGCAGCGGGTGGCGGAGCATGGCGGCGTGCTCGGCATGGTGCCGGTACCGGGACCCGAGCTGGATGCCGACCTCGACCGGTTCCTGGCACTCGCGGCGGAACATGGCCTGGACGTCGACTGTCACATCGACGAAACGCTGGATCCTGCATCGGAGAGCCTGCTTCATCTGGCCGAGGCCATGCTGCGCAACCGGTTCCAGGGGCGGGCGGTAGCTGGACACTGCTGCGCCTTATCGCGGCAGGCGCCGGACCGGGTCCGCCGGACCCTGGACCGGGTGGCCGAGGCCGGCATCGCCATCGTCAGCCTGCCGATGTGCAATCTCTATTTACAGGACCGCGTGGCCGGGCGCACACCGCGCTTTCGCGGAGTGACGCTGGCGCATGAGATCAAGGCGCGGAACATCTCGCTGGCCTTCGCCAGCGACAATTGTCGTGACCCCTTTTATGCCTACGGTGATCATGACCTGCTGGAAGTCTTCCGCGAGGCTGTCCGCATCGCACATCTCGACCATCCGTTCGGCGACTGGCCGGCTGCGGTGACCGCCACACCGGCAGCGGTCATGGGCTTGCCGGGTGGCCGCGGCTTGACCCCCGGCCATGACGCCGAGCTGATCATCTTCGAAGGTCGCGACTGGTCGGAAGTGCTGTCGCGGCCGCAGTCGGGTCGGGTGGTGCTGCGGTCGGGCCGCAGGATCGACACTGTCCCGCCCGACTATCGCGAGCTGGATTTCTTGCGCCCATCCGCTTGAAGTGCATGCTCCGGTGAATTCGCGATCGTCTCCAACCTGGCGACGTCGACGATCGAGATCTGCTTGAAGCCGATGACGATCGACCCGGCGTGGGCAAGCGCGGCAAGCGCGGCGCTCACCGACTGTCTCGACATGCTGGTCATCAGTGCCAACGCGCTCTGCGAGACCGCCAGAGGCATATTGGCGCTGGCTGCGTCGCTACCGAGGTTGAGTTCACGTATGGTCAGCAGCTTCGCCGCCACACGACCGACCGCATTTGGACGGCTGGTCTGCTCCAGCGCCTCCAGTGCCCGGATGAACCGCTCATGCGCCAGCCGCGCGACGGCGTCCCGATAGCTTGGGTCACTTTCGATCAGCCGCAGCGCCTCGGCGCGGGGTAGGGACAATAGGGTCACCTCGCTGACCGCCGCCGCCATCAATTCAAGGGGCTGGGTCATCAGTACGCCAACGGCCCCGAACCAAAAGCCGGGGCCAGCAATGTGATAGATGATCTCGTTGCCGACCGCGCCGACCTTGCTGAGCGCCACCGAGCCTTGAAGTGGCACGTAGAGACCCATCGGCCTCCCGGCGGCCAGGACGATCTCGCCGCGATGATACTTACGGACCTGCCCGGCGGCCACCAGTAACTGGCGTAGCTGCAGTGGCAAGCCGGCGAACCACGCACCGCGCATCAACAATGCTTCGATCTTGGCCGGTGACCAACGCATAGTTATTGAGGTCACTGCAATGTTCGAGGCTCCCACTGCGGATAAAGACTTAGATTGAATGGAACGTCGCGTTGCCGCTGTCGAGCCTCTTGCGGCGGGCCGATGGGCAGTTTGGCGGCTCACGTTTGCTGACAACGCTGAAATTAAGCGAATAACGATATGCATCGGAAACCACCGAGTGCATTTGGCGCACGCGCTGCGCGCATTTTTGTCAAAGTGACGACATCATGACGCGAGTTGCCATGCTACAGGTGCCGATGGTACAAGCTTGGGAAGGCCCTCCAAGAGCGATGACGCCAGAGGGTCGACGGACGTGGGTGCGGTCGGGGGGCTGCAGAGGTGATTTCCATGTGCTGCGGACAACGAGAATATAGAATGCGACGCACGGGATGTTTATCATGGCCGTGATCGACCGCTGTTTCAGTGCGATGAATGGGCCGAGTCAGCCAAGTGTGTTGGCGGAGAACGCGGCGGATTCCGTCAGTCGCGAGCAGCTGGCTGTGGCTGCTCGACTGTTGCGGACGATTTCCGTAACCGACGGCGACGTCGAGATTCTACTGCACGAGATGGCGCGTGCGCTGGAGCGGATCGCGGACGCGGACGGTCGCCGATGTGGCACCCGCACCATTCCGCTGGCGGCGCGTTATGCATGGGGCATCGCCCGGATCTGAGGGTCCTCGACACGTGGGTCGTGGCTGCCTTTTCATGTCTGGGTGCGGGATCTATCCTCTGCCTCGCAGCGGCATCTGCCGGTGCTGCGGAGGAACGTATGAGCGCTATCGAGAACGTGCTGCGCGACATTGATGGTCTGGCGGTCGAGACCCAGCCGCAGAAGGTAAAGCGGCGTAGCCGGGACTTCTACTGGTACAGCCCGATCTTGAAGCGCCAGCTCGACCACGTTACCGCCGATGCGGTGGTGACACCGCGCTCGGAAGCGGAGATCGTCCGTCTCGCCGCCAGCTGCCATCGGCATGGAGTGCCGCTGACGGTGCGCGGTGGCGGTACGGGCAATTATGGTCAGGCCATGCCGCTGCAGGGGGGCATCGTTGCCGACCTTTCGGAGCTCAACGCTATTCTTGCGATCAGCCATGGCCGGGTGCGGGTGCAGGCCGGCCGGAAGCTGGCCGAACTCGATGCCGCCACCATCGCCGACAGCCGCCAGGAGCTGCGGCTGCATCCCAGCACCCACAAGACCGGCACGATCGGCGGCTACGTCGCGGGCGGCAGCTCGGGGATCGGGTCCATCACCTGGGGCCTGCTGCGCGATCGCGGCAATATCCTGATGACCCGCGTTGTGACCGTCGAGGCCGAGCCGCGGATCCTGGAGCTGCGCGGCGCCGACATCCAGAAGGTCAACCACGCCTACGGGACCAACGGCATCATCACCGAGCTGGAGATGCCGCTGGCTCCCGCCTACCGCTGGGTCGAGGCGCTGGTGGCGTTCCCGGACTGGCAGACCGCCGCCCGCTGCGCCGACGCGCTGGCACGCGAGGATGCGATCCTGAAGAAACTGGCGACCGTCATCGCCGCGCCTGTGCCGCACGATTATCTGTTTCCTGAGCGGATCGGGCCTGCGGAAAGCGCTCTCATCGTCATGGTGGCCGACATGGCGCTCGACGCCTTGCACGATGCGCTGCGGCCGTGGGCCGGCCGCATCGCCTATGAAGGACCGCTGGACGAGCTGCAGCCCGGCCAGTTGCCCCTGTTCGAGTACACCTGGAACCACACAACGCTTCACGCTCTGCGGCACGACCGGACGATCACCTACCTGCAAACCCTGTTCCCGCCGCCGCACCATCTGGACAAGGTGGCCGAGATGGTGGCGCAGTTCGGCGACGAGCTGCCGCTGCATCTGGAGTTCGTCCGCTTCGGCGGTGAGATTGCCTGCTTCGGGCTGCAATTGGTCCGCTACAGCTCGGACGAGCGGCTCAAGGACATCATCGCGCATCACGACCGCCACGGCTGCCCGGTCTTCAATCCACACGAGTTTACGCTGGAGGGCGGCGGGATGAAGAAGGTCGATCATGTCCAGCTGGCGTTCAAGCGCGAGGCCGACCCGCTGGGCCTGCTCAATCCGGGCAAGATGATCGGCTGGGACGATCCCGCCTACGACGAGAGCGCTGCCAGGCAATATCTCTATGGCGGCGATTGAGCTGACCGGATCGGTGTCGAGTCTCATGGCCCCGCGCCTGGCGGCCTATGGTGCCTATGTCGCCGCGGTCGAGTCGCGCCTGCTTGAATGGAGGAGTGACGGGTTTCGTGTCCCACTGGGAAGATCTGGAGCGGCTGTTCACTGCCATTTATCTAAAGGAGATCGATCAGGAAGAAAATGTGTGGAGATCTCTCCCATTTTTCTCGGCGACGCTGGCGGTTGAGGTTGTGGTATTGAACCAAACGTTGCCGGTAGCCGCAGAAATCCGTGGTGCTCTCTGGTGGGTCTTGGCAGTTGCCGGTGTTTCTCTTTCACTGATGATCGTCAGTGTGTTGGTGTTTCTCTTTCGATCCATTCGCCGGCAGTCGTTCTCCTATATTGCCAGCGGCAGGGACCTGGTCGCTTACGTGCGGCAGCTCGAGATGGCAGACCCGTCGGCCGACGCTGCAGACCCGATGCCGTCGGTCCGCGAACGTCTTCGTGAAACGCTTATCGGACAGCTTGCCGCGGCCGCGGACGCCAACCGGCTCATCAACCAATCGCGAGCCGCGGAACGGACGCGGGCCGGCATATTGCTGCTGGCGTCGATCCTGACGACAATTATGTTTGTCGGTGTTACACTTGGCCATGGAGTTGGTTCGAAGCTGCAGCAGGACATCGGCCATGACGCAGGCGATCGCGAAGCCATCACGCAGCGGGGAAGCCCCCCAGCGGCGGGCGGCGGTCGTGATCCCGCCGCGACCGGAGCCGGTAACGCCCCCTAAGATGCGGGTGGTCAGCAAGGGGTGGAACTACCGCGAGAGCCTGCGGACGCAGGAACAAGTGGAGGAGCAAACCGGTGAGTGACGACAGCGGCAGCTAGACGCTACCTCGTCCTCCGCAAACTGCGCCTCAGGTCTCAGGCGCACCGCCTACACCTCATCCCATGCAAATTTTCCAGAAAATTGATCAGACTGAGTGGAGCCGCCCACGCGTGCCCAGTTTGGCGTGCGCGAACTAGGCGAAATCGCGATCAGCGCTCGACGAGACGGTGCAGCGGAAAGCTCACCAGCTCCTGCAGCAGCTCGACGAGGCGCATGGCGGCATGCTCGATCACGGCGTGACCAGCCTCCGGCGTCCCGCGCGACGCGTCGCCGCACACGCCTTCCCGATGCATGTCCTGCGCCTGCCAGCCGAGACCGGCGGCACCCAGGGCCCGCAGCCGTGGAAACTCCAGATCGTCGGCGACGGTGACCGGCACGAAATCCTCCGCCGCCTCGAGGTCGACCAGATCAGGGCGCAGTGCCAGCATCATCGCCGTCTCGACGGTGCCGCCATGGATACCGTGGCGGAGTTCGGCCGGGTCGAACAGGCCCTCGGGCATGCCCCACGAGAACCAGTTGGCGGCGACGGCGAGCATGGCATGGTCGATCCGCAGCTGGCGGGCCACGATCTGCATCACCTGCGGTTGCCCACCGTGGCTGTTGAACAGCAGCAGCTTGCGCACGCCAGCCCGACGCACCGACGCACCGATCTCGTACCAGACGCGCCCGAGCGTCTCCGCCGACAAGGTGAGCGTGCCGGCGAAATCGACATGCTCGTCGCTCTTGCCCACCGCCGTCGTCGGCAGCACCAGCACCGGCAGCCCCTGTGGCATCAGGGTCAGGGCCCGGCGCACGATGCCATCGTTGATGCAGGTGTCCGTGGCTACCGGCAGATGCGGCCCGTGCTGCTCGATCGCTCCCACCGGCAGCACGGCCACGGTGCCATCCGGGTCGAGGCGTGCGAACTCGGGGCTGCTGAGATCCTGCCACCAGCCGGGCAAACGCAGCGCCATACCAATCTCCCGCCGGCCGTTCACACGTGGGCCCGGACATGGCATGACGTAGGCCGTCCCACAAGATAACGACAGGCAGCCGCATGATCTTGCGCCACCAGTCCCCGGCCTCGATCCGAGCGCCGTTCGGCCGCTACGTGCATATGGTCGAGGTCGCCGAGGCGGACCGGCTGCTGTTTCTGTCCGGCCAGCTCGGAATCCGCGCCGACGGCTCGGTGCCCGAGGATGTCGGCGAGCAGGTGGCCCAGGCGTTCGCCAACATCGACGCCTGCCTCGAGGCCGCGGGCATAGGCCGGGCGCACCTGGTGCGGCTGGCGGTGTTTTTGACCGAGGCAGATTACCGTGTTCCCTACATGCAGGTGCGCGACGCGTGGGTCGCGGATCCGCCGCCTGCCTCAACCCTGATCATCGTCAAGGCGCTGGCTCTGCCGGCGTGCAAGGTCGAGATCGAAGCCGTCGCCGCTGCCTGAGCGATGCGTATCCTCTATCTCTATTGCCATCCTTTGCCCGAGAGCTTTCACGGCGCCATCCGTGCGGTGGCTTTGGCCGGACTCGCCCGCGCCGGCCACGAAGTCGACCTTTGCGACCTCTACGCCGAAGGGTTCAATCCGGTGCTTGGGCCAGCGGAGCGGCGCAGCTACCACGACCTTGCCGACAATCGCCGGGGCGTGGAGGGCTACGTCGAGCGGCTGCAGCAGGCCGAGGCGCTGATCGTGCAGTTCCCCACCTGGTGCTTCGGTCCACCGGCGATGCTCAAGGGCTTCTTCGATCGACTCTACATACCGGGAGTCGCATTTAATTTCGCCGATGGCGGCCAGGTCCAACCGTCGCTGACGCAGCTCCGCAAGCTGGCGGGGCTCGTCACCTACGGGCGCCCGCGTCTGGCCGCATGGTGGATGGGCGATCCGCCGCGCTCGCTGGTCACACGCTATCTGCGGTGGTTCGCGGCACCGCGCGCGACCGCCGCCTACCATGCGCTCTATGGCCTCAACACCGCGAGCGACAGCGATCGCCGCGCATTCCTGGTGCGTGTCGAGCACGGCATGGAGAGCTTTTGATGCGGGTCCTGGTCGTGCTGGCACATCCGGTACCCGAGAGTTTCGCCCATGCCCTGCACGGGCGGGTCGCTTCCGCCCTGACCGGCGCCGGCCACGAGGTGCGGGAGCTGGACCTTCATCGGATCGGTTTCGATCCGGTGCTGAGCACCGACGACCGCCGTCACTATCACACGCGCGATCTCAACGCCGCCCGGGTGGTGGACCAGCTGGCACACCTTCAGTGGGCCGAGGGGCTGATCTTTGTCTACCCGACCTGGTGGTACAGCTTGCCGGCGATGCTCAAGGGCTGGATCGACCGGGTCTGGGTTCCATTCGTCACGTTCGAGCTCCCGTCTGGGCTCAAGCCGGTACAGGGCCGGATGCAGAACATCCGCCTGATCGGTGGTGTCTCGACCTATGGCTCGCCGTGGTGGTGGATCCGGTTCGTCATCGGCGACCCCGGTCGGCGGATCATCATGCGCGGCCTGCGGCCCTTGTGCCATCCGCGCTGCCGGACCTTCTGGCTCGGCCACTATCGCATGGACAGCTCGACACCGACGAGCCGTACCTCGTTCCTGGCCAAGGTCGAGGCTAGGATGCGCAAGATCCCGCTATAGCGCTCCGACAAAGTCGGCGATGAGGTCGAGGGTCAGCTGACCGGCCTCGTGATGCGGTGCATGCCCGCAATCCGGCAGCAGCTCGCTGCGGACGGGCCCGGACACCCCCCGTACGATCGCCTCCACCTGCGCCGTCGTGCCGTACTCGTCGTTCACGCCCTGCAGGACCAGGGTCGGGCAGATGATTCGCGGCAGCTCGGCCTCGATGTTCCAGGAGCGGAACTCGGGCGACCGCCAGCCATCATGCCACGCCTTGAAGATGCTCTCGGTCTTGGCGCCGTGATAGCGTGCCAAGCGCCATGGGAGGTCGGTGGTGGCAAAGGCCACGCCTGCGGCCTGGATGCCGGCCAGCGTGACGTCCTCGACGAACACGTGCGCGGCCTCGGTGACGATCGCCGCCGGTGCCGAGGGGAACGCCGCCGCGTAGAGCAGGGCAATGCTGCCGCCATCGCTGTGGCCGATGAGGATGCTGCGCGTCACGTCGACCTGCTCCAGCAGCGCGGGCAGGAACAGGCGCGCCTCGTCGTGAAGGTAGCTCGTGGTGCGGGGGCGATCCAGCGGCTCCGATTGCCCGTATCCCCACCGATCGTAGACCAGCCCGGGGAGGCCCAGCCGTGCACAGAGTCGGCTCGGGAAATCCTTCCACAAGGCGATGCAGCCCAGCCCCTCGTGCAGGAACACCACGGTCGGCCCGTCGGCGGCCCCGTCCGGCCACAGCCTCTGCACGGCAAGTTCCCGTCCGGCTGCCTTGATCGTCGCACGCTCCCGCTGCACCTTGTCCCCGCCCACCGTGAATCTGTCCGGTCGGCTTTAGCCCCAGCGGGGCAGGGAGGAAAGCATGACCGATCTGTTCCGACTGGACGGGCGCGTCGCGCTGGTCACCGGCGCCTCGCGCGGCCTGGGGCTGGCGATGGCCGAGGCACTGGCGACACAGGGGGCCCACGTGCTGCTCAATGGCCGCGATCCGGCGACCCTCGAGGCGGAGGTCGAGCGGCTGCGCGGGCAGGGTCATTCCGCGGAGGCGGCAGCCTTCGATGTCGCCGATGCGCCGGCGACGCAGGCGGCGATGGCGCGGATCGCCGGCGTACATGGCCGTCTCGACATTCTGGTCAACAATGCCGGCATGCAGCACCGGGTCCCGGTCACGGAATGGACCGACGCCGACTTCGAGCGGGTGATCGCGGTCAACCTTACCGCCTGCTTCCGGCTGGCGCGCGAGGCGGCGCGGCTGATGCTGCCGAGAAAATCCGGCCGGATCATCGCCACGGGCTCGGTCAGCGCTATCCTCGGTCGGCCGACGATCCATGCCTACACGGCGGCCAAGGCCGGTCTGCACGGTCTCACCCGCTCGCTGGCGGCCGAGCTTGGCCCGCAGGGGATCACCGTCAACGCCCTGGCGCCAGGCTACTTCGCCACCGAGCTCAACACGGCTCTGGTCAACGACGAGGCGTTCTCGGCCTGGGTCTGCAAGCGTACGCCGCTCGGCCGGTGGGCAGAGCCGCGCGAGCTCGGGGGGGCCGTCGTGTTCCTCGCCTCCGATGCCGCGTCCTATGTCACCGGGCATGTGCTCGCCGTCGACGGCGGGATCAGCGTCAGCCTCTGACAACTCTGTGCCGCGCGGCGTTGCCACGCGGGCAGTACATTACCGACAGTTGTTCTTGCCGGAGATGTTGCGCGTGCAGCATCGCCTCCAAGGCCGACGGCCGCCGATATCGCCCAGGAGCGCCAGTGTCTTACCGCGAGACTCCCGTCTACATCGACAATCTCTTGGTGCTGCGCGGGCTGTGCGCCCTCGGGGTGTTGCTTGTTCATAGCCTAGGCGCCTCAGATCTGTCGTTCCGCCACTATGTCGAGAACGATTGGGCGTTCGGTGCGCTATCCCAGCAGATTATTGCCAGCCTGACACCTACCACCGGCAAGAATTTTGTGCTCTTTTTCTTCGTCCATAGCGGCTATCTGATGGGCAAGATCTTCTTCATGAATCGCTATGCATTGGATAAAGCTGGAATCATGCGCTTCTACAAGAGCAGACTTCTTCGTATAGCGCCGCTGCTCTATGTTAATCTTGTGTTCTGTCTGCTGTTCGTCGTATCGACGATGCCTAGCTGGAAGCAGGCCTTGGGTGATTTCCTGTTCATCAACAATTTCACCGGCCGCAATATCAATGGCGTCACCTGGAGCATGTCGTGGGAGATGCAGTACTATCTGGTGGCACCATTGGTATTCATCTATTTCTGTATACCTTCGATCAGAAATATGATCTGGGTATTGTGTTTGGCAGTTTTCTTCGAGGTTCTGGCCAACGTTGGAATCACGAAGTATCCGCCGACGGAGTTCATGTTCTATTTTCTCTCTGGCTTTGCCATTAATCTCGCCCTGCGCCAATGGGATGTGCAAAAGTTTCGCGGTTCGGCTTGGGTCGCGGTGGCCGGCGGTTTTTTCGTCGGCAACGCCATCTACTACGTCCTCGTGAACAACGACCTGGAGCCGTTCGCGAACCCACTGATTGGTGTAGCGTCGGCATTGACGATCTATCTGCTCGAGCTCCCGCGTGCCGATGAGACTGCGGCCATGCCGCAGGAGGGCTACGGTCTGTTCCGGCTGCTCGTGCTTCGTTTCTGGACGTGGGCCGGTATTCTCTCCTACGGGATCTACTTGTGGCATCTGCCGCTGCTGTCGTTCATCAATGATCTAGCAGTCCGTGTGGCGCATGCGCTGTTCGCTGCCTTGGGCGACGTGGAAACCGGCTGGCAGCGCATGTTGCTGTTCCACATGGTGCAGATGCCGGCCATTCTCGTGGCCACGCTGCTGGTCTCCCTGTTCACCTTCCTGATGGTCGAGATCCGTTTCCGGCCCGGCCTCTATAGCTGGGACAGCTCGCGCTACGTGGGCCGTTACATCAAAGCCCGCTTCACCGGCCGTCTGGCCTCTCCCGGCGCGACGGCGTGAGCCTGCGGCGGGTGCAGCATGCCCGTTAGATCGTCACGGAGCCGACGCACTGGTGAGGATGTCGTCCGCCAGCGCGGCGTAATTGCCGTCGAAGTGGTGGCCGCCCTCGGTGCGGACCAATTGTGCCCCCTTGAGCTCCGGCAGGGTGCAGGCGGTGTCATCTTCCTCCACGCCGTAGAAGCACTGGATCAGGCTCGGCGGGATGCGGACGAGCTCGGGCAGGAGCGGCAGCTCGCCTTCGTGGACGTCGGCGCCGAGCCAGCCGGTGACGTGGATCTGCAAGTCGGCCTTCTGCGCCAGCCCGAGCAGGGCCAGCCGGCGCACGTGCGCCCGCTGATCCTTGGACAGACGATTGTAGGCAAAGGGCAGGGCATCCGCGCCGAAGGAATAGCCGACCAGGACGACATCCGGCCGCTGCCAGGCGTTGCGGTAGTGGGCCATGATCAGATCGAGGTCGGAAGCGATCTGCTCGGGCGATTTCTCCGACCAGAAGTAGCGTAGGCTGTCGACGCCCACGACCGGGACGCCCTTGTCCTGCAGGTGCCCGGCGATCTGCTTGTCGATGTCGCGCCAGCCGCCGTCACCCGAGTAGATGACGGCCATCAGCTTGCCGGGCTCATCTACCGGCAGCTCCACCAGCGGCAGCCCTGCCAGCGTGTCGGCCACGGCGGCCGCGAGCGGCACCTCCAGCAGCTTGGTCAGGCGGGCGCCAAGATCGCCGTCGGGCCCCGGG
>JBATRI010000046.1:0-11067 GCA_049292515.1 Geminicoccaceae bacterium
ATCTCTCCGAGGGATCGGGCCAAGCCCGATGGTCGTCGCGCGCAGCTTGGCCTGGACCACCCGCTTCCGCCGCCTGGTCAAAGACTATGAGCGCTACGCAAGCACCTTAGCCGATCTGCACGTGATCGCCTTCGCTTGCTTCATGCTTAGGAAAGTCGCCCAACTGGCAGCAGGTTCATAACAGCCTCTAGCGCAGCTTGATCCTCTGCCCTGTGCGATCGCTCGGGCGAGACGGTTTCTTCCAGGGTGGAGAACAGCGCTTGGCCACCTAACTCGGACGAGAGCGAATGGGAAAACCAAGTCGAAATCCTGGCTGCAAAGCGAAGGGAGCACGCAATGGCCAAGAATACGATCTGCGTCTGGTACGACAAGGATGCCGAGGCTGCCGCCCGCTTCTACGCGGAGATCTTTCCCGACAGCGCGGTACGCGCCGTGCATCGGGCGCCCAGTGACTATCCATCCGGCAAGGAGGGCGACGTGCTGACGGTCGAGTTCACCGTGGCCGGCGTCTCCTGTCTCGGCCTCAACGGCGGCCCCGCTTTCCAGCACAGCGAAGCCTTCTCGTTCCAGATCGCCACCGACGACCAGGCGGAGACCGATCGCTACTGGAACGCCATCGTCGGCAATGGCGGCCAGGAGAGCGCCTGCGGCTGGTGCAAGGACAAATGGGGGATTTCCTGGCAGATCACGCCGCGCGTGCTGACCGAGGCGATGGCGACCGGCGGCGCCGAGGCGAAGCGCGCGTTCGAGGCCATGATGACCATGCAGAAGATCGACGTCGCTTTGATCGAGGCGGCGCGGCGCGGTTGAGCCTGCAACGCGTCAGGCGGCCTGATTGCCGCCCGGGCCCACGCCGGAAGACGTGAAATGCGTGGCATCGCCGTGCTATAGAAATGTCGTGGGCCTGCCGGATTGGATCACGTGGCCGACCCTATCGACCTGACCCTCGAATATCTGCGCCGCCTGGACGGCAAGCTCGACGACGTGCGGGCCGATCTCGACGAGGTGCGGGCGGCCTTGCGCAGCTTGGAGGACCGGCAGCTCGGCGTCGAACGGTCGGTCGGGCTGGTCCGCGAGGACATGGCGCGACGAGATCGTCGGAGCGATGCGCTCAGCAGCAGGGTAAGGCGCATCGAGCGGCGGCTGGAGCTGTCGGAACATCCCGGCCGCTGAGCAGGGTATCAATGCCGGAGACGCGGCGTTCGCCTGACCCTTCTCAGTGCGCCTTCTCCCAGCTCGCCCTTGGACCTGGAGCAGCATGCGGACCTCGGGCAACTGGCGCTTCAGGTCGCGTCGGTATGGACGATGACCGGACGCTTCGGCAGGCGATCGATGGCGCTGCCGATTTGCTGGCGGGCGAGGTCGAGCTCGAAGGCCTGCTGCAAATTCATCCACAGCTCGGCGGAGGTGCCGAACCAGCGGCCGAGGCGAAGAGCCGTATCGGTCGTGATGGCGCGCCGGCCGGCCAGGATCTGGCTCACCCGGTTGGGGAGAACCTCGATCTGGCGCGCGAGCCCGGCGGCGCTGATGCCGAGCTCGTCGAGCTCGTCCTTCAGGATCTCGCCCGGGTGGATCGGTGTGCGTGCCATGACGATCCGTGTCGATTGTCGAGCCGGGCACCTCACAGCAGCCTCGTCAGCGTGGCGACCAGCCCGGTCTGGAGGAGCAGCATGCCGGCCGTCTTCCAGGAGAGAAGCCCCATCTCCTTGTGCAGCTCGGCACGCAGCTCGCCCATCTGTCTGGTCAGGTCCGTGCGCAAATCGGCGATTTCGGCGCGCACGAACTCCTTGGTGGCAAGATCGTCGCTGGCGAAGCCCTTGCCGATCTGCTCGGCGATGGTGTCGGCCTGCTCCTGCGGCAGACCGGAGCGGCGGATCGCCTGGGCTATCTCAAGGGTGTCGACCGCCATGGGATCAGCTGCTCCGTGCCGTGAACCGTCGACACCATAGCAGATCGGCCGCAAGAATCGTATCGCCGCGCGTGGACGGACGCGTCAGTGCGCCTTCTCCCAGCTCGTCCCGTGCCCGACCTCGACCACCAGCGGCACCGACATCGCCGCCGCCAGCTCCATCGTCCGCTTGACCAGCGCCTGGGTGTCCGCGACCTGCGCCTCGGGCACCTCGAACACGAGCTCGTCGTGGACCTGGAGCAGCATGCGGACGTCGGGCAGCTCGTGCTTCAGGTCGCGCCAGGTACGGACCATGGCGCGCTTCATGATGTCGGCGGCGGTCCCCTGGATGGGGGCGTTGATGGCGGCGCGCTCGGCATAGGCGCGTCTTGAGGGGAGCTTGACGTTGATCTCGGGGACGTAGCAGCGGCGGCCGTAGAGCGTGGTGACGAAGCCCTTCTCGCGGGCCTCGGCCTTGGCCTGGTCCATGTAGGCGCGGATGCCGGGGTACTGCTCGAAGTAGGAATCGATGTAGGCCTTGGCCTGGGCGTGCGGGATCCCCAGGCGCTGGGCCAGGCCGAAGGCGCCGATGCCGTAGACGATGCCGTAATTGATGGTCTTGGCCGAGCGGCGCAGGTCGGAGCCGACCTCGGCCACGGGCACGCCGAACATCTGGGACGCGGTGACCTTGTGAATGTCGATGTCGGCGGCGAACGCGTCCTTGAGCGGGCCGATGTCGGCGATGTGGGCCAGAATGCGCAGCTCGATCTGCGAATAGTCGGCCGAGACCAGGAGGTGGCCGGGCTCGGGCACGAAGGCCTCGCGGATCTTGCGGCCCTCCTCGGTGCGGATCGGGATGTTCTGCAGGTTGGGGTCGTTGGAGGAGAGCCTGCCGGTGGAGGTGGCGGCCAGGCTGTAGGAGGTGTGGACGCGGCCGGTGGCCGGGTCGACCTGCTCGACCAGCGTGTCGGTGTAGGTGCGGGTCAGTTTCTGCAGCTGGCGCCAGTTCAAGATCACGCGCGGCAGCTCGTGGCCGGCCAGCGCCAGCTCCTCCAGCACCTCCACACCGGTGGCGAAGGCGCCGGTCTTGGTCTTGCGCCCCTGCCCGCCGAGGTTCAGCTCGTTGAACAATACTTCGCCCAGCTGCTTGGGCGAGCCCAAGTTGAAGCTGCGGCCGGCGAGCCTGTAGGCCTCGGCCTCGAAGCCCGCCATGCGCTGGGTGAACTCGGCCGAGAGCTGGCGCAGCCGGTGCGCGTCGACCTTGATGCCGTGGCCTTCCATCTCGGCGATGATCGGCACGATCGGGCGGTCGAGGGTCTCGTAGACGGTGAGCATGTGCTGCCCCAGCAGCTGCGGGCGCAGCGCCTGCCACAGCCGCAGCGTGACCTCGGCGTCCTCGGCGGCATAGGAAGTGGCCTTGTCGACCGGCACCTCGGCAAAGCCGATCTGGGCCGCCCCCTTGCCGCAAACAGCGGTGTAGGGGATGCAGTCGTGGTTCAGGTAGCGCTGCGCCAGCTCGTCCATGCCGTGGCCGTGGCTGGCGCCGTGCAGCACGTAGGAGATCAGCATGGTATCGTCGATCGGTGCGACGGCGAGCCCGTAGCGGGCGAGCATGCCCTGATCGTACTTGATGTTGTGGCCGATCTTGAGCACCGACGGGTCGACGAGCACGGGCCGCAGGCGCTCGATCACGTCGGGCAGGTCGAGCTGGCCGTCCCGCCGCCGGCCGAACTCGTCGACATGCGCCAGCGGGACGTAGAAGCCCTCGCCTTCGGCCACCGCGAGGCAGACGCCGACCAGGCTGGCGCGCGACAGGTCGAGCGAGGTGGTCTCGGTGTCGATGGCCAGCAGGCCGCCATCGACCGCCCGGGTGAGGATGGCGTCGAGCTCGGCCAGCGTGGTCACGGCCACGAGGCGGCGCTCGGCCGTCTCCTGCCGGGCGGTGCGGGTGAACTCGGCGGTGGTGGTAAGGCCCTCGATCCGGGCGCTCAGGGTCTTGAAGCCGTTGGCCTGCAGGAAGCCGTGCAGCACCGTCGGGTCGAACGGCCGGCGGCGGAGCTCGTCCAGCGCCAGCGGCAGCGGGGCGCCGTGCTCCAGGCAGACCAGGCGGTAGGAAAGCCTGGCCTTGTCGGCGTTCTGCTGCAGGACCTCGCGCCGCTTCGGCTGCTTGATCTTCTCCAGATTGGCCAGCAGCCCCTCGAGCGAGCCGTACTCGGTCAGCAGCTGGGCCGCACTCTTGGGGCCGATCCCCGGCACGCCCGGCACGTTATCCGAGGTGTCGCCGATCAGCGCCAGGGCATCGCAGACCAGCTCCGGCCCGACGCCGAACTTCTCCACGACCTCGGCCCGGCCGATGGCCTTCTGCTTCATCGGGTCCCACAGCTCGACGCCGTCGGCGACGAGCTGCATCAGATCCTTGTCCGAGGAGACCACGATCACGGGCTCGCCCGCCGCCTTCGCGGCCTTGGCGTAAGAGGCGATGAGATCGTCGGCCTCGAAGCCCTCGACGTCGATCACCGGCAGGCCGAAGGCGCGCGCGGCCTCGCGCACCAGCGGGAACTGCGGCCGCAGCTCCGGCGGCGGCTCGTCTCGGTTGGCCTTGTAGAGGTCGTAAAGCTGGTTTCGGAAGCTCTCGCCGCTATAGTCGAAGACGACGACGATGTCGTCCTGCGGCCGGTCCTGCATCAGCCGGAACAGCATGTTGGCGAAGCCGAACACGGCGTTCACTGGCGTGCCGTCCGGCCGGGTCATCGGCGGCAGGGCGAAGAAGGCGCGGAAGATGTAGCCGGACCCGTCGACCAGGACCAGGCGCTTGGCTTGGGCATCGCTCATGGCGGCGAACCTAGCCCAGACCTCGGCGCTGGGCCAGCGAGGAGCGGCGGGTGGAAGCAGGTGGTGGCGGAAGGCCCATGGGGATGAGCACGGTCGGCAGGATTGTCGTGGCGGCCGCTCTTGCCGTCGCCGGCCCAGTCGGGCGGGCGGTGGCGGAGGACCCCGTCGTGTTCAAGGAGCAGGGCAAGGCCTCGTTCTACGGCCCGGAGCTGCAGGGCCAGACCACGGCCAGCGGGGCCAAGTTCGACCAGCGGGCGCTGACCGCGGCCCATCCGCAGCTGCCGCTCGGCAGCAGCGTCACGGTGACCAACCCCGCCACCGGCAAGCAGGTCGAGGTCGAGGTCAACGACCGCGGCCCCTATGCCGCGGGACGGAGCATCGATCTGTCGAAGGCCGCGGCCAGGAAGCTGGGCATCGTCGGGCAGGGCGTGGCCCCGGTCGAGATCGAGGCCACGAAGGAGCAGGTCGAGCAGGCGATCGCCACGCCCGATCAGGCGCCCAAGGTGAAAAAGCAGCTGAACCAGGCCCGCAAGGCCGCCGCCGCCGACGGCACGCCGCAGCCCAAGCTCGTGCCGCTGACCACACCGCAAGGGCCTTGATCGACAGGGTGCGCGCGGGTGCCGGCAGTCATGCCGGTGCCATCAGGGCGAGCTTGCACCCGGTTGGGATTTCGCCTAGGCAATCGACACGTCGGCAGCGGAAAATCGGCAGAGCATTGCCGCGAATTCCGGCAGTCGGCTGGTTCAAGGCCACCCTCTCCGGCCCGAGTATTTGCAATCGGATGCCGTGTGCTTGTGTTGTTCAGGTAACATTCTCACCAACGGGCAGAAAACATGTTGATGCGTCATGTCGTGATCGTCGGCTGCACGCTCGCCATCGCGGGTTGTGCACAGATCAAGGAAATGACCGGCGAGAAGAGCGAGCCGGCCACCGAGACGGCCAGCACGGCACCGGCGGCCGACAGCAACGTCCAGACGGTCAAGTCGATCGACGGGTCGTTCGACGGCGAGATCATCGGCGGCGACCCCAAGCCCGGCAGCAAGTTCAGCAAGGTGAAGATCGGGATGCGGATGGCGCAGGTCGAAAAGCTCATCGGCGAGCCCGACGACTCCGAAGGCCACATCACCGGCAAGGCGTTCATCCCGTTCTTTTTCGGCGGCGACACCCATCGGGTCGAGCAGTTCTATGCCGGCGAGGGCATCTTGACCTTCTCTCCGGCCCATTTCGCCGGCGAGCCCAACATCCTCGTCGCCATCACCGTCGACCCGAAGGAGCAGGGCGTCGCTCACTAGCGGCGGCATCCCGGCGGCAAGCGGCCCCTCGCCCGAAGGCGGGGGCGCCCGTCGGAGCTTCCGGCAGCGAACGGCCGCAGCAGATTGACAGGGGCGCCCCGGCGACGATAAAAGCCCTCCGCGTGGAGACGTGGCCGAGTGGCTGAAGGCGGCGGTTTGCTAAACCGTTATAGGGGCCTAAACCCTTATCGGGGGTTCGAATCCCCCCGTCTCCGCCAGCAAACGCCGCTAACCAGCTGATTCAGCGAAACATATCTGGCAAGCAGCGGATCGCTTCCCACTTCCATTCCCACAATCGTGCTGGAATTGAGGGTAGCGGTGGTTTTGGACATGATACACATCGGTGAGAAGTGAGCGCGACGATCTGCCGGTGTCGCGGATGACTCCAATGTACTGCTGGCCGTTGTCGTCCCAGCCAATCACGCGGGCTGGCACGGACCATAGGAACCCCTCGTAGAGCCAAATGCCACGGCGGTCGGCGGTCGGCGGACGCGTGGGCCGCGACCAGCTCTGCCGTTGCCTGCCGGGCCGCCTTGAAGTGCGCGCCGAATTTGCGAGCGAGATACTTCTCGATGGTTGCTGGATTGTCGGGCTTGCCAGCCAAGTGCACCGAGAATGACGAAGAGCCTGATTTCGAGATGAAGCCGGCCGCCAATTCCGATGTGATGTCGGCCATTTCGATCTGCAGTCGGCCACCCCTTGAGGGTGGTGATTGCTCGACCGCTGGGCGGGAAGCAGCCTCGTGTCCGGCGAGCGAGCGGGTGGGCCGGTCGACCTTGTAGACCACCACTATATCGATCCGCTGGGCCCTGATGGCGGCAAGCCGAAGCTGCAGGGCGAGTCGATCGAGCGAGCCGCCCGAGAACCCGCCATCGTCATAACTCTCGCCCAACAGGGTCCAGCCCTCGTGCGCCTGACTCTTGATGTATGCTCTCGCGGCCTCGCGCTGGGCATCGAGCGAGTTGAACTCCTGCTCCAGATCGTGGTCGGTCGAGACCCGGGTGTAGACGGCACTCCGCAGCCATTGGCCCTCCCCGCTCTTGGCCGGACCTCACGTTCCTTGGGTTCAGCGACCTTGGTTCGAAGACCGAAGAAGCGGCGGCCGTTCCAGAGGGTGCCGGTAATGGCGCGGGCAACCTAGGACAGGCTGCAGTAGGTAGTGCCGTTCCACGCGAAGCCGTCCTCCAATGCCATGACGCGACACACTCCGTCGGCCCACTCCCGCACCAGCGCCTTGCCGGGTTGCACAAGCGGCGAACTTGCATTGGCAGCGTTACCAGATCCCCCTTAAACTTTGCGGTCACCTCGGCGACCTGGTCGAGGTAGCACCGTGTGGCGGGAACGAGATCTCCATGAGCTGCCGCCTGAAGTTGGCAGACCAAGTTCCGCAGCAGCAGGTGACGAGGCAGATGCCTGGGAGCCCGTCGGCCGCGGAGGCTGTGCCATCGCGCCTGCAGGACCGCGAGGTCGAGCTCACGCAGCCGGGCGATTTCGACCTCGGTTGCCGCCGCCCGCTGCGGGTCCAGCGGCAGCGTCTCAAGTCCTTCCGTTCGGTATCGGAACATGAGCCGCGATGGGGTCGGGCGGGACGACCCGGCAGGAAGTATTGCAGTCCTCGCGAGTGCTCTTCTCCAGCCCAAGTCCCTTCTGACGCAGCCCGGTGAGGGTCGCCAGGGTGGTGTGCGGCAGCCAGCGGGTGGCGGCGATCACTTCGTCCAACGTGGCGCCCTGCTCCCGCCCGAGCAGGCCCGCGATCAGCGCCTGCTTGGCGCCAACTCAAAACGTGATGTGGTCCAGCTCCGGCGGCTGCGTCTTCTTTCCGTCCGTCAGTTCACCCTGCTCATCGGAGCCCGTGGGCTCTGCCGCGGCAATCAACTGGTTGCGCCAAGCAGTAGGATCCAGCCAGCCCTCGAGCAGCCCGGGCGCGAAGGTGGGCACCGCCTCCCCGGTGCGGCAGATGGCAGCGGCTTCGTGGCGGATCGCCCGCATGGCGCCGACCTTGTTCGTGGGCTTGCGCATCTTGCCCACCAGGGCACTCAGGATGGTGGCGAGCTGGGCGGTGGTGAAGTTGGTCATGGTCGCGTCCTCGGGTTGGTAGGGCGCCGATCCCTGGCCCCCTAACGGCCCGAGCCCCGGCCGCCGACGCGGCGCGGGGCACGAGGATGAGCGCCCGCTTGTCAGGCGGTGTATCGCCCTCCTGGAAGGCGCTGTCGCTTGGCTGGTGCCAGGAGCTGCGCGTAGTAGGCCAGCGTCCCGACATGCGCCCAGTCGACGTCATTCGGCTCGACCCCAAAGTGGTCCGCGCTGAGCTCTGTCAGCCGCCGCAGCATCGCGTCAATCTCGCCATTCCTGGCGATGAAGGCGTCGAGCGCCTCGACACGCCTGCGCCTTGGCCCTGCTTCGATCCGCTCTCCTTTTTGCATCGCGCACCCTCGCCGGCACCTGCCGTTCCCCCGCCAATGCTCGGATCTGTCGCCCTATCCAGTCGTTCCTCGCGCGGCGCGCCCCCGGGGGCACCATGCCCGGGTGTCGCCCTCCGGTCCGGCGTGCCGTCCAGGGCCAGGGTCGAGCGCCAAGCCGGATCAGGCGCGACGGAAGAGTTGGGCATTGTCGGCCATGGTCGGTTGCCATTCTGAGCCGTCGGCGCGACAAGAACGGGCCGTCCGCGGCCGAAGGACACCACTCAGCTCCGGCGGCGGTCTCCGCACCTGTTGGCCGCATGGACACGATCACCCCAGAACGACGCTCGGCACTGATGGCGCGCATCCGCTCCACAGACACTGCGCCGGAGATCGCGGTGCGTCGGCTGGCGCACGCGCTCGGCTGCCGATTTCGGCTGCACCGGCGGGACCTGCCCGGCACGCCCGATCTCGTCTTCCCGCGGCTCGGGAAGGCCGTCCTGGTCCACGGCTGCTTCTGGCACCGGCACACGGACCCAGGGTGCCGGAATGCCGTGCTTCCGAAGACACGGCAGGAGTGGTGGCGGACCAAGCTGCTGGCCAATGCCGCGCGCGACGCCAGGAACATGGAGCGCTTGTCCGCAATGGGATGGGAGGTACTGGTCCTGTGGGAATGCGAGATCCGCTCGGGCGTCTTCGAGGGCAGATTGGCCGAATTCCTCGGCGCCGCAGACCGGCTCCCTATGCTGCGCTCAGGGCACGCTGCGCCACGGCATCGCGCTCGGTCGAGTCCCGATCGCCGGTCAGCGCCCCGATTGCCGCGGCCATGACCGGGGGCGCGACACCGTTGCCGAGCAGCCGTATCCGATCCCGTCGGCGGCCGACGCCGTCGAGATCGTACGCGACCCCGAACCCCATCGCGCGCTTCAGCTCCGGCACCTGAAGCATCCGTAGTCGAGGCTCGCCGTCAACCCAGGTCACGAGACCGAAACGGTCGAGGGTGGTCAGCGTGCGCAGCGGCCGATCGATGCGTTGCCAGCCGCCGCTGGCATCGGTGCCGTAGTAGACGATCAGGAACGGCTCTCCCGTTCCCAGCGCGGCAATTGCCCTGTCCGCCCGTTCGAGCGTTGGTGCAGCTCGACCCGAGCGCCGCAACGGTGTGGTTGGCCACGTGTTCGGCGGGTCCAGGAGGGATGCGACGGTGGCGGCTCCCGTCGGTGTACCTTGGACCTGTCTCGGGGGTGCCCGCTCCAGGTCGCAGAGGACGAACAGCCGGCGCCGCTGCTGCGGGACACCGAAGTCGCGCGCGTCGAGCACCATGGGCTCGACGTGGTAGCCCAGGGACCGGAGATCGCCGATCAGTCGGACGTAGCCGTCCCAGGCCCGCATCTGGATCACGTTCTCGATCACCACCCAGCGGGGCAGCAGTTCCCTCGCGAAGTTCACCACGAAGTGCGCCGTCGCCCTGCTGCTCTCGTCGCGTGGTCGATTGCCGCGGGCGTGCGTGTGGTTCGTGCACTCCGGTGACGCGAGAAGCAGATCGATTCGGCCAAGTTTGCCCAACGCCCGTGCAGTCGTGCGACCGGTCATGGTGAGGCAGACGGCGCGCGCCGAGGGAAAGTTCCTGGCGAACGCTGCGATCGCCACCTCGTCGGCGTCAACCCCACAGACGATCTGGGCGCCAGCGGCCAGGGCGCCCCAGCTGCTGCCGCCGCCGCCACAAAACAGATCGAGCGTTCGAAGGACCATGCGCGACGTTTACCGAGTTTGACCGCAAGCGCTAGGCTTGAACACCGCCTTTGAGCGCCCCCTCACTTGTTTAGACGGCGAATCGGCCCTCATCACACCGCTCCCGCAAGGCGAGAAGGCGAGCTGCCTGGCAATCCGCAGGCACTTTTCGCGGCATTGAGCACGCTACGGTTAGCGCCGCTTCATCTTTGGGCGTAGTCAGCCGCTTCGCCCGTGCGAAGCTCCTCAGCGCCAGCCAGAACGTTGCCCCAGCCCCATGACCTCGATGACCGCTCCGAGATCGTCGGCCACACGCTGCTTTTCCCGCTCCTCTCGGACCGCCGCATTGGCGTCTTCCTTTCCGAGCAGCAGCGCCTCGAACCCTGGCTCCAACGGAACCTCCGCCTCCAACGCCTTTTCCGGCATGCCTGCTGTTTGCCCATTCCGAGATGTTCTGGCCTGCGAGCCGCGGGGAGCGCAGGATGCCCATCATGACCTCGTCGATCACGAGCAGTTGTCGCTCCAGAAGGCTTCCGGCCGCCTGTGTCGACCAGATCCTCAGATAGTCCAGTCGGCCGCCATCGCAGCGCTTCTCGGCCAAAGCTGCGAGCCGAGCGGTAGCGTAGGCCATGATCTGGGCGCGATAGCCGCCCCTCGTACCACGCGGCCTTCGACACGAGGCCCTCGGTGGCACGAAACAGGATCACCCGTGCGACCGCAGCTCGGTACCAGTCGTCGCTATAGGTCGCGCGCTTGGCCTCGTCCTTCCAGTCGTTCGTCACGCGCTCGGCAGAGGCGACTAACGCCTTCTCCGCTCCCTTGCACGCTACGTCCGGGAGTGGGAATCCGTATGGAAGCGGGACACCTTGCCGAATGGAGCTAGGCTATTGAAGACGGAAATCAGCATTCCTTGGGGTTCCGATCGGCG
>JBATRI010000047.1:0-3977 GCA_049292515.1 Geminicoccaceae bacterium
GCGCGGCGGCGCGACCTGCCGCGGGCAAGGATCATCCGCGACGATCTCTTGCTAGAGGTGGCCGCCAACCGGCCGCAGTCGGTGGAGGAGCTGCGGGCGCTGGAGCGGGTGAACGTCGACCGCGAGAGTGCCGCCGGGATCGTGGAGGCGATCCGTGAGGCGATGGCGCTGGCCCGGGAGCAGCTGCCGCGGCTGCCGGACCCGGTCGTGCTGCCGCGCGGCATCGGCCCCACGGTCGACCCGTTGCGGGTGCTGCTGAAGTACAAATGCGAGGAGGCCGACGTCGCCCAGCGCCTGGTCGCCGGCACGTCCGACCTCGAGGCCATCGCCGTCGACGACGCCGCCGACGTGCCGGCCCTGCATGGCTGGCGCCGGCAGATCTTCGGCGAGGACGCGCTGGCGCTGAAGGCCGGGCGGCTGGCGCTGGCGGTGCGTGGGCGCAAGCCGGTCGTGATCAGGCTCGACGCGGCCCCGTGAACCGGACCCTGGTGGTCGGCCGTGGCTTCATCGGCCGTGCCATTGCCGAGGCGATGCGGCCGGACGAGGTGCGCCTCGTCAGCCATGCCGCCATCGGCGATCCCGACCTGCTGCGTGGCGTGGCCACCGTGATCTATGCCGGCCGCAGTCCCGCGCTCGGGACCGACGCCTGGCGGCTCGAGGACGATCTCGAGCTGACGCTGGCGCGGCTGGCCGCACCGGCCCATGTCAGCCTGCTCAGCCTCGGCACGCGCAAGGTCTATGCACCGTTCGGTGGGCCGCTGAACGAGACCGACCGGGTCGGGCCGACCGATCTTTACGGTCGGCAGAAGCTCGAGCTCGAGCACGCCCTGGCGGCGGTGCTGGGGCAGCGGCTGACGCGGCTGCGGTTGGCCAACATCATCGGCTACGAGACGGCACTCGGGCGGACGACCTTCATGGCGCAGCTGCTGGGCGGTCTCGCCCGCCGCGGCGAGATCCGGTTCGACGTCAGCCCCTTCGTCCGCCGTGACTTCCTGCCCGTCGCATTCTGCGCGCGCTGGCTGGCCGAGCTGGCCCGGCGCCCACCGGGCGGCGTGCTCAATATCGGTTCGGGCGTGGCCCTGCCGCTCGGCCGGCTGGCCTTGTGGGTGATCGAGGGCTACGGCCGCGGCCGGCTCGTCGTCGAGAGCCCGGACGAGCGTGATTCCTTCGTGCTCGAGACGCGCAACCTGCGCAGCCTGCTGGGCGGCGCCGCGTGCACGGTCGACGACCTGGCCGAGAGCTGCCGCGCACTCGGCCGCCGTTTGCGCGGCGCCGAGGGCCCCGCTGAACGGCACCCTGCGACATAGCTCCACAGATGAGTTGCGACCCACCTAGTGGTAGGTTGAAGTGGTTGGGGATTGGCAGGATCCCGACTTGACCGGCGTCACGGACGAGGAGGTATCATGCCGAGACCCATACTCGAGCTGCTGGCAGCGGCGCTGCTTTGGAGTGGCCCGGCTTTGGCTGCCGATGAGCTTCAGCAGAGTGCGCAGGAGCTGTTCCAGCCGATCCCGCGGACCCCGCCTGAACTACCGGGCAACCCGTCGACCCCCGCCAGGCTGGATCTGGGCAGGATGCTCTTCTTCGAGCCGCGCCTGTCCGAAGCGCACAATATCAGCTGCAACACCTGCCATCAGATCGGCCTCGGCGGCGCCGACGGACGGCCCAACTCGATCGGTCACAAGTGGCAGCGCGGCGGCCGCAACTCGCCCACCGTGCTCAACGCGGTGTTCAACACGGCGCAATTCTGGGACGGGCGGGCCGCCGACCTGCGTGAGCAGGCGGGTGGCCCGATCGCCAACCCGATCGAGATGGGTACCACCCAGGAACATGCGGTGGCCCAGCTGAAGAGTATCCCGGGCTATGTCGATGCATTCGCCGCGGCCTTTACGGGCACGGACGACCCGATCACCTACAACAATATCGAGCAGGCGATCGCCCTCTTCGAGGCGACGCTGATCACCCCCAACGCTCCGTTCGATCGCTATCTCGGCGGCGACGACACGGCGCTGGACGCGGATGCCAAGGCGGGGCTGGCGCTGTTCATCGACAATGGCTGCGCCGGTTGCCACAACGGGATCAATGTCGGCGGCGGGATGTATGCGCCGTTCGGCGTGGTGCAGAAGCCGGGCGACGATATCCTGCCGCCGAACGACACGGGCCGGATGACCGTCACCAAGACGGCCAGCGACGAGTATGTCTTCAAGGTCCCGAGTCTGCGCAACATCGCCCTGACCGGACCCTATTTCCACAGCGGCGTGGCATGGGACCTGAAGCAGGCGGTGGGCGTCATGGGCACGGCGCAGCTCGGCGCCGAGCTCAGCGACGACGAGGAAGGCAAGATCGTGGCCTTCCTGCAGAGCCTGACCGGCGACCAGCCGCAGGTGGTCTACCCCATCCTGCCCCCGAGCGTCGGCACGAGCTCGCGACCGGAGCCGTGAGCCGAGGCGCGCCAAGCGTGCCCGGCTTCAGTCCTCGACGTGCAGCTCCTGCTGCACGTCACGGATGATCCGCTCGTCCCAGCGCAGCAGATCGGTCTGCTTGTCGGGATAGTCGAACGACGACAGGAAGTAGCGGATCGCATTGAGCCGGGCCCGCTTCTTGTCGTCCGACTTGACGATCACCCAAGGCGCCTCGACCGTCGAGGTGTAGAAGAACATGTCCTCCTTGGCCTTGGTGTAGGCGTCCCAGCGCTCCTGGCTCTCGAGGTCGACCGGCGACAGCTTCCACTGCTTGAGCGGGTCCTGGAGCCGGGACGTGAACCGCTCGGCCTGTTCCGTCTTGGAGACCGAGAAGTAGAATTTGTGCAGCACGATGTCGGCGCGGGTCAGCATGCGCTCGAACTCCGGCACAGAGCGGAGGAACTCGCGCACCTCCTCGTAGGTGCAGAAGCCCATCACCCGCTCGACCATCGCCCGATTGTACCAGCTGCGGTCGAAGAACACCATGTCGCCGGCCGACGGCAGGTGCGCCGCATAGCGTTGGAAGTACCACTGCGAGCGCTCCTCGACCGACGGCTTGTTCAGGGCCACGACCCGGGCGCCGCGTGGGTTCAGATGCTCGATGAACCGCTTGATGGTGCCGCCCTTGCCTGCCGCGTCGCGCCCCTCGAAGATCGTGACGACCTTCCGGCCGTGCTCCTTGATGTGGTTCTGCAGCTTCAGCAGCTCGACATGGAGCGGCGTGATCAGCGCCACATAGCTCGCGATGTCGAGCTTGCGCAGCGACCCGACGCGATCGTCATGGATGCGGGCCCGATGCGGCCGCGGCAGATGGACGAGCTCCCCGTCCCGCCCGGCGGGCTTCAGCGGGCCCGTTGCGGTCGCCGCGTCGACGGCATGGGTTTCCAGCATGAGGTCGACATCGTCGCGGGTGTCGGCGTCGACATCCGCGGCGGGCGGGCTCGTCTTTTCCATGGGCCCTCATCCTTGGCGCGGCATACTGCGAGGACCGGCTTGCGGCGTTACGGCTGGCGCGTCAAGCGCGGTCGGTGCGACCCAAATGCAGGCTCAGCCGACGTTGACCGCCGGGAAAGTTGCCGCCGGTGCCAGCAGCTGGTCCTGGGCTGCGATCAGCTCGAGTTCGCGCGAGCCAGCCCGGTGGGTCGCCTCGACCAGCGCGTACATCGCCGAGACCGCATGGGTCAGGGCCGCATCCAGGGTTCCAGTCTTCAGCCAATAACCGAGGAACAGCGCCGTGAACGCATCGCCGGTGCCGTTCAGCGTGATGGGCAGGCGCGGCGTGCGGCAGAGCCAGCTCGCCTCGGCGCTGTGGGCGAGGATGCCGAGATCGTTGCCGAGATCCAGGCTGGTGCAGACCACGATCCGCGGCCCCGTCGCCCGGACGGCGGCGGCGGCGGCCACGGCCTCGTCGAGGCTGGCGATGCTGCGGCCGGCGAGCCAGGCCAGCTCGAACTGGTTGGGGGTGACGATGTCGGCCGCCGGCACGGCATGGTCGCGAAAGAACTCCGGGATGCC
>JBATRI010000048.1:0-8484 GCA_049292515.1 Geminicoccaceae bacterium
TCGTGGCGGTGGGCACCACGGTGCTGCGCACGCTCGAGAGCGCCGCACACGATGACGGCACGGTTCGGGCGGGGGCCCGTCAGACGCGGTTGTTCATCACGCCCGGCTATCGGTTCAAGGTGGTGGATCTGCTGCTGACCAATTTTCATCTGCCGCGGAGCACGCTGTTCATGCTGGTCTGCGCCTTTGCCGGGACCGAGCGCATGCAGGCGGCCTATGCCCATGCCATCGACCAGGGCTTTCGCTTCTTCAGCTACGGCGACGCCTGCCTGCTGACCCGCGCGGAGGCGGCTGCGTGAGCGGGTTCGCCTTCCAGCTGCTCGCCAGCGACGGTGCCGCGCGCCGCGGCCGGCTCAACACCGCCCACGGCACCATCGAGACGCCGGCCTTCATGCCGGTCGGCACGGCTGCCACCGTGAAGGCGATGACGGTCGACATGCTGGCGGCGACGGGTGCCGAGATCGCCTTGTGCAACACCTACCACCTGATGCTGCGCCCGGGTGCCGAGCGCATCGCCAGGCTCGGCGGGCTGCACCCGTTCATGCGCTGGGACCGGCCGATCCTGACCGATTCCGGTGGCTATCAGGTCATGTCGCTGGCGGCCCGGCGCAAGCTCACCGAGCATGGGGTCGTGTTCAGCTCGCATCTCGACGGCAGCCGGCACGAGCTGACGCCGGAGCGCTCGATCGAGATCCAGCATCTGCTGGATGCCACCATCACCATGGTGCTCGACGAATGCATCGCCCTGCCGGCGGCGGCGGCCGAGGTGGCGCGGGCCATGGAGCTGTCCCTGCGCTGGGCCGAGCGCAGCAAGGCGGCCTTCGTCCAGCGTCCGGGCTACGGCCTGTTCGGCATCGTCCAGGGGGGCACCGATCCGGTCCAGCGCGCCCGCTCGGCCACCGGCCTGGTCGGCATCGGCTTCGACGGCTACGCGGTGGGCGGCCTTGCCGTCGGCGAGCCGCAGGAGCTCATGTTCGCGACCCTGGACGCGACCTGCCCGCTGCTCCCGCAGGCGCGCCCGCGCTACCTGATGGGCGTCGGCAAGCCCGCCGACCTGGTGGGGGCGGTGGCCCGCGGCATCGACATGTTCGACTGCGTCCTGCCGACCCGCTCCGGCCGCACCGCCCAGGCCTTCACCCGCCGCGGCACGGTCAACCTGAAGAATGCCCGCCACGCGGACGACCCGCGGCCGCTCGACGAAGCCTCGGACTGCCCGGCCACGCGGGACTACTCGCGGGCTTACCTGCACCATCTGGTCAAGTCGGACGAGATCCTGGGCGCCATGCTGCTGACCTGGAACAATCTCTGGTACTACCAGGACCTGATGCGCGGCCTGCGCACCGCGATCGAGCAGGGCAGCCTGGCCGAGTTCGCCGCCGGCTTCGCGGCCGAGCAGGCCAAAGGCGACCTCGCCCCCCGGGTCGGCTGAGCGCTCAGCGGAACACCACGGTCTTGCTGCCGTTGGGCATCACCCGGTGCTCGGCGTGCCAGCGCACGGCACGGGCCAGGACCACGCTCTCGACGTCGCGGCCGACGGCCACCAGCTCCTCCGGCGACATGCCATGGTCGACGCGGGCCACGTCCTGCTCGATGATCGGCCCCTCGTCGAGAGCGTCGGTGACGTAGTGGGCGGTGGCGCCGATCAGCTTGACGCCGCGCGCATGTGCCTGGTGATAGGGCTTGGCCCCCTTGAACGAGGGCAGGAACGAGTGGTGGATGTTGATGATCCGCCCGGCCAGGCGTCCGCACAGCTCGGGCGACAGCACCTGCATGTAGCGGGCCAGGACCACGAGCTCGATCGCCTGCTCCTCGATCAGCTCCAAGAGCTTGCGCTCCTGGGCCGCCTTGTTGGCCGCGGTGACCGGAAAGTGGTGGAAGGCGATGCCGGTGGCGGCGACCTTGCGGTAGCTGTCGCGGTGATTGGAGGCCACCGCCATGATCTCGATCGGCAGGCCGCCGATCTCGTAGCGGTATAGCAGGTCGTTGAGGCAGTGGTCGAACCGCGAGCACATCACCAGCGTGCGCAGCTTGTGCGCCGTATCGTTCATCTCCCAGCCCATGTCCCAGCGCGTCGCATGCTCGGCGAACGCGTCGCGCAAGGCCGGCAGCTCGGCCGTGCCCTGTAGCGGCTCGACCACCATGCGCAGGAAGAACTGCCCGGTGCCACGGTCGTAGAACTGGCCGCTCTCGACGATGTTCAGCCCCTGGCCGGCCATAAAGCCGGCCACGTCGGCGACGATGCCCGGCACGTCCCGGCACGAGAGCCGCAGCACGATCTGCTTGGTCATGACCACCCACGCTCCATCATAACCGGCGTTCCGTGCCGACGCGACCGCCGCTGGATAGCAGAACCTTCCGCCGCCGCCAGCCCCGACCGTCTTGACGCGGCCCGGCGCTTGCTCGATATCCGGCCGCACACGTGGGCGCTTAGCTCAATCGGCAGAGCAGCTGACTTTTAATCAGCGGGTTCCGGGTTCGAGTCCCGGAGCGCCCACCACGGAAATCAATGAGTTAATATCATGTTCTACTTAGTTCGCGTTGATCCAACAACCACCCAGCAACCACGCTAAATGGGTTTGGATGGGGCTGCAGCGGGTTTGAGCGGGAAGTGGACGAAGTGCGCGTTGTAAGTTTTGTGCGCTGACTGTCGCTATAGAGGGTTAATTCAGGCCCGCGTCGAACGGTAATGCAGCTCGGTAGCGCATCAGTCTGGGGGACTGGGGGTCCCGGGTTCAAATCCCGGCGCTCCGATCAATCAAATCAGTGGGTTATCTCGCTTTCGTCCTATCCACCGCTTCCCAGATTCCCAATTTGGAAGCATATGGGAAGCGACGTGGGCGGATTTTGCCCAGTTGGGCGTCAGCCAGATTTCGGCGAGGCCATATCTGGATTTATTGGACCCCTCAACGCGCGCACGCGCGCGAGGCAGTCCTGCGCTGGTCGATCAGACTACTGCATATCGGCGCTGCCAACCTCCTCCTCTACCATCAGGCGTGGTGTGGGCAGCTCATGCCTTGGCCCCTAGCCACGACAGGGGTTGCGGCCTAGAGCAGAACTGAAGGCAGCGATATTCGCCTCAGGGAGCATACGATGGCATATTTGACGGTGACCACGCAGGCGGATGTAGTCAATCCGGGCGACGGGAAGCTTAGTCTGCGCGAGGCCGTAGCCCAGGCCAATACCAGTGCTTCGGCCGACACGATCCGGTTCGTGACGTCGCTTGCGGGCAAGACGCTGGTGCTGACGGGCGGCGAGCTCGTGGTGAACCAGGACCTGACGATCGACGGGGCCGGCCAGGGCGTCACCCTCAGCGGCGGCGGCACGCAGCGCCTCTTGCGCACCAGCGGCAGCGGCACAGACCTTTCGGTGCGTGGCCTGACTCTAGCTTCCGGTTTTGTCCAGGATCGCGACGGAGGGGCCGTGTTCATCGGCGGCGGCAGCTTGAGCGTTGCCAACTCCACCATCCGCGACAGTCAGGCGAATGGCCCCCAATATTCAAAACCCGGCAGCGGCGGCGGCATTTTTGCAGCCAGCGGCAGCCGCGTAACGATCGCGGATAGCGAACTTTCGTGGAATCACGCCAGCTACAATGGCGGAGCTATCGCAGGCGGAAGCAATGTCATTCTGACGATCCGCGGCAGCATCCTGTCGCACAACGACATGGACCTTTTCCTCGGAGGCGCCGTTTATCTGGACAACGGCAGCTCGCTGGTAGTGGAAAGTAGCACCGTGACGCACAACGGCGGCGGTGAGTACAGCGTGGGTGGTGCATTCGCCTTGGACGGTGCCAATGGCTCTATCTCCAGAAGCACGATCTCGGAGAATAATGCCGGCGGCGCAGCCGGTATCTGGTCAAACAGTCTACTGACCGTATCTGACAGCACTATTGCTAAGAATGATAGCGCCTATGGCGATTTCGGCACTATCAATGGCAACGTTGTTTTCTTTCGCAACAGCGTGATAACGGGAAACAACGCTGTCTTCCCCATCGACAGCGTCGGCAACCTCGGTATCGTTGCAAAGCAGCTGTTTATTTCCAACAGCATCGCCGCTGGAAATTGTCTCGGTTCCGATCATAGTACGGGTTGTCCGACACCTGATATCAAAACCAGCAACCTGCTGGTCAGCAACGGCCACAATGTCTTCGGCTCCAACGTTTCGGGCAGTGTGGCAGGCGATCGCCAGCAGGTGGCGGCAAACGCTATCTTTGCCGCGGTCGATCCTGGCAACGGTGGCGGCACGCTAAGTCCGACCGGCATCGTCCCGCTGAAGAACGCCACGACCAATCCGGCCCTCTCGGGTGCTGATCCCCTCACTGCCAGCCGCTTCGGCCAGCTCGGCACCACGGCCCGCCCGCTTCCCGCCGGCAGCCTAGCCGACATCGGCTCGATCGAGATCAACCAGCCGCTTTCGGCCAGCCCGACGATCAACAACGACGTCATCACCGGTAACGATGCTACCAACAACCTCTCCGGCCTTGCCGGCAATGACCTGATCAAGGGCCTGGGCGGCACCGATACCCTGAACGGCGGCGACGGCGGTGACGTGCTCGACGGCGGTCCCGGCAACGACGTGCTGAATGGCGGCACGGGCGTCGATGTCGCGACGTTCGCCGGCACGGCCGCGGTCGTGGTGGACCTTTCCGCCACCCCGAGCACCGCCAAGCGCGGCGGCGAGACGGACACGCTGACCTCGATCGAGGGGGCCATCGGCTCCAATGGCGCCGACACGTTCAAGGGCGACGCGCAGGCCAACGAGTTTCAGGGCGGTCTCGGTAAGGACATCTATACCGGCGGCGCCGGACGCGACACCTACGACTTCAACGCCGCAGCCGAGAGCCCTGTCGGCACCGGACGCGACGTGATCCAGGACTTCGTGCCCGGCCAGGACGCCCTCGATATCGCCGGCATCGACGCCGATAGCACCACACCCGGCCAGCAGTCCTTCCGCTGGGTCGGCAAGGCCACGCTGACCGGGGCGGCGCAGCTCGGCTACTACTTGTCGGGCGGCAACACGATTGTCCGAGCCAGCAACGATGCTGACGCCGCACCCGAGATCGAGATCCAGCTCACGGGCGTCAAGACGCTCACACCCGCGGATTTCAGGTTCTGACCAGCAGAGCAATCCGTTGACGGGTGTGGACTTTCTGCAGAGTATGCCACCGTAGATTGGCGGAATCTGGGAGGGCGACATGGCGCGGGTCGGGGCACTCTCTGGACGTGGCGAGATTCTGATCGGCGGCATCAGCCGCGGATTGGTCAGCTATGCGATCGACGAGTGCCACCATGGCGGCGTCGACGGTCGCCAAGGCCGGATCACGGGCGACGACGCCCTGCTCCGGGCGATCTAGGATGACGCTTCCGGCATACAGCTGCGCTGCCCTGCCGGGGACTTCGCGATCCACATGAACAGCTACGTCGTGGGCCGGGGCTCGGCCACGGTGGCGGTGGGCGGCGTATGCTCCAGCACGGCTTGCATCCTGGCTGCTGCCTGAGAAGCGCCGATAACCGATCACCCCGGCGGCACCGCAAGGCCCGCGCTTTGGGCGCTGCCAGCGCAGCTCATCGGCCGATCAGGGCGTCCTTTCCGCGGTGTCAGGCGCGACTGCTCACCACTCTGGTTCGAATGGAAGGCTGCCTTGCGCGGCTTCGGGCGGGAGCGACAATTCCGCCGTAGTGATAACGCGCAGGCCGGCGCGCTGGCCAAACCGCACCACGTCCTGGTCGTCGGAATAGATCACGCTGGCTTTATTTACCTTGGCGATGGCCACGATCTGCCGGTCAACCTTGATCTTCTGCCGAGAGGAGGTCGAACCGCCTTTAAGATCACCGCTATCGATCGCTTGGCGCACCATGGCTGCCAGCTCTACCGCAGCACGTTGATCGAAGTCCACGATCCGAAAGCAGGACGAGTGCCCCAAGATATCAACGTAGGCTGCCGCAGCGGCGCCGGCATTCACCAGAACCTCGCTTAAAACAGGCGTCGGGATAAGCACTCGAGCCTTGCTCGCGGTCAGCTCGGCAATCAGGTGCTCGACCCGCTCCCGCGCCATTGGAAGCGGATCGGTGGTACCCGGCGCCCTCGGCAGCTGTACGCTCGGGGTCAGGAACAGGAGCAGGACGGACGTATCAAAGGTGACGATCACGCCGGGGCTTCACCCTCGCGCAGGCCCCGAAGGGCTGCCCACGGATCGGGGAGACTGGCCCACTCGTTACCAGGGACCGCTCGCAACCGCGCTACTGTTTCGGCGAGGGACGCTCCATCCAGCAGCTCGAAGGTGTCGATCTTAAACCTGTCGAGATGCCAGACACCATCCTGATCGCGGCGCCAGCGTCCGACGCCATGCACGCGTACTCGGCCGCCATAAAGGTGGCGACCGAGTTCACTGGCAATCTCGCGGCTGGCTTGGCAGCCGACCCAGTGAGTGTCGCCGTCCTCAAGCGTGACATGCGCAGTCTCGTCTAGCCCTCCTACCTTCACCACTACGCCCTCAAGGCTGCCGCGCTGGGTGAAGGGGCCGAATGCCTCTGCCTTGGCGGCTTGGTGGCCGGGGAAGTGGATAATTACCGCGCCGGTCTCGTCGAGCATGCGCGCGATCGCCCGGTCTTGCGCCAGCTTCTTGTTGAGCGTCCTGTAGGCGCGCATGGCCTTCTCGGGACCATCGCCGGTCTGAACCGCCGCCAACCGAGCCGCGACCTTGGGCGCTTCCGCCTCGTCCAGCCAGTAAGCCAAGACGGCACTGCCGCGCTCCACGGCGCGGAAGTGAACCGCTTCTTCATGCCCGAGCAGCTTCGCCAGCTCCCCCAGATATTCGGCGAGCCGTTCCATCGTCAGCGTATCGGGCGTAAGCCCGTCAATGGTAAGGCGCTGCTTTACTGCCATGGCCGGTAATCCATCCTATGCGAGAGGATAGGCGCGCTTGCGTCCATCTGCCAGCATGGCTTTACGCTGAATGAGCGACAGCGGTACGCTTGCGTGACCCGGTCAATCGGCCGGCGAGCAGCTTGTCGATCTTCATCCGGGTGGCGGCCGCAGCCTCGTGATAGGCAATCTCGCAGACGATGCGATGCCCCTCGTCGTCCCAGGCCAGGGCCTGCGTCGAGGTCGCTGCGGGCAGCGCACCGACGGTCAATAGGAGCTTCATCGCGTGCCTCCTAGTCGCCAAGCCGTGGAAAGTCCTTGTCTGTGCCCAGGGTTCGTTTGCCGGACGTGAGAAATCTCACATCAGGCAGACCGCTCTAGATGTACAGTGAGGGGAAGCAGAAAGGTGAAGGCGAAACCAGGCAATGGACAGGCTGCAGTGGGTGGCACTGGCGGCAGCGGTCATGCCGGTCTTCTTCGCCTATCGCGAGCTGTTCGGCTGGGGCGACAAGTTCGTCGCCTTCGCGGCTCCAGAATGGGTAGGGCGCAAGAAAGCCGAAGAGATCTCTGCCGAGGATCGAAAGCACATCGTGTGGGCGCACAGGCTCGCGCAGAACATGGGCACCTATAACCTGGCGCTGGCCCTTGGTTTGGTCTGGGTGTTGGCCAAGGGCGCTGCCGTCGCTGATACGCTTGGTCTTTTCCTTGCCGGCTACCTGCTAATTGCGGCTGTGGCAGCTTGGCTGACCAAGGTACCGATCGCGGCAGCTTGTCAGGGAGCCGTCGGGCTGTTGTTGCTCTGGGCGGCGTGGTCCGTACCGATGTGAACAGGGGCGAGCCGAAGCCCGCCCCTGTCGACGTTTGATGATGCCATCAGCTGGCGTGTGGCCCGCCGGGCTGTATGACGCTGCGAATATCGATCAGTATGCGCCCGATCTGATCCAAGACGGCTGCCGTGGTGGGAGCTGGGGCGGCCTTATCGGTAGCCGCCGGCGGCTTGATCTCCGGCCGGTCTTCGCCCATGCCGAAGCGCGCCTCGTCGGCAGCCAGCTCGAGCTCCCATTCGGAGAAGCGCTCGATCAGGTCCTCCATCTGCTTCCACTTCCAGCGGACGCCCGCCTTTTCGAAGGCGGCGGTGGCCATCAGCGCGACACGGGCATCGTCGTAGGCGATCTGCGCGACGATGAGCCGTCGCTTCAGGATGACGAGGTTGGGCGGCTCGCGGAAACCGTAGACCCGCGTGCGAAGGCGTGCCGCATCGCGCTCGCATTTGGCGGCCAGGACCATGGCCCAGCCGCGGTGCCACGTTGACCGGATGTTCATTCTAGCATCGTGCGGGATCGGTCCTGGCGCTGGCAGCGGACGCGTTACCTCTCGGGTAGCGAAGTCGATCAGCATGGCGCTCATGCTACCACTCCCGTGCCAGCGAGCCGCCGCAAGGTGTCGCGCATGTTGCGCAGCGCCACGAGATCCACGGTCCCTGCGTCCTGGTCGGGGTGGACTTGCCCCCTGGGAGTGGAGGGTTTGCTAACGAACCCTGAACACTCGAGGAGGGCAGTATGGCCGAGAGGGGAACCCGGCGTCGGTTCACGGCCGAGTTCAAGGCGGCAGCGGTCAAGCGGC
>JBATRI010000049.1:0-6868 GCA_049292515.1 Geminicoccaceae bacterium
CCCCGGTTCTCCCGGGACACCTTGCGCGCGATCCTCGCTGCTTGACACCTGTGCAACAATAACGTTGCACAACGCGATCTGGTTGAAACGAATCGCCAGCATGTTCCTAGTCGAACCGAACGGAATGATCCAGTTCGGCATAATGACTAAGGTTCGTGTGATGCCCGTTGACAAGTATTTCTTCGGCACGATCGGCAACGATCGTGGTGCTACTGCGCTGCACGGCACCGACAGCTCGAATTTCGTCGATCACATCTATGGCTACAACGGCCATGATCAGCTGTACGGCTATGCCGGAACGGACTTCCTGTACGGTGCCGACGGCGACGATCTGCTCGATGGCGGCACCGGCGTGGATTTCATCTTCGGCGGCAGCGGCTTCGACGTCCTGACCTATGACTCCTCCAGTGCGGCGGTCAATGTCAGCCTGCTCACCGGCGCCGCCTCGGGTGGGTCCGCCAGCGGCGACACCTTCGCCCAGATCGAATCCCTGGTCGGCTCGAACTACGGCGACGTCCTGGAAGGCTCCAACAGCGGGACCAACGCCCTCGACGGCGGCAAGGGCAACGATACCCTGCGTGGCAATGGCGGCTTCGACCTGCTGGAAGGCGGCCGGGGCAACGACGTCCTCGACGGCGGCACCGGGGTCGATGCGCTCTGGGGCGAGCAGGGGGCCGACCGGTTCGTCTACGACAGCGTCGCCGACGCGCCCAGCGGCACGGCCGCCCGCGAGACCATCGGCGATTTCAGCCAGGCTGAGAAGGACAAGATCGACCTCTCGGGCCTGGCCACCGGCAACGGCGACGCCAAGTTCGATTTCGTCGGCTCGAGCAGCTTCTACGAGGCGGGCCAGGTCCGCTACGTGCACGACGGCGCCTCGACGGCGGTGCAGATCAACACCGACGCGGACAACCAGGCCGAGATGACGATCTGGCTGAGCGGGACCTTCAACCTCAAGGCCGGCGACTTCGTCTTGTGAGGCAGGGCGCCCGGCATGCCCGCAGCCGGTCCCACTCGGACCGGTTGCCGGCAGCCGAGGCCTCGGCTACCCCACACCGCGACAGCAGCGCGAGGACACGATGGGGCCAATTCGGGAAGAGATCGCGGCGCTCGAGCTGAGCGGCATCACGCGGGTCGCCATGGGTGCGTGGGGTGACCCCGAGGTCATCCCGCTCTGGTTCGGCGAGAGCGACCTCGTCACCGCCCCCTTCATCCGCGAGGCGGCGAAGACCGCGCTCGACGAGGGCCACACCTTCTACGCCAACTCCCGCGGCACCCATCCGCTGCGCGAGGAGCTGAAGCGCTACCATGACCGGCTCTACGGGATGGACCTCCATCCCGACCGGATGCACGTCGTCGGTGCCACCATGCTGACCGTGGTGACCGCTCTCCAGTGCCTCGCCGGCCGTGGCGACGAGGTCATCCTGATCGGCCCCTACTGGCCCAACGTGCGCAATGTCTGCACCATGGTCGGCGCCACCCATGTCGAGGTGCGCCTCGCCGAGGACGGCGACCGCTGGCACCTGGACCTGGGCGACGTCGCCCGGGCGATCGGCCCGCGCACCAAGGCCGTCTACGTCAACAGCCCGTCCAACCCCACCGGCTGGGTGATGTCGCGCCAGGGGCAGCAGGACCTGCTCGACCTCTGCCGGCGGCACGGGCTGGGCCTGATCGCCGACGAGGTCTACCACCGCAACGTCCTCTCCGGCACCGACCCGGCGCCCTCGTTCCTGCAGCTGGCCGGGCCGGACGAGCCCGTGTTCGTGCTCAACGGCTTTTCCAAGGCTTGGGCGATGACCGGCTGGCGGCTGGGCTGGATGGTGGCCCCGCAATATCTGGTCGAGCCGATGCAGGTGATGGCCGAGTGCAACAATACCGGGGCTACCGTTTTCGCCCAGTATGGCGGGCTCGCGGCGCTGCAGGAGGGCGAGCCGTTCGTCGCCGCCTTCAACGCCCGCTGCCGGCGCAATGCCGAGGTCGTGATGGCGACGCTGGGCGCCCATCCGCGCGTCCGGCTGCTGCGGCCGGAAGGCGCGTTCTACGCCTTTCCGGAGATCGACGGCGTGGACGACAGCCTGGCCTTCGCCAAGCGCGTGCTGGCCGAGGCCAAGGTCGGCATCGCCGCCGGCTACACCTTCGGCGCCGGCAACGGCAGCCATGTCCGCTTGTGCTTCGCCATCGCCACCGACCGGCTGGAGCAGGCCATGCATCGGATCATCCGCGTGCTGGACCGGCTGTGACGCGACCGCCGTAGCCTGTTTTTATGCCGGAGCCGGGCCCGGGGCCGCTGCCGCGTCTGGACGGACTTTAACTATGCCCGCACCGGCCCACTTATAGACATGGAGGCCTTTGTGCCTCCGACCCGTCGACCGGCTGCCAGGGGGCCGGTCACGGCAAGACGGGCGGCGAGATCAATCGTCCGGTCCAGCCACCCGCGCGAAAGCCAATATCCTCGATGTCCAGCGATCTGGTGACGGTGCAGCCCGGCGGCAGCACCGACGACGCGCACGACGATGTCGTCTATCCCTCCACGCTGCTGTTCCTGGCGGCGCATGTCGCCTGCTTCGGGGCCATCTGGAGCGGCGTCACCACCGAGGCCGTGGTCCTGGCTGTGGCCCTCTACGTGCTGCGCATGTTCGGCGTCTGCGCCGGCTACCACCGCTATTTCTCGCACCGCGCCTTCAAGACCAGCCGCGCCGGCCAGTTCGTCCTGGCCGTGCTGGCGCAGAGCACCGCGCAGCGTGGCGTCCTCTGGTGGGCCGCCAAGCACCGCTGGCACCATCTGCACTCTGACACTGAGCTGGACGTGCACTCGCCGGCCCGCCGCGGCTTCCTCTACGCCCATGTGGGGTGGATCTTCACCGCCCGGCACGACGCCACCGACTACGCGGCCGTGGCCGACCTCGCCAAGTTCCCCGAGCTGGTCTGGCTCGACCGCCATCCCTACGTCGCGGCGGTGGCCCTGGCCGTCCTGTCCTGGCTGATCGCCGGCTGGCCCGGCCTGTTCGTCGGCTTCTTCTGGAGCACCGTGGCGCTCTGGCACGGCACCTTCTGCATCAACTCGCTGGCCCACGTGCTGGGCACCCGGCGCTACGTCACCGGCGACGATTCCCGCAACAACTGGTACCTCGCCATCTTCACCCTGGGCGAGGGCTGGCACAACAACCACCATGCCTGCCAGTCCTCGGCCCGGCAGGGCTTTCGCTGGTGGCAGTACGACCCGACCTATTACGGCCTCAAGCTCCTCTCCTGGTGCGGCCTCGTCTGGGACCTGAATCAGCCGGCCCCGAGCCTCGTGCGCGGCGAGCAGCGCCTCGGCCGCAAGGTGATCGACAAGGTAGCCCGCCAGCTCGCCGCCACCTTCCCGACCGACCGCCTGGCCGCCCAGGCCAAGGAAGCCCTGGCCCACGCCAGCGTCTGGCCGGACTTCCAGGCCAGGGCCCAGGTCGCCCGCGACCAGGCCGCCGCCTTCCTGGGCGAGCTGCACATGCCCCACATGCCGAGCCTCGACCAGCTCCGCCGCCTTGCCGAGGACAGGCTCGCGCGCACCCCGTCGCTGGACGAGATCGCCGGCCGCACTAGGCAGGTGCTGCTGGAGGCGGTGGCGGCCCGGCTGCTCAAGGAGGCGTGAGGCCAGGCCGTAGCTCGCATTCCTGGGATTGGGCTTACTTCCATATTTTTATATGGCGTGCTATATGGCTATGCGATGCCCGAGCCGAGCTTCGAGTGGGATGACGCCAAGGACCGCGTGAACCGTGAGAAGCACGGTGTCGGCTTCGTCGAGGCGCAGGACGCATTCTTCGACCCGCATCGACTGATTTTCGCTGATGTCGCTCATGGTGACAGCGAGCAGCGCTTTTTCTGCCTCGGGCTGGTCGGTGACCGGGTGCTGACGGTTCGGTTCACTTGGCGTGATGGCCGGATCCGCCTGATCGGGGCGGGATTCTGGCGGAAAGGCGGCAGGCTCTATGCACGGCACCGAGGCTGAGTACACCGACGATCTGGGCGAGATGGACGCTATCGGCGACCGGCCGCTCCGCGACTTCCTGCCGCCCCCCGACCAGCTGCTGCGGCGCGAGGACATGGTCAAGGTCACCCTGGCCCTGAGCCGGACCAGCGTCGAGTTCTTCAAGCTGCATGCGGAGAGGCAGGGAGTGCCCTACCAGCGCATGATCCGTGCCCTGATCGACGAGTACGCCAAGCGACATGGGTAGAGTGTGTCGCTGCGCGGCGCTCGATAAGCCGTCGGTCATGCGAGCCCGCTGACGACAGCTTGTGTGGGCGAGACGGACTTGGGTCGACCGACTGCCGGTCCACCTTCCCCTCGGTGCTCCGGATCAAATTTCTTCCGAAGCTGTCGTCCACAGTCGAGATAATATGCGGGGCCTGGAGCCAAGTTGCAGCAGATTAGACCTTTGGAGTCCGCCGATTGCGGGGCCATTCTGAAGATGTGGCACCTGGGCTGGCATGATGCTCATGCACATTTGGTTCCTGCCGGTATACTCGAATATCGGACGCCGAAGTATTTCTCACTGTGGCTGGATCAGAGTACTGATAAGTTCCACGTCATGTCCGATGGGGATGCCCTGCTGGGATTTGTCTCTATTGAAGGAGCCGAGGTGGTGAAGCTGTATGTCAGTGCCGAAGCCAGGGGGAGGGGATTTGCACGGTCGCTTCTGGGCCACGCCGAGAAGCTATTGGCCCTGGGTGGGGTCGAGCGTGCGGAGCTTCTCTGTACCGTCGGCAACGTCCGGGCACAGAATTTCTATGCCCGCGCGGGCTGGAAAATATCGCGTACGTTCGCCGCTGGGCTTTGGTTGCCGACGGGTGTCTCGGCCGGCGATTTCCCAGTCCAGACCCACCGTTTCACCAAGCTGCTGGTGCAGCCCGCATGACGCTGGACCATTAACCGTACCAAGTCACCCTAACGTTCCTTAACTCCAGGAAATCAACGTTTTTCAGTCGCCATCTCGTACTATGCGAAGCCGAGCACCAACAAGAGCGCCCGCTCGACAGCGGTCATGGTGGCGCGGTCGAGATGCCCGATGACGTCGCGAAGCCGGGTGCGGGCGACACCGGCGAGCTTCTCGACCATGACCTCTGAACGAACACGCAGCCCATTGGCCTCGGTCGGGTCGACCGCCACGCGAAAGCTCGCCGCACCGGTCAGATGGGTGGTCAGCGGGCAGATCACGACGCTGCCGCAATCGTCGGCGGTGAGGGTGTCGGCCTGTACCACCAGCGCCGGGCGCGGCTTGCCAAAGTCGCCGGCCAGCGCCACCAGCACGATGGCGCCGCGCCTCAAGCCTGCCAATCCGCCAGATCGGCCAGGGCCGCGTCGACGAAGACGTGGCCTTCAGCCGTGCTGAGATGGCCGCGAACCAGTGCGGCGTCGGCACGCAGCCGGTCGCGCACGGCGGGATCGCGCAAGTCCGGCACCCAGACCTGCACCGGGCGCAGCCCCCGAGCGCGCAACCGCCCTCGATAGCTCGCCATCTTGCGTGCCGCCGGCTCGGCCAAGGGCGCATGCTCCATCTATTACGGTAACATGTTACCAAAACGCGATCCTTACAGCAAGCGCGAACGCCATCTGGGAATCACGAACGCCGTCCGGGAATAGTGTCGTTAACCGGGCTTGCCAGGACGCAGCCACCGGCCGAGCCCTTGCCCAGCGGGACTGGTGTCGACAGAGACATCACCGTCAGCCCGTTCGATGCCGACCTTTCGGTCCCGGTGAGACGACGGCCAGTTCATCAATCCCACCGCTCTGCACCGACCCAGTACCAGAGTACCGCGGACAAACGCGCAAAGCGCATGACAAGCGTACAGGGCAACATATCATTACCGGACATTCATCCAGGGAGTTTCACACCATGAACATGTTCGGCACGGCAGTGGCCGCCGGCATCGTATTGCTCGCCTCGATGGCCGACGCCGCCACGGATATTCCGGGCAACAAGAACACCAAGGCCACGCTGCCGACCGGGAGCGACGGCATCGACGGCGATCTGTTCGGCGTCGGCGACAGCGACTGGTACAAGGTGCAGCTGGACAAGGGCTATAATTACGGCGTGCTGGTCGATGCCTACTGCCCGGCCACGGCCCTGCGCCTGGTCGATCGCAACGGCAAGCAGCTGGGCACGGCGAAAGGCTTCTTCGATCTCCCTGCCTTCATCTCTTGGCAGACGACCTACACGGGCCTGTATTACATCGAGGTGAAGGCGACAGCGATCTACGTCGACTGCGAGGAAAGCTATTATGGGGGCTTCACACTCTCGGCCTTCCGCGAATGCGGCCCCGATGCCCGAACGCGGTGCACGCTCGAGCCCGGCAAGCCCGTCGACAGCAGGATCTCCGCCTACCACGACAAGGACTGGTTCAGGATCGATCTCCCGGCCGCGGGCACCTATACCTTCCGCGCCAGCGACCCGGTCAACCACTCCTTCATGTACAAGCCGAAGCTGTCGCTGCGGCGCGCCGACACCTCGGTGATCACCGATACCGATCGCAACGACGCCTACGAATGTGCGCCCGGCCCCGACGGCGGGCCGTGCCTGCGGGTGCCGCTCAAGGCTGGGCGCTATTATCTCGCGGTACGCTCCCCCAACGTGGAGGGAGGGGCCACCTACCGGCTGAGCCTGACCTCCGGTTCCTGACGGCTGACGGTCTGCCTCGTACGGTGCGCCGGTTTTGTCGGTGCACCTGCGAGGTACACCGGCTGGCGGGCGTATGGCAACATGAATAGGAATAATTTCTGTGTCGTGCTATGCTCCGGCAACCCCAACCGGACGCAATCCATGCCAGCCACCGCCCCACGCCCCCGCAGCCCCGCCCAGATCGAGGCCGCCCGCCGCAACGGCGCCCGCTC
>JBATRI010000050.1:0-5269 GCA_049292515.1 Geminicoccaceae bacterium
GGCCGATCCGGCCGAGGCGGTGCGGGGTGCCGATCTCGTCGTGCTGGGAGTGCCGCCGGCCGCCGTCGGCGCCGTCGCCGCCGCGATGCGGCCTGGGCTCGATCCGGCGGCCATTATCACCGACGTGAGCTCGATCAAGGCGCAGATCGTGCGCGACGTGGTCCCGCACCTGCCGACGCCCAGCCTGTTCGTGCCCGGCCATCCGGTGGCCGGGACCGAGCATTCTGGTCCGGACGCGGCCTTCGGCACGCTGTTCGAGCGGCGGCGCTGCATCCTGACGCCGATCGAGGATACCGATCCGCTGGCGGTCGAGCGGGTGCGTGAGCTCTGGGAGCTGGCCGGCTCGACGGTAGATGTGATGACGCCCGAGCATCACGACCGGGTGCTGGCGATCACCTCGCACCTGCCGCACCTGATCGCGTACACCATCGTTGGCACCGTCGCCGATCTGGAGGATGAAGCTCGCACCGAGGTGTTCAAGTACGCTGCCGGCGGCTTCACCGACTTCACCCGCATTGCCGCTTCCGATCCCACCATGTGGCGCGACGTGCTGATCGGCAACCGCGAGGCCGTGCTGGAGATGCTCGGCCGCTTCACCGAGGACATGGTGGCACTGCAGCGGGCGATCCGCTGGGGTGATGGCAAGGCGCTGTTCGACCTGTTCGAGCGCACGCGGGCGATCCGCCGCGGGGTCATCCAAGCCGGCCAAGCCTATCTCCGCGAGCCGCAGGTCGACGGCGACAAGGACTGAGATGCCGGACGGGCTGGTCTGGTACTTCGGCTATGGCTCGCTGATGTGGAATCCCGGGTTCAGCCATGAGGCATTCGAGCCGGCGGTGCTCGAAGGCTGGAGCCGGGCCTTGTGCATCTACTCGACGCATTATCGGGGCACCGCCGGCCGACCCGGCCTGGTGCTGGGTCTGCGCCCCGGCGGCCGCTGCATCGGGCGCGCCATCGGCGTGGCACCCGAACGCGAGCCGGAGGTCACGGCCTACCTCGATGCCCGCGAATTGCTGGACAACTATGTCTATCGGCGGGTGCGGCTGCTGCTCGTTATTCAAGGTGCCGCCGAATCCGTGCCCGGCTGGTGCTACGTCGCCAGGCCCGAGCACGAGGACTATGCCGGCGGCCTCGACGAGGCCGCCGTGCTGCGGCATGTCCGTCAGGGCCACGGCCTGGCAGGTTCCTGTGCCGACTACCTGCGCAATACCGTGGCCCATCTACGTGAGATGGGCATCCGCGAGACGGAACTGGAGCGGCTCGAGGCAGCACTGGAGCAAGACGATCCCTTATCAACACCCGAACCGGAATCTCTTTCCGGCTCGGGTGACCTGACCGTGGGGCCTGTCGGCAGCAAACCGTGAGCCGTCTATGGCTCGATCAGCCGAGCAGCACGAAGTCCTTGCCGATATAGTTGCGAGAGCGGGCGCACACCTCGAAACCCTCGCGGCCGCCGTCATCGTTGGTGTTGCCTTCGATGGTATCGAACGTGTCAGCGTGGGATTGCACGACCAATCCGTCATGCGTCCAATCCGTTGCCGTACGGCGAACCAGGAAGATGCTGCCGGCCGGGACGCCCAAGGTCTGCGCATCGCGCTCGGAGCGAAATCGGCCTGCTTCCCTCCCTTGCGCAACCACGCTGTCACAAGATACCGATCCCGGGATCGGTGGATCCTGACCCAGCGTTTCGGCTGCCTGGTGCATCAGGAACGACACGAACGCGGAGCACCAAGCCCAGGCATCCCCATCCTTGCCTCCGGTGTAGAGGCGTACCCATGGCCCACGGTTCTGCCCGCCAATTTCGATCGGATGCACCGCGAGATGGGTCTGGCCGTAGGCGATCGTCGCCGCCGGCACGTCGTTGCCCGTAGTCTCGTGCCGGCGGAGAACACGCAGCATCGGCTCGACCAAGCGTGCAAAGGTCGCCTGATCGACTCGGCCGGTGGTCGGAAGGCCAGACTGGTCCTGGAAGCGGCCGACGCTACGGCGCGTGGCTACGCCGAAGTCGGAATCGATGACGACGCCGATATTGTGGAAGCTCAGCCACTCCTGCACGCGCTTGACCGCGGCACCTCGAGCGCCTTCGGCCAACTCACGCTCAAGCTCGACCTCCGCGCGAATCCAGCCCGCAAGCTCGGTGGTGACGCTTTCGAAGACATACATGGAAAATGCTCCTGATCCGTTCGGGATTGTGCCGAGGAGCGGAGACTTCTGCTTGTTTTTGCCCGTATAACGTTACCGACATAGATACGATAATGCGTATTATCTAGGGAAGAATATACTAGCACGATAGTACCACACCAATCAATCGCGAGAGTGCCGTGCCCCGATCGCCGTTTGTTTTCGAGAGTGAAATGGTTAAGAGGGCTGTGCCGATGGTGATGGCTTTGCTGGTAGTTCTGCAGGGATGCAAGTCGAGGCCCGACGGCAACGACGCCGCCGTGGCTGCGCCGGAGGTTCAGCTACCTTCCTCGACACAGAGTGTCGATGCCGCCCTTGATACGGAGCTCAGTAAGCGTCTCGGAGTGCCGGCAAAACTCCAAAGCGAGCACGAGAAACAGATCGGGCCATGGACCTTTGTATGCGGCCGGCCCGTCCAGGCAAACGGCGCGCCGATAGACTATGCGACTACCAAACTGCGCGACCAAGCCGCAGAGGGAATGGTCGACGACAATGCATGCGCGCTGATCGAGCGTATGGGCGCTGGAGCTTCGGTGCGGGAACTGTCGGTCGGCGACACCGATGCGCCGTTCGTGGACTGGCCGGCGCGCTATGGCGCGCCGGCGGCAATCCTGGACATATACTGAGCTGTAGGCATTGCCCGATCATGGCGGATCAAGCCGCATGACGGGATATGTCGCTTGCGGATTCGATCTCTAGGCCAGCGCCTGCTCGAGATCCGCGATCAGGTCGTCGATGTGCTCGATGCCGACCGAGATGCGGATCAGCGCGTCGGTGAGGCCGATCTCCTCGCGCAACGCACGCGGCACGCCGGAGTGCGTGGTCGAGGCCGGATGGGAGATCAAGGTCTCGGTGCCGCCCAGGCTGACCGCCAGCTTCATCACCTGCAGCCGGTCGAGGAACGCAAACGCCTCGGCCTCGCCGCCCTCGATGTCGAAGGAGAAGGTCGAGCCTGGGGCGGTGCACTGGCGGGCAAAGACGGCGGCGCGGGGGTCGTCCGCGGGCAGGGCACCCAGATAATGGACGGCGGTGATCCGTGGGTGGGATTGCAGATATTCGGCGACACGCCGCCCATTGGCATTGGCGCGGTCGGCGCGGATGCCCAGGGTTTCAAGCGAGCGCAGCAGCATCCAGCAGGAGTGTGGATCGAGCTGGGTGCCGAGCGCGCCGCGCAGCTGCACGATCGGCCGCAGCAGCTCGTTGCGGCCGCTGACGCCGCCGGCGACGAGATCGCTGTGACCGCCCGCGTACTTGGTCAGCGAGTAGATCGACAGGTCGGCCCGATGCTCCAGCGGCTTCTGATACATCGGCCCCAGCAGCGTGTTGTCGACGGCGATGGGCGGCCGATGGCCTTGATGTCGCTCGATGGAGTCCGCCGTGGCGGCCACGGCCTGCAGGTCGACGAGGCCGTTGGTCGGGTTGGCCGGGGTCTCGAGCATGATCAGCCCGATCCGCCCCTGCGCCATGGCGGCCTCGGCGGCGGCCGCAATGCCGGCCGGATCGCAACCGTCGGTGAAGCCGACCGGCGTGATGCCGAACGCGGTGAGCTGGTTGCGGATCAGCGTCTCGGTGCCGCCATAGAGCGGTCGGCTGTGCAGGATGGTATCGCCGGGGCGCAGGAACGCCAGCATCACGGTGGCGATGGCGGCCATCCCGCTGGCGAACACGGCGGAGCGCTCGGCGCCGTCCCAGACCGCGAGGCGATCCTCGAGGATCTCGAAGTTGGGATTGTTGAAGCGCGAATAGACGAGGCCGGGCTTCTCGCCCTCGTGCAGCTGGCGCCTGCCGGCGGTGAGATCGAAGAAATCCTTGCCCTGCTGGGCCGTCTCGAAGACGAAGGTCGAGGTCAGGAAGATGGGTGGCTTGAGGGCACCCTCCGATAGGGCAGGCGCGTAGCCCAGGCCCATCATCAGCGTCTCGGGATGGAGCGGCCTGCCGTCCATCGTGCGGCTCTTATACTCGCTGGTCTTCATCGGACAGAGGCTCCCACTCGACCGGGGCGCATGTCACGCCGCCCGGCGCCAAGCCGCCATCATCGCAGCGGCGCCGATCAGGATGCTCCCGCCGAGCCGATCGAGCCAGCGTCGCATGCCCGGCGCCGGACCCATGCTCCGCAGGCTGCTTGCGAGCAGTGCGAACGCGGTGGCGTTCACGGCCGCCAAGGCCACGAACGTCGGGATCAATACGGCCAGTTGCGGCAGCATGGGCGAAGCAGGAGTGATGAACTGCGGGACGAAAGCGACGAAGAAAATGATGCTTTTGGGGTTGAGGGCGGTCACGGCATAGGCTTCGAGAAAAAGCGTCCGGCCTCTGCCGCGGCCAAGCGCAATCTGAGCCTCGGGCGCGGTATCAGCGCTGCGCCACAGCTTCAGGCCCAGATAGGCGAGGTAGGCGGCGCCGGCGAGCTTGATGATTGTGAACAATGTGGCCGAGGCTGCGAGCGCCGCGCCCAGACCGGCGGTCGAAAGCGTCAGAGCCGTCAGATCGCCCAACGCCACGCCCGGCACGGTCCACCACGCGGTGCGCCTGCCGCCGGCAAGAGCGCGGCTGGTGACCAGTATCAAGGTCGGGCCTGGGATCACCAGAAGAGCGGCCGACGCCAGCACGAACCCGAGCCAGATTTCGACGGACATGGACTGATCCTCCCCGATGGATGGATGCACCGGGACCACCAAGCACCGGCCGGCGCCATTGCACAAGCAGGGACCGTCGGGCCCGCACTCGTCACGTTCAGCGGCGACGGGCGGTCTTGGCTTGGCTAGTGTGCGCCGCATCAACGCTCGGGGGCCAGACTCCAACGAGCCACCAACCCAGGGAAATGCCCATGCAGCATGAGACGCTGACCTACACCGCCGACGGCCTGACCATGCGGAGCCAGCTGTTCTTCGAGCCGGGTAGCGGCCGCCGTGCTGGCGTTCTGGTCTTTCCGGAGGCGTTTGGCCTGGGTGACCATGCGATCTCACGGGCGCAGCGGCTGGCGTCGCTGGGCTATGTGGCGTTGGCCTGCGACCTCCACGGCGAGGGTGCGGTTATCGACGAATTGCCGGCGGCGATAGCGCTGTTGCAGCCGCTCTACGCCGAGCCCGCC
>JBATRI010000051.1:0-3077 GCA_049292515.1 Geminicoccaceae bacterium
CGATTGGGCCATATTCTGCGCCAGGTTCGGCGGCAGCGTGCCACCCCTCTTCGCCGAGATCCGGCCGCAAACCGATCGAGTGGAGTCCGTCGAGGCAAAGCGGCCGATGGCCGAGGCGACCCTGGCCGACGAGTTGGCGGCCCTGCGGCCTGCGGACCGATTCGAGCGGCTCACCCTGCGGGTGCGGGCTACGGCTGCCCGCATCCTGGGCCTCGATCGCGCCGAGGCGGTGCCTGCCGGCGCGCCGCTGCGCGAGCTGGGCCTGGATTCGCTGATGACGGTCGAGCTACGCAACGCGCTGGCGGCACTGGCGGCGACGAAGCTGCCGGCGACACTGGTCTTCGACCACCCGACCTGCACCGAGCTTGCGCAGCATCTGGCGGCCGGGCCGCTGGCCAGCGTGGTCGCGCCCCCGGCCGACGGCGACGATTTCGATGCGCTGGCTGATCTCGATACGGCGGAGCTGGCAGCAATGCTCGAACGCGAGCTGGATGCGGCCGACCGGCTACTCGGCGAGACCGTCCATTGAGCGATCCGCTGACCGGCAGACTCAAGGATGCGGTGCGCGCGATCGCGGCCTTGCGTACCAAGGTCGACCGGCTGGAGGCCGAGCGCAACGCGCCGATCGCGGTCGTGGGCATGGCGTGCCGTGTGCCCGACGCCGGCGACGTAGCGAGCTTCTGGCAGAATCTGGTGGACGGCCGCGACTCCGTCCGTCCGGTTCCGCCCGACCGCTGGGACGCTGCCAGCTGGTATGATCCCGACCCGGATGCGCCAGGCCGCATCGCCTTCCGGCAGGCCGCGTTCCTCGACGACGTGGACGGATTCGATGCCGACCTCTTCGGGATCGCCGCGCGCGAGGCCGAGAGCATGGACCCGCAGCAGCGGCTGCTGCTCGAGGTGGCATGGCATGCGCTGGAGGATGCCGGCATCGCGCCCGACCGTCTGCAGCGGCAACCAGTCGGCGTGTTTCTCGGCCTTAATGGCACCGACCATCTGCTGGGTGCCATGGCAGCACCCGAGCGGATCGATACCCACATGCTGTCGGGTGCGGTCGCCAGCGTTGCCGCCGGCCGCCTCGCCTTCGTTCTCGGTCTCACCGGGCCGGCGCTGGTGGTCGATACGGCGTGCTCGTCCTCGCTGGTGGCGACGCATCTCGCCGTCGCCAGCCTGCGCCGTGGCGAATGCAATGTGGCGCTGGCGGGTGGCGCGCATCTGCTGCTGGAGCCGCACGTGCCGGTGGCACTGAGCCGGGCGCGGATGCTGGCCCCGGACGGCCGCTGCAAGCCGTTCGATGCGCGCGCCGACGGCTTCGGCCAGGGCGAGGGCTGCGGTGTCGTCGTGCTCAAGCGCCTGGCGGACGCACTGCAGGCGGGCGATCGCGTGCGGGCGGTAATCCGCGGCAGTGCCCTCAATCACGACGGCCGTGCCGCCGGGCTTACCGCCCCGTCGGGCCGGGCGCAGGAGGCGGTGATCCGGGCAGCGCTGGCCAACGCCGGGCTGACGCCGGCCGACGTCGACGCGATCGAGGCGCACGGCACCGGCACCAGCCTCGGCGACCCGATCGAGCTGCACGCGCTGGCGAGCCTTTTCCGGGACCGGGACCAGGACCGTCCGCTCTGGGTGGGCTCGCTGAAGAGCAATATCGGCCACCTGGCCGCCGGCGCCGGCATCATGGGCCTGATCAAGGCCGTGCTGATGGCCAAACGTGGCGAGGTGCCGCCGTCCCTGCACTTCGAGCGGCTCAACCCGCACATCGAGCTCGGCGGAGCCGATATTCGCGTACCGGTGAATCAGGTCGCCGTGCCTCTTCGTGCGATCGGCGTCAGCAGCTTCGGCTTCAGCGGCACCAACGCGCATCTGGTCGTGACCCCGCCACCTGGCGAATCCGGGTCCGCTGCCATGCCGCCGCTGGGCGGCGCTCCTCGCCTGCTGATCTCGGCGCGTACACCCGCGGTGCTCAAGGAGCTGATCGAGCGCTACCGGGCGCACCTTGTAGCGCATCCCGACACGTTCGCCGATGTCTGCCACAGTGCCGCCACGGGACGCGCCCGGCTGCCCTGGTGGGTATGCGTCGAGCGACCCCAGGATCTGGCGACGGCCGAACCCCAGCATGGGCCGCATCCTGAACTGGGGCCACAGCCCGGCCGACAGGTGGCGCTGCCACTCTATCCGTTCGACCGGCAGCGATTCGCGGCACGACGCAGTCTGCGGCCACCGCCGTCGTCACCCCTGCCCGGTCGCCTGCTCGACCTGCCCTCACCGGGGCGCCAGCTCGTCACCGACCTCGATCTGGCCGAGCTGCCCTGGCTCGCCGATCACCAGGTGGGGGGCCGGATCGTGGTGCCGGGGGCGCTGATCCTGGTCGTGATGGCGGCCGCGGCACCGCCGGGCCGGTCGAGCCTCGCCGAGGTCCGCTTTCTCGAGCCGATCGTCCTCGGCCCCGATCAGCCGGTCCGTCTCGTGACGACGGTGTCGGCGGCAGATGAAATCACGGTGAGCAGCCGCAGCGGCGGGACCTGGGTCGCTCACGCCCGCGCCATCGCCACGGCGCGCATGGCCGAGCCTGTGGCCATGCGGCCCGCCGCCGGGGCACACATCGATCGCCCGGCATGGCGCAGCAGGCTTGCCGAGCGCGGTATCGCCATCGGCCCCGCTTTTCAGGCGATCCGCGGCATGGAGCAGGCGGACGGCCGGGCCGTCGCCGAGCTGGATCGGCCGCCGGAAATTCGCTTCGAGCGGCTTCCACTGCACCCGGCCCTGCTCGATGCGGCTCTGCAGGTCGCCGGCGGCACGTTGGTCGGCGAGGCGATGCTGTTGCCGGTGGGTATCGACGCGGTGAGCTTCCTCGGCGCCGATCCGGGCATCGGCGCGCTGCGCGCAGTGGCGACCCGGCGCTCGGGCGCGGACGAGCCGGCGATCGACATCGTCCTCGAAGGCGATGGCCGGCCGCTGGCGCTGATCGAGGGTATGCGGGTGCGCGAGGTGGCCGCCGCCGTCGCTCGCGGCTGGCTGGCGACGATCGTGTGGGAACCGATGCCCACGACCTGGCTGCCGCCGTTGGCCGAGCCCCCGAC
>JBATRI010000052.1:0-5111 GCA_049292515.1 Geminicoccaceae bacterium
CGGCCGGTCGATGCGCTGGACGCCAAGGCCGACGCCCTGGCGGCGCTGGCGTCCCTCGGCATCAAGCCGGACAGCGTGCAGGTCGCGGGTGACGCGCCCGCCTGGTACCATCCCGGCCGCTCCGGCATCCTGCGCCAGGGCCGGCAGGTGCTGGCCGCGTTCGGTGAGCTGCATCCCCGCGTCGCCAGGACCTTCGACCTCACGGCACCGGTCACGGCGTTCGAGCTCGATCTCGACGCCGTGCCGCTCCCCAAGGCGCGGGCCAGCAAGGCGCGCCCCGCGCTGGAGGCGCTGCCCTACCCGCCGGTCGACCGCGACTTCGCCTTCGTGGTCGACGCGGCGGTGCCTGCCGCCCGGTTGCTGGACGCGATCAAGGGCGTCGACCGGCGGCTGATCCGCGAGCTGCGCCTGTTCGACGTCTATGCCGGCCCTGGCGTCGGTGAGGGCAGGAAATCCCTGGCCGTGGCGGTCCGCATGCAGGCCGGCGACCGGACCCTGACCGAGAGCGAGATCGAAGCGGTAGCGGGCCGGATCGTGGCGGCGGCCGAAAAGGCGGCGGGTGCGGTGTTGCGTTAGCGATTGCTTTGACGTCGGTGTCCAGAATGGCTACTTTGGCTACAGATGTGGGGAGATCGCTATGCGCACGATGTCCGCCAAGGACGCCAAGAACCATTTTGGTGAGCTGTTGCTGGAAGCGCAGAAGGCGCCCGTGACCATCGAGAAGAATGGTAGACCGGTGGCGGTGCTGTACTCCTACGAGGAGCACCATCACCTGGAACAGGCCAAGCTCGATTGGTTGAAGGCTGCGGTCGCGGAGGCGGACGCGGACCTCGCTGCAGGTCGGGTCTACGAGATGAGCGACGAGTTGATGGCGGAGATCAAAGCTGAGGGGCGCTCGTACCTGGACGACTAGCCGAGGTGCCCGCACCCACCTACACCATTCACGCAGTGCGGGAGCTGCGTGCCATCAGGCTCTGGATCACCCTCGCAAGCGGCGACGAACGCGCAGATGCTATGCTTGAGATAATTGTCGCGGCGGCCAAGCTACTTGCGGAGCGACCGCTGCTCGGGCGCGAGCGACCGGAGATCGCATCCGGTCTGCGCTCGTTCCCGGTGCCGCCTTATGTGCTGTTTTATCGGCCAGGTGCCGAAGGATGTCGAATTATGCGCGTAATCCATGGCCATCAGGAACTTGGCCGTGCCTTTGGCCAACCTCGGAAAAACGAGCCTTGACCACATGACCGACCTTTCCCGCATCCGCAATTTCGCCATCGTTGCCCACATCGATCACGGCAAGTCGACATTGGCCGATCGGCTGATTGAGAAGTGCGGTGGCCTGGATGCGCGGGAGATGACCGCGCAGGTGCTCGATTCCATGGACATCGAGCGCGAGCGCGGTATCACCATCAAGGCGCAGTCGGTGCGCCTGAAATATTCGGCCCGCGACGGCAACGACTACGTCTTCAATCTGATCGACACGCCCGGCCACGTCGACTTCTCCTATGAGGTCAGCCGGTCGATGCGCGCCTGCGAAGGGGCGCTGCTGCTGGTCGACGCGACGCAGGGCGTCGAGGCGCAGACGCTGGCCAACGCCTATCAGGCGATCGACGCCAATCTCGAGATCGTGCCGGTCCTCAACAAGATCGACTTGCCGGCGGCCGAGCCCGACAAGATGCGGCAGCAGATCGAGGACATCATCGGTCTCGACGCGTCGGACGCGCTGATGATCTCGGCCAAGACCGGGATCGGCATCGAAGACGTGCTGGAAGCGGTCGTGCATCGCCTGCCGCCGCCGCAGGGCGACGCCGAAGCGCCGCTGCAGGCGCTGGTGATCGACTCCTGGTACGACAGCTATCTGGGCGTGGTGACGCTGATCCGGGTCAAGAACGGCACGTTGCAGAAGGGTCAGAAGATCCGCTTCATGGGTACCGGTGCGGCGCATCTGATCGATCGGGTCGGCGTGCTGACACCCAAGGCCCTGCTGATCGACCGGCTGGGCCCGGGCGAGGTTGGCTTCATCACCGCCGCCATCAAGGAGATCGGCGACGCCCGTGTCGGCGACACGGTCACCGACGATCGCAAGCCGGCCGACGGGCCGCTGCCCGGCTTCCGCCCGAGCCAGCCCGTGGTCTTCTGCGGCATGTACCCGACCGACGCTGACGATTACGGCAACCTGCGCGACAGCCTGGGCAAGCTGCGGCTCAACGATGCGAGCTTCGAGTACGAGCCGGAAAGCAGCTCGGCCCTGGGGCTGGGCTTCCGCTGCGGCTTCCTGGGGCTGCTCCACCTGGAGATCATCCAGGAGCGGCTGGAGCGCGAGTTCGACCTCGACATCGTCATCACCGCCCCCTCTGTGGTCTACCGGATCCACACCAGCAGCGGCGACACCATGGAGCTGCACAACCCGGCCGACTATCCGGACCCGACCCGCATCGACCATGTCGAGGAGCCGTGGATCAGGGCCACGATCCTGGTGCCCGACGACTATCTGGGCGGCATTCTGCAGCTCTGCACCGAGAAGCGCGGCATCCAGCAGGAACTGACCTATGTCGGCAACCGCGCCATGGTGGTCTACCGGCTGCCGCTCAACGAGGTGGTCTACGATTTCTACGACCGCCTGAAGTCGATCAGCCGCGGCTATGCCAGCTTCGACTATCACCTCGACGGCTATGGCGAGAGCGATCTGGTCAAGCTGGACCTGCTGATCAACAGCGACCGGGTCGATTCGCTGTCGATGATCGTCCACAGCAGCAATGCGGAGAGCAAGGGCCGGGGCATCACCGAGAAGCTCAAGGAGCTGATCCCGCGGCAGAACTTCCAGGTGGCCATCCAGGCCGCGATCGGCGGCCGCATCGTCGCCCGCGAGACGGTCAAGGCGTTCCGCAAGGACGTGCTCGCCAAGTGCTACGGCGGCGACATCAGCCGCAAGCGCAAGCTCCTCGAGAAGCAGAAGGAGGGCAAGAAGCGCATGCGGCAGGTGGGCCAGGTCGAGATCCCGCAGGAGGCCTTCCTGGCCGCCCTCAAGATGGGCTGAGTGGCGCCACTCACATCGCCAGCGGCCCGGCAAAGCATGCAGCCGCCGACTGGCCGAGGCCGCCATAGGCCGTGACCAGCAGCACCCACGGTGCCAGCGCGCCGAGGAACGTGGCTGCCGCCATGAGCAGCTGCTGCCGCGGCACCCGATCAGGTGTTGCCAGGGCCTTCAGCGCTGGCTGGAGCTCGAAGCTGAGCGCGGTCATCGCAATCTCCCGAGGCCGCAGCCAGCGGCCAACCGGGACCAGCATAGGTGCCGACCGTTAAGGCGGGGTTAGCGCCCCGTATCGGTCGTGAACCGGTAGACGGTCGTGGTGGCATAGGTCGATCCCGGCTCCAGCAGGGTCGAGGGGAAGCCCGGCTGGTTGGGGCTGTCCGGGAAGTGCTGGGTCTCGAGGCAGAACCCGTCGCCCTGCCGATAGATCTGGCCCGCCGAGCCGACGAGCGAGCCGTCGAGGAAATTGCCGCTGTAGAACTGGATGCCGGGCTCGGTGGTCTCGACCTCGAGGATGCGGCCCGAGACCGGTTCGCGGACGCGGGCGGCAAGTGCGAGGCCGCCGCCTGAACCATCGAGAACGTAGTTGTGGTCGTAGCCGCGGGCCAGCACCAGCTGAGCGTCCGGCGTGCGGATGCGTGACCCGATCGTCTGTGGCGTACGGAAATCGAACGGTGTGCCGGCCACGTCCGCGATCTCGCCGGTCGGGATGAGCGTGGCGTCGACGGGCGTGAAGGCGCCGGCCAGCAGTGTCAGCTCATGGCCGAGCACGTCGCCGCTACCGGCGAGGTTGAAATAGGCGTGGTTGGTGAGATTGACGTGGGTCGGCCGGTCGGTGACGGCGCGGTAGTCCATCCGCAGCTCGTTCGCGTCCGTCAGGGTGTAGGTGACGTCGATCTCGAGCCTGCCCGGGTAGCCCTCCTCGCCGTCCGGGCTGAGATAGCTCATGGTCACCCCCGGCCCGTCGGCTGACGGCAGGCGTGTGGCACGCCAGACCCGCTTGTCGAGCCCGACCGCCCCGCCGTGCAGGGAGTTCGGCCCGTCATTGGCCGCGAGCTTGCACTCCTGCCCGCCGATCGCGAAGCGGGCGCCGGCGATGCGGTTCGCGTAGCGCCCGGTGATCGCACCGAAATAGGGGCTCCGCTCCAGATAGGCGCCGAGTTCGGCGAACCCCAGCACCACGTTGCCGGGCGTGCCGTCGCGGTCCGGCACCCGGATGGCGCTGATCACGCCGCCATAGGTGAGCAGGCTTACCTGCATGCCGGCCGTGTTGGTCATGGTCAGCCGTTCAACGGCAAGCCCGTCCCGGGTGTTGCCGAACTCATCCACCGTCACCGTACCGGGCATTGCCTATCCTCGCCGTCGACCTTGCGCGAAGCCGCGCCTTTTTGCATCGCGGCCGGCGGGCTGTATAGTCGGTGTCGGCTTCGGCAGCGAGCGGAGACCAGTGGCATGGCCGCGGCCAGCGATCCAAGGGGGTACTACGCCGCGCTCGGCGTCGACCGCACGGCTTCCGCCGAGGACATCAAGAGCGCCTTTCGGCACCGGGCCAAGCTGCTGCACCCCGACGGCAACGCCGCTGCCGGCGACGATGAAGGCTTTCGCCAGCTGGTCGAAGCCTACGAGGCGTTGCGCGATCCGCAGCATCGTGTCCGCTACGATGCGGAGAGCCTGGCACATGACCGGCGCGGCGCCGAGGACCGGTGGGACTGGGAGCCGTCGGCGGCACCCACCGACTCGGCCGAACGCTCGCCCCTCCCGCCTGCCTGGCCGATCCCGGAATGGCTTGAGGTGCTCGTTCACCGGTTCGGCCCGCGCCCGTTGCTGGCGGCCAGCGCGGCAGGGGTGCTGCTCACGGTGGTCGCCGTCGCGTCCCATCGCGTGGGCGACCGCGATCGGATCATCGCCGATCTCGGCCGGCAGCTGGAGGCGGCGCAGCAGCGTGCCGCCACCGTCCCGTCACCGGTGCCGACCAATGCCGACCTGCCGCCGATCTATCGCAGCGAGCTGCGCTTCCCCGGCCGCTCGACCGAGCTCGATGCCGCGACCCGCGGGCGGCTCGATGCCGTCACGGCCGAGCTGC
>JBATRI010000053.1:0-11758 GCA_049292515.1 Geminicoccaceae bacterium
GGTCGCGGCCGCGGGCAATCGCGAGCCGGCGGTCGACCGGGCCTGGGCCGACGGTCTGCGGAGCCGGCACCTGGAGCGCATGGCCTCCGCGGCGGCGTCCGCGAGCCGACAGACCGTCGGCAGCGACGGCAAGATCCACCCGGGCGCGATCTTCGCCGCGATCAAGGCCGTGGCCAACCCTGACTATATCGCGATCGCCGACGGTGGCGACCTGCTCAGCTTCGCCCGGGTCGGGATCGAGGCCCGGACCTACCTGGACGCCGGCGCCTTCGGCTGCCTCGGCGTCGGCACGCCCTACGCCATTGCCGCCGCCCTCGCCTGTCCCGAGCGGCAGGTGATCTGCATCACCGGCGACGGTGCGTTCGGCATCAACGCCATGGAGATCGACACCGCCGTGCGGCACGGTGCCAAGGCCGTGTTCATCGTCTCCAACAACGCCGCCTGGAACATCGAGCGCTACGACCAGGAGACCAATTACGGCGGCCGGGTCGTCGGCACGACGCTGGCCCACTCCGACTACGCAGCGATGGCCCGGGCGTTCGGGCTCCATGGCGAGCGGGTCGAGCAGCCAGGCGACCTCGAGGCCGCCCTCGGGCGCGCCCTGGCCAACGCCCCGGCCCTGATCGACGTCGTCACCTCGCAGCTGGCCGTATCGTCCGATGCCAGGAAGGGGCTCGGCTTCGTCCCGGACTACCAGGCGCTCACCGCCTGGGACGATGCGGAAAGGAAGCGCCGCGAAGGCTAGATCGGCCGGGAAAACGCCAGCGGCGTCCGAGCCAGTGCATCCTGGACTCGCGTTGCCAGCGCGACTAGGCCGCCCGAGAGTAGTGCGGCAGCCGAGCGGCGGAATGGAAGTGCCATGCGCGTGGTCATCTGCGGTGGTGGCGTTGTCGGAGCGTGCACGGCCTACTTTCTCAGCCGCCGGCAGGTCGAGGCGGTCGTGGTCGAGCGCACGGGCCTTGCCTGCGCCGCGTCGGGCAAGGCCGGCGGCTTCTTGGCGCAAGACTGGTGTGACGGTTCGCCTCTGGGCCCGCTCGCCCGGCGCAGCTTCGCCTTCCATGCCGAGCTCGCCGAGCAGCTGGACGGGAACCGCTGGGGCTACCGCCGCCTCGACAGCTGGAGCGTGCAGGCACGTGCCGCAGGCTTGCCGCGCCGACGTAGCGTCGGTGGGCCCAGCTGGCTCGGTGAGCGCGCCCTGGTTCGGGGCAGGCTGAGCACGGGCGCGACGACGGCGCAGGTGCACCCGGCGCGGTTCACCGAGGCGATGATGCAGGCGGCCGCACTGCACGGCGCCAAGCTGCAGCAGGGCAGGGTGACGAGAGTGCTGCTCGATCCCGGGGGCACGAGCGTCGCCGGCGTCATGGTGGACGGCGCGGCCATGCCGGCCGACGCGGTGGTGATCGCGATGGGCCCATGGTCGACGGCAGCCTGTTGCGGGCTGCCGCTGCCGCCCGTGCACGGCCTGAAAGGCAACAGCGTGGTGCTCGAGACGGGCAGCACCATCTCGGCCGACGCGTTGTTCGTCGACCTTGTCGCCGCGGATGGCACCGAGTCCACGCCGGAAGTGTTCCCGCGCGGCGACGGCACGACCTATGTCTGTGGCTTTTCGCCCCGGCCGCCGCTGCCCGCGGACCCCGCCGAGGTCAGCCCCGATCCGGGAGCGGCGACGGTGCTGCGGGCGATGGCCGAGATCGTGGCACCCGCGCTGGCACAGGCTCGGTTGCTGACCGTGCAGGCCTGCTACCGGCCGGTGACGCAGGACGGGCTGCCGTTGCTCGGACCGGTTGCCGGGATCAAGGGCGCCTATGTCGCCACCGGCCATAGTGTCTGGGGCATCCTCAACGCACCGGCCAGCGGCGAGGCCATGGCGGACCTGATCGTCGAGGAAGCGGCCCGCCTTGTCGACCTGGCACCGTTCGACCCGGCACGGCGAATGGTGGCATAGCGACGGATGGTGTCGAAGAAGGCTCTCAACCCGGCCAATCTCGAAGCGCTCGGCGCCAGGCGGCTGGCCGAGATCCTGCTCGAGCTCGGCACGGGGGATGCCGGGATCAAGCGCCGATTGCGGCTCGAGCTCGCCGCCGAGGCCGGTGCCGAGGCCGTTGCCGCCGATCTCGGCAAGCGGCTCACGACCCTGCGGCAGGCCCGCTCCTTCGTCGACTGGCAAAAGCGTCGGGCCTTCGTGAAAGACCTCGAACTGCAGCGCGCGTCGATCACCGAGAAGGTGGCCGACACTCGCCCCGATCTGGCGCTCGAGCTGATGTGGCGGTTCCTTGGGTTGGCCGAGCCGGTCCTGAACCGCGTCGACGACAGTCGTGGCGACGTCGGTGACGTGTTCCGCCAGGCCTGCCTGGATCTGGGTGCCATTGCCGCCCGGGCAGCACCCGATCCCGTGCGGCTCGCCGACCGGGTCTTCGAGGCCGTGACGGGCAACGGCTATGGCGAGTACGACCGGCTGGTCGAGGTCATCCTGCCGGCGCTCCAGGGAACCGGCGTTGCGCGGCTCAAGCAGCGGTTGACGGCGGCCCTGGCGGAGCGCCCACGGAATAAGGGCAGCTTTGATTCCAGGGCCGGGGCGCTCCGCTGTGCCCTGCAGGACATCGCCGACAGCGAGGGTGACATCGACACGTTCATCGCGCACGTGACCGATCGCCGATCCCCGCACGGAGCCGCTGCGATCGCGAGCCGCCTGCTCGCCGTTGGACGCGCCGAAGAAGCCCTGGGTTTCCTCGAGCAAGGGGCACCGAACGAGCCTGCCGCCCGACAGGTCGAGGACGAATGGGCCCTGGCGCTCGAAGGAACGGCGACCAGCAGCTGGGAACAGAGCTGGGTCGACGCACTCGTGGCCACCGATCGCCTGGACGAGGCCCAGCAGTTCCGGTGGGCGAAGTTCAAGGCTCGCCTCGATGCGGGTCACTTGCGCGCCTATCTCAAGGCCCTGCCCGATTTCGAGGACGTCGAGGCGGAACGGAAGGCGCTCGATCACGCGCTGGGCTTCCCGCACGTTGCCGTTGCCTTGAGCTTCCTGGTCGATTGGCCCGAGTTGCGCTACGCGGCCAGGCTCGTGCTCGAGCGCAGCCAGGAGCTCGACGGCAATCTCTATTTTCTCCTCGACCCTGCCGCCAAAGCGCTGGAGGGCAAGCAGCCGCTCGCCGCCGTCCTGCTGCGCCGGGCGATGATTGAGGACACCCTGGACGGTGCCAAGTCCACACGCTACCGGCATGCGGCACGGCATCTGCTGGAATGCCGTACGCTCGAGCCCGCGATCAGCGACCATGGTCGCTTCGAGTCGCACCACGCCTTCGTGGCGCGGCTGCAGGAACAGCATGGGCGCAAGACCGGCTTTTGGGGTCAGGTCGGCAGATAGATGGCGCCTCCGCATCGGCGGAGAGCGCTCGACGGCCGGTAGTTGAGCCAAGGCGTCGGGCTGAGGTTGATCTCAAGTGACCAGTTACGTCGCGGGCATGCCGGGAATAAGGGCCAGCTCTAACTTACCTCGATAGGGCTGGCATGCGGATGGCGGCGATCGCCGCGGGTGTTTTGCTTGCGGACGTAGGTGATCGCGGCTTCCGGATGCGCCATTTTCACCATGAGGGCGGCAATGAGCGCGTCCTCGGCATCGACCGCTATCTGATCCGCTACTTGCTTGGTTCTGATCCCGACAACGTACCGCAAACTCATCGTAGCAGCCTCCGCTATCCGTATAGAAGATCAATTGGGCGCCTGGGTCCCCCGTATGGGCTCAGTCTGGACGGTGTCGTCGGGATTAGGCTTGCGGCAGGGTGCGGCATCCGGGACGGCCTTCCAGGGGTGGAGCTTCGACCAAGGTAGCACGTCGTTGCGTCCGGCCTCCACTGCAACTCCACACACGCCAAAAGGTTGGGCGATCCGGCCGCACCAGAGCTCGTGCGCGATCGCCCATCGGCTCAGGCAGCCAGCTTCATCTCCACCTCCACCTCCTCCGATTCGATCTCGCCCTGCCACTTGGCCACGGCGGCGGTGGCGAGGCCGTTGCCGAGCACGTTGGTCATCGTCCGGCCCATGTCGAGGAGCTGGTCGATCCCCATGATCAGCAGGATGCCCGCGGCCGGCAGGCCGAACAGCGGTGCGGTCGCGGCCACCACCACCAGCGACGCGCGTGGCACGCCGGCGATGCCCTTGGAGGTGATCATCATCACCAGCAGCATCGTCGCCTGCTGCCCGAAGCTCAACTCGATCCCGAACGCCTGGGCGATGAACAGCGCGGCAAACGCCTGGTACATCATCGAGCCGTCGAGGTTAAACGAGTAGCCGAGCGGCAGGACGAAGCCTGAGATGCGCTCGCGCACGCCGAACGCGTCCAGTTGCTCGATGGTCTTCGGCAGGGCGGCCTCGCTGGACGCGGTGGAGAAGGCCAGCAGCATGGGCTCGCGCAGGAGCTTGAGCAGCCGCCAGACCTCGCCGCCCAGGATCGCCCAGCCGGCGCCGATCAGCACGGTCCAGAGCACGACGAGGCCGAGATAGAAGGCGCCGATGAACCGGCCATAGTCGGCCAGCACGCCGATGCCCTGCACGGTCACCACCGCCGCCATGGCCGCGAAGACGCCGAGCGGTGCGGTGCGCATCACATAGTCGGTGACGTTGAACATGGCCGAGGCCACGGCGTCGATCACCTTGAGCAGCGGGGCCGACAGCTCGCGGGGCAGGGCACCGACGGCGACGCCGAAGAACACCGAGAAGACGAGGATCTGCAGCACCTCGTTGCCCGCCATGGCCTGCACCACGCTGGTCGGGAAGACATGGGTGATGAAGTCGCGGAAGTTGATCGCGTCGGCCTTCAGCCCGGTCTCGACCGCGGTGGGCATGGGCAGGTTCAGCCCGGCACCCGGCTGCAGCAGGTTGGCCATGACCAGGCCGATCGACAGCGAGACGACCGAGGCGATGATGAACCAGCCCATGGCCTTGAAGGCGATGCCGCCCACGGTCTTGGCATCACCCAGGCTGGCGATGCCCGAGACGATGGTGGCGAAGACCAGGGGTGCTATGATCATCTTGATCAGCCGCAGGAAGATGTCGGTGACCACGGTGAAGTTCGCGGCCACGGCCTTCGCCTCGTCCGGGCCGCCAGCGAGCTGGTTGCAGGCGAAGCCGACGGCGATCCCGAGGACGACGCCGAGCCCGATCCATAAGGTCAGCCGACTTTTCTTCGGCGGATGTGCGTGTTGCATCTCGAGTCCTACCCTGTGTTGTTCTGATGAGATCAGGTTCTGGCGACGATCGGCTGCGGGCGCGTCAGCATCTCGGGCCGCAGGACCGCATCGAGCTGCGCCTTTGGCATCAGCTGCTTCTCCAGCACGAGCTCGTAGACGCCGCGGCCGGTCTGGTGCGCCTCCAGCGCCACCTCGGTGGCATGGCGGTAGCCGATATAGGGGTTGAGGGCGGTGACGATGCCGATCGACTGCTCGACGCTCGCCCGCAACCGCTCGCGGTTGGCGGTGATGCCCCGGATGCAGTTCGCCTCCAGCGTCAGGCAGGCGGCGCGCAGGTGGGCGAGGCTGCGGAACAGGCTGTAGGCGATCAACGGCTCGAAGGCGTTGAGCTGCAGCTGGCCGGCCTCGGCGGCGAAGGTGATGGCGACATCGTTGCCAATCACCTCGAACGCCACCTGGTTGACCACCTCGGGAATCACCGGGTTCACCTTGCCCGGCATGATCGAGGAGCCGGCCTGCCGTGCCGGCAGGTTGATCTCGTTGAAGCCCGCCCGCGGGCCGGACGAGAGCAGCCGCAGGTCGTTGCAGGTCTTCGACAGCTTCACCGCGACCCGCTTGAGCACGCCCGAGACCTGCACGAAGGCGCCGCAGTCCTGCGTCGCCTCGACGAGGTCGGGGGCGGTGAAGAGGTCGATGCCGGTGATCTCCGCCAGCCGGGCGCGGACCCGCTCGGCATAGTCCGGATGCGCGGTGATCCCGGTGCCGATGGCGGTGGCACCCAGGTTGATCTCGCGGATCAGCTGTGCGGCCTCGATCAGCCGCGCCTCGTCCTCGCCCAGCATGTGGGCGTAGGTGCCGAACTCCTGCCCGAGCGTCATCGGCACGGCGTCCTGCAGCTGGGTCCGGCCCATCTTCAGCACGTCGGCGAACTCGACGGCCTTGGCGGCGAACGCGCCGCGCAGCGTGGCCATGGCCTCGACCAGCCGGTGGATGCCGAACCACGACGCGACCTTCAGCGCCGTCGGGTAGACATCGTTGGTGCTCTGGCCGAGATTCACATGCTCGTTGGGGTGCAGATGGGCATAGTCGCCGCGCGCGTGGCCGAGGATCTCCAACGCCCGGTTGGCGATGACCTCGTTGGCGTTCATGTTGGTCGAGGTCCCGGCACCGCCCTGGATCAGATCGACCACGAACTGGTCGTGGAGGGCGCCGGCGCGGATCTCGCGGCAGGCGGCGACGATGGCATCGCGGCGAGCGGTGTCCAGCAGGCCCAGCTCGGCATTGGCCAGGGCCGCCGCTTCCTTGATGCAGGCCAGTGCAATGATCAGCTCCGGGCAGGAGCCGATCGTCTGGCCAGTAATCGGGAAGTTCTCGACGGCACGAACCGTGTGCACGCCGTAATAGGCGGTAGCCGGGACGGCATGATCGCCGAGCAGATCATGTTCAAGGCGAGTACTCGAGGCAGACATGGCAGTCCTTCGGGCATGCGGCATCGCTCCGCCGAGGCGGGTGCGGCCACCGGTTGCAGCAGGGAGCCGTGCCATGCCTGAGGTCAGGCGTGGAGCGGCAATGGATCGTTGGCGGGGGTGAGCCTAGGCTCACGGGCGCGGCGTAGGACTATTTCCTCCGTCGCACGGATGTCATACGTGAACGGCCAAAACCGCGCCAATGCTATTGCCGACTGGTTTATTCCGTTTGCGCATAACCTTCCGCGAGCTGGCTGGCCGCCGTCCAGACCTGCTCGGCGAGGCTGCGCGACCTTTCCGCGTTGCGGTAGAGCCTGACCTCCATCGGCATCGCCGGTGCCACGACGGCGAGCGTGCCCTCGGCGATGTCGCGACCGATCAGGCCACGCGGCAGCCAGGCGATGCCATGGCCTTCCAGCGCCATGAACTTCATCGCCTCGGCCATGGAGTTCTCGTTGGTATGGGCGACGTAGACCGGTGGCGCCCCCTCCTGGCCCTGGGCTATCGAGGCCAGCAGGCCGAGGAACGAGCCCCGCGAGTATTGCAGCAGGGGCATCCGCCCCTCGGCCCGCCACGCCGCCGCCTGGTCCGGCCTCGCGACCGCGGTGAGATCGTCACGCCCGACCACGAGATGCGGGAAGCGGCTGGGGTCGAGCGGCACCGGGATGCTGGGGTGGTGAAAGGTCAGGAAGAAGTCGTAGCCACCCTCGACCAGTGCCTGGACGCAGATATTGAAGTTCTCCGGCAATACCCGCGTGGTCATCGGGCCCAGTCGCGCGCGTATGCTGGTCAGCCATTGCGGCAGGAAGGTGATCGCCAGCGTGTGCAGTGCTGTCAGCGCGATCGCCGGGATCTGGGGACGCTCGCTGCGCTGGCGGTCGCGAAACTCCGTCCGGCTGAAATAGACAAGGCGGACCACCTCCTCCGCCGTCTCGCGAAAGATGCGGCCGTCGGCGGTCAGCGTGATCGGGTAGGTGGAACGATCGAGGAGCTCGGTGCCGAGCCAGACTTCCAGCGACCTGATGCGGCGGCTGAACGCCGATTGCGTGACCCGTCGTGCCTCGGCCGAGCGCGAGAAGCTGCGCGTCGCCGCAAGACTGAGGAAATCCTCCAGCCACTTCACTTCCACATCGGCACCCGGTCGATCACGCCGGCATCCTGTGCCCGGCCTGCCGCTTATAGGGCCGCGCGCTGTTCCGGAAAGGGCCGCCTCAAGGCGCCCGTTCACCTACGTCATCGCGGCGCGGACCTCCCAGCGCCGCAGCCCGGCACTCGCCGCCGCTTTGACCGAGACTGCATCCCTGACCGGCCCGCCCGGGACCATGGTTGCAGCCTCCTGTGGCGCCTCGCCGAGGAGGTCTGGCAACGTCCGCGCCTGAGCGACCCAACAGCCTGCTAGGCGGCATCCTGGATGTCGAAGCGAGCCACCTTGCCCTCGCGAAGACGGAACACGTGCCCGACCGCCTTGTCCTTCAACCCGTGCGTCTGGCCCTGGAGCGGCTTGCCTTCGAGATCGCGGACGGACTGCCGGACCTCTGCGATGATTGCGCCATCCGCAGTTCGATGAAAGCCCACAGGCTCGACGTGCGGACTGACCATGGTCCACTGGCGCGTCCAGTACTCGCGTATCGCCTCGTGGCCATGGACGTGGCCACCATCCATGCCGTTGGCCCAGGCGACATCATCGGCGAGCAAGGTCAGCACACCATCTATGTCCCGCGCGTTGAAGCGATCGTAGATGTGTTCGAGGACCTCGACGTCATCGTCCATTGGGTCTCTCCTTGCATGGTGCGGGTGTTGCGTTAGCAGTCAACCATTTTACATATGCACGTATGCTTCATGGCGACGGTGGCTGCAAGGGGTGAGGTGCGATGGACCTGGACGTGCTCTCGACGCCTGGGCACCTGATCAGTCTCGCGGCGCGCGGGTTCGCCCGCCTCAGCGAGGCGCGGCTCAAGCCGCTCGGCTTCGGCGTCGGACATCTGCCGGTGCTGGTGGCACTTCGGGATGGCCGGGCAAGCACGCAACGTGATCTCGCCCGCTTCGCCAGGATCGAGCAGCCGCCGATGGCCCAGATGCTCGCTCGCATGGAGCGGGACGGGCTGATCCAACGCGCGCCTGACCCGGCCGATGGGCGCAGCAGCCGCATCACCCTGACGGAGGTGGCACAAGCGCGCCTGCCGGACGCGGTTGCTGCCCTGCTTCGGGGCAATCAGGAGGTACTGCGCGGCTTCACGGACGAGGAGGCCGGGCTGCTCGTGGCCCTGCTGACGCGCCTGATCGCAAACCTCGATCGGGTCGCTAGCGTCGAAGCGTCGCCTGGCACGCCGGGTTCGGAGAAGGGTGACTGACCGGACCGTCCGTCGGCAGGCTGGTTGAGTTCGAACCCCAGGATGAGGTAATGCGGGTCCACTGCCGCCACTTGGCGACTGTCTCAAGGTTCAGCCCGTGGCGGATGTGGCACCTGCCATGCGCCGGCTGTCGGTCTGCCAGGCGCCCGACCCTAATCACTTCGCCGGAGCCGCGAGTGCTACGGAGGCCTCGGTGGTCAGCAGCCGGAACGTGAAGGTTTCCTGGAAATAGAGCTCGACGGTGGAGACCGTGTGGGTCGCATAGCCGATCGAGATGTCCTGACCGATGGCGAGCTCGAAGTCGCCGCCGCGAGTGGTGAGCACGACGCCGCCCTCGATCGCGGGCGCCCAGATGATCCCGCCGTCCACCAGGCGTTCAAGATGGTGGATCTCCGGATAGCCCTCGTCGCTGCCGCCGCTGGCGGCGGCATAGGAGTCGGCACCGAGCACGAGGGCGTAGGGGCCGTTGACGCCGGCGAGGCGCAGCTGGCTGACCGCCTGGGCCACGGCACCGGAATAGCCCGCCACGTTCGTGGGCAGGGTCAGGGCCGTGTTGCTGCTGCCCGGGCGGATGCCGCCGATCCCCGCCGCGGCGTAGCCGTCGAAGACGGCGCGATCCTCGGCGAAGGCCAGCAGGCGGGCCGCCGCCTTCAAGGGGTTCCAGTCCGAATCCAGCGCACCCCGCTCGACATCGTCGATCGCCTGGCGGGAGAGCTCGAACGGCACGCGCAGCTCGACCAGCGCCTTCACCTCGCGCTGCACGGCCTGGATCCCCTCGCCGGGGGCGGCGACCGGCACGAGATGCCCGGTGCCCACTGCTGCGAAGTCCACACCCTTGGGGCCGACCACGTCCACGACCCGTCGCGCCGCCAGGTGGCGCTTGAGGGTGCGCGACGCCTCCTCCTCGATCTGCGCCCAGGCGCCGTCGGAGATCGGGGCCAGCTCCCGATGAAGATTGTTCATCTCACGTCTCTTCCTTCAGCGAGCCAATACCCAAAGAACCGTCGGCTGGTGATGATCGCGAACCGGGGCCATCCGCCGCGTCGGGCCGGCTCGAGGTCGGCTCGGCCATGGGCTGGGCCGCATCCTCGGCCGGGACATTCTCCAGGAACGTCGTCGAGGGCACGAAGAACAGCGTGCCGGTGACCGCGCGGCTGAAGTCCAAGAGACGGTCGTAGTTGCCCGGCGGCCGGCCGACGAACATGTTGACCAGCATCTGCTCGATCCGGTGCGGGGAGCGGGCATAGCCGATGAAATAGGTGCCGAACTCGCCCTTGCCGACATTGCCGAACGGCATGTTGTCGCGCAGGATTTCCAGCTCCTCCCCGTCCTCGACGATCGAGGTCAGGGCGTTGTGGGCATGGGTCGGCTTGACCGCATCGTCCAGCTCGATGTCGGCGAGCTTGGTGCGGCCGATGATCCTCTCCTGCTGGTCGACGGGAAGCTGGTTCCACCGCGCCAGATCGTGCAGATATTTCTGTACGATCACGTAGCTCCCGCCTGCGAACGCGGCATCTTCCGCACCGACGATGGTGGCGGCGGCCGCGGCCTGGCCCACGGGATTTTCCGTCCCGTCGACGAAGCCGATCAGATCGCGCTCGTCGAAATAGCGGAAGCCCTGCACCTCGTCGGCGGTGGCCACGGCATCGCCGAGCCGCGCCATGATCTGGGTCGCCAGCTCGAAGCAGAGATCCATGCGCACGGCGCGGATGTGGAACAGGATGTCGCCCGGGGTCGCCACGGCGTGATGCCGGCCGCGAATCTCACGGAACGGATGCAGGTCCTTCGGCTTCGGCGCCCGGAACAGCCGGTCCCACGCAGCGGAGCCGAACCCCATGACGCAGGACAGCCGGCCCTCGAGGTCGCGGAAGCCCACCGCGCGCACCAGCGCGGCGAGGTCACCACACATGGCGCGCACGGCCGAATCGTGCTCCGATCCTGATTTCACCGTGACGACGAGAAAGATGGCGGCTCCCGAGAGCCGGGCGAGCACCGGTTGCGCAATCGCGGACGGTAGACCTGACTCCATGCTCGACCCGTTCGGTGTCTTTCTGCAGGGCACGACCCAGTCGGAAGCCGCCGCTGTGAGCGCCGGCTGGGCCATTATTCCCAGTCGCGCGGTGCCCGCATCACGCGAGGTAGCTCAAATCAGCCCAGCTTCCAAGGCAAGCTTTCCGGCAACCGGCCTTCACTGCCCGCCACGACGACACCGGCGCGCCGCGCACAAAAAAATGGCCCCGAGCGAACGGCTCGGGGCCAGTCTGGCCGGTGCCCCCAGGGAGGCGAAAGGGCACTCGGCGGGCTCGAGGTGGAGGACGCAACAAGAGAACAGCCGAGCCAGGAAGGATGCCGGCCGATCTCCACCTCGAGCGGAAACTCAGCTGGTCAGGCGGCCATCGACTTCAGCTCGGTGACGGCGGCCTGCGTGCGCTGGGTCAGCAGCTCGGCGACACGCTTCTGCGCGGCCACGGCGAGCTCGACGACTTCCTTGGCGACCGCGGTGACCTTCTCACCGGTGGCCTTGACGGTCTCGGCCTTCGGCAGCTCCTTGCTCTGGGCTGCGGCCTTGGCCTCGGCAAAGGCACCCTCGACATAGCCGTACTGGAGCTTGGCGATCGCCTCGGCGGCACCGAAGAGCACGGTCTGCGCCTCGTGCACGGTGGCCAGATTGGCCTTCTGTGCGGCGAACAGCGCCACGACATCGACCTTGGGCAACTTCAGCTCGGGAAACTTGAATGCGGTGGGGGCGGGA
>JBATRI010000054.1:0-13739 GCA_049292515.1 Geminicoccaceae bacterium
GCGTCGGTCGGGGACCGTCCGCAGCACGGCCGGCGGTGCCGCCGTGGTCAGGCTCGCGCTCTCCACCCGCGCCGTGGGCTCGGGTTCGAGCCCCTGCCCACGGTCCGGGCGCACCGCCTGCCAACGCTCGTAGACTTTCTCGCGGTAGGCACGGCCCCGGTCGATGTCGGCGGTATGATAGCGCTCGACGGCGCGGGTCCAGGATTGGGTCTCGTTCCGCAGCTGGCCGAGGAATCTAGCGCCGTAGGCGACGTTGCGGGTCGGCTCGAACGCCTCCTCGAGGCTCGCGAACGCATCGGGGTGGTGCATCAGGTTGATCTGCATGCAGCCGACGTCGATGTTGCGCCGCCCGCTTCGCCGCAGCGCGTCGACATGCGCTATCGCCTCGGCCGCGGTGGCGAAATAACGGCCGTCGCCCTGGCTGTTGACGGTCCAGGGCCAAGGCGCGGCCCGGCGCCGTTCCGCATCGTACTTGCCGGATTCGCTGACCGCCACCGCGGTCAGCAGCCCCGCGGGCAACGACGCCCCGTCCTCGACCTCGCGGATCGCATCGGCACACAGGCCGGCGTCCCCGATGGCGGCCTGTGCCGCGAGCGGCGGCAGCATGGCCAGCACGGCAACCCATATAATCGATCGCACCTTCACTCCCGCCCGCATCGACGTCGGAAGGAAAGATGCGCCCGACGGCCTTACGCCGACCTTAACGCCGCGCGCCGGCCCGCCACCTCCGGCGTGGCCAGCTCCAGCGTCGCGTCGGCCAGGGCCCGTACCAGCTCGCCCAGCAGCGCCCGCAGCCCTTCGAAGCCGTCGTTCGGCTCGTGCGTGCTTTCATGCATGAACAGCCCGCGGCGCAGCTCCAGCTGCAGCGCGTGGCTGGCGGCGGCCGGTCGGCCGTGATGCTCGGTGATGTACCCGCCGGCATAGGGACGGTTACGTGCCACGCTCAACCCTGCCCTGGCCAGCACGCTCTCGGCGACCTCGATCAGGTGCTGGTGACAGCTGCGGCCGAAGCGGTCCCCCAATGCCACATCGATCGCCCGCTCGCCACGGCCGGACACGACCGTCGGCATGGAATGGCAGTCGAGCACCAGAGAAACGCCGTTATGGCACCGTCGCTCGGCTGCCAACGCCGCGAGCTGGGCATGGTACGGCTGGTAGGCCCGCACCAAGCGGCGGTGGACCTCCAGGGCATGTAGCCGGGCGGCATAGATCGGCTGCCCGAGCAGGCGGGTCGGGACCACGCCGAGGCCGGCCCGAGCCCGCGCGGTGACCCGCAGGCCGGGCATGCGCTCGGGATCCGCCAGCGAATCCGGGTCCTGCTCCGTGGCGTCCCGATTCAGGTCCACCACCGCCCGCGGGTAGGTGGCGGCGATCAGCGTCGCACCGGCGGCACAACCCGCCGCCAGCAGCGCGTCCACCGGGCCGTCGTCCAGCGCCCGCAGCTGCCGCTGCGTCAGCCGCGACTGGGCAAGCATATCCTCGGGATAGGCGACGCCGCTGTGCGGGGACGACAGCACCAGCGGCAACGGCAGGCCGCGTGGAGCCACGATCAGGTAGGGTGCCAGTGGACCGTGCTGCATCGCCTGCTTCGTCGATTTTGAAAGAACCTGACCACAGCTCCGGCACGCCTGCAAGCATCGCGGGCGCAAAGCGTGCGCATCGGTCGGAAACACCCTTGCGGGCCAGCGCGAATTTGCCTAGGAAGCCGCCCACCGGGCGCGTAGCTCAGCGGTAGAGCACTACGTTGACATCGTAGGGGTCACAGGTTCAATCCCTGTCGCGCCCACCATCTAGCCCGCATCGGGCGTCACCTCGCCGCGCAGCCGAGGCCTCACGGGAGCCGTGGCAGGCTGATCGGCGGACCCGGCCGCCTCGCCTGTCAGATTGTTCCTGGCCCACGCGGTCCACGGCGCATCCACGAACGTGACGACGGCGAGCCCGGCAGCCAAGCCTAGACTCAAGACCAGCGCCGTGCCCAGGATGGCCGTCCGTCGGCGCAACTGGCGCTCGAGTACCTCGACCCGATCGCGCAGATAGCTGAACTCGTTGCGCCGCCAGCCGTCGGCCCAGGCATCCCCTTCGGAGTTCCCCGCCGACGCTGCCCGCTTGCCGGGCGCGACGTTGACTACATTCGACAGTACGGGCGCCCTGACCCCCACATCGCTCGCCATGGCAAGTTATCCCTTCCCGGCGTCGTCCCCTCGCCGCCAATCGGCGGCGTTCGTAGCCGAAATAGGTTCAGAACTTGACCAGAACAACGTCAAGCGCAAATTGCGCGACGAAATGCATCTACCAACGATTGGCCAAACCGCGAATACTCAGCCGCCCGGACCGATCGGCTCGGTGGCCAGATACACCAGTATGATCGCCGCCACGCCGATCATCGGCACCAAGTAGCTCGTCCACATTGCGCCCCTCCAGCTCTCCCGGGACCCAAACGGCCCAGCGGCCGTAAGGTTCCACTTCTAATTCTGGTAGAGCTGCGCCGATGGGTTGTAACTAACGGTGTTGACGCAATGTTCCACGCCCTAGACATCAATAGGTTACAGAACAATGGAGGAACCTGCAGAAGCCGATGCCATGATCTCGCCGGCGCCCCGCTGCTGGCCTAGAGCTGCCCGGTCATCCCGTACCAGGCGTAAGTCCGACCCAGCATGCTGGCGAGATCGCGCAGTACTGGCGAGTAGCCGAGCTCACGCCGCGCCTTCCCGATATCGATCGCCCGGTCGGCCAGGAACAGGTCGAGACGCCCGGGCGATAGCGGCGGCTCGCGGCCGAGCAGACGCGCCAGCGGCGTGGTGGCGAAGGCAGCGACGCGCGCCAGCGGCAGGGGAATGGACCGATAGGGCCGCGGGTTGCCGGTGAGCCTGCCGGCCACTGCCAGCATCTCGCCCAGCGTATGGCGGACCCCGGAGGTCACGAGATAGATCTCGCCCGCGGGGCCGGCCACCGCCGCCAGCATCAGCGCGCGCGCCACGTCCTCGACATCGACCAGCGGCTTCTGCACGTCGAGCCGGCCACTGAAGACCGGAAACATGCCCTTGCGGGCGAGCTTGAAGAGCTTCAGCAGCACGCCCCCGTGCTGACCCTCGCCGGCAATCAGGCATGGCCGCACGATGGCGACCTCGAGCCCCGACTGCCGGCCCAGCTCGAGCAGCCCCTCCTCGGCCAGCCGCTTGGTCACCTCGTAGGGGCTGGACGGGCGGCAGGGGGTCGTCTCGTCGACCACGGGCAGCGCCGGCGCACCCATGGCGGCGGTGCTCGAGACGAACACGAAGCGTCGCACCCCTGCTCCCGCCGCTGCCGTCGCCAGACGCAGCGTGGCGTCGACATTGACCCGGCGATAATCCTCCAGGCTCGGCGGCTTGCCCGGCTGCCCGGGCATCACGGCGGCGGCGTGAAACACGGTATCGATGCCGTCGCAGAGCCCGGCCGGAGCCTCCGGGTCTATGAGATCCGCCTGCACGAAGCAGCTGCGCCCCCTCGCCGCCGCTGCCGGCTCGTCCGGTGCTGCCGATCGGGACACCAAGCGCATGCGCGCGCCGCTCGTCTCGGCCAGCGTACGCACCAGATGCCGGCCGACGAAGCCGGTGGCTCCGGTAACCAGAACGTCGCGGCCGTCGAGGCTGGCTGAATTCATCAATCGGTTCCGGCACGAGGCAGCGGCAAGGGCACGAGCTTGTGGCGGCGCTGCCGCAGAAGCAAGCCGGCACCGGCAGAGCCTGGTGCCCTCGTTGCCCACGCGATGGAATGGTCCCTATGGTGCGAGGCGCGAGCCGAGCATGAGGTGACCGATGGGGACTGACCGGATGCTGCGCGTGGCGCTTGCAAGTTGGGTTGCAGCCTTTGTCCTGCCCGTCCCGACCGCCAGCACCACCATGGCCGACGACGGCCCGGCAGCCATCACGTCCGCTTTGACCGGATGGACCGAGACCTTCAACGCCCGCCGGCAAGCCGACGTGTGCGCGCTGTTCGCCCCCGATCTGGTCGCCACCTACCGGGGCCAGCCTGACCGCAATTTCGAGGAACTGTGCACGCTGCTGAAGAACTCGTTGCAGAATCCGACCCGCTCCTACCATTACGCCCTGGAGCTGCAGGAGATCCTCCCATCCGGTGATCTCGCTGCGGTGCGGCTGGTCTGGACCCTCACCGTGCGCGGCGCGGACGGTGAGATTCTGGAAACGGTCCGGGAGCCGGGGCTGGACATTTTCAAGCGCCAGCCGGACGGCACCTGGAAGATTGCGCGGTTCGTCGCCTTCGCGACACCATGACTCCGATCACGCCGTCTAGAATACCAGATACAGCAGGATGATGACGACGACCGGTACGCCCATGAGCCACATGATGATTGCCGGCATTGCTTTCTTCCCTGAAGTCGGTTGTCGATACCGGCCCTGCCGGACGCCACCTTGATTGATAAAGCGACGCCCAAGCGAAGGCCGGCGTTTGCCGATGCTACCCTTACCGCCAGCGGACGAGATGGCTGAAGTCGGTCCCCTCGTCACGATGGCGACCGCCGAGCCCGGCTGCCCACCAGGCCGCCGCGGCGCTCACCACCAGCGAGACGGCGGTGATGAAGGCGATGATCACACCCGCCCGGCGAGCCTTGTCCGCAGCCGCCTTCGCCTGGTCGGCAGCACTTTGGATCGTCGCCATGACCCGGTCGATCCGCTGCTCGGCCTCCGGCTGCGCCAGCCCGGTGCGGGCCTCGATCAGGCGCGCCAGATAAGCCTTGTCGTCAGCCGACAGGCTACCCTGGGCGGCACTGGCCGCCAGGATGCGCGCGGCCTCCTCCGTGGCATTCGCTGTCTGGGCCTCCCCGGACGCCCCATTTTCCGAACGCAGGAGCGTGTCGGCGGCGTACTGCAGCGGGTTGCTGCTGGCGACGGCCTGAACTGCGCTGGCACCCGTGGCTTGCGCCGCTGCGGAGCCGATCGCCGCCCCGGTGCTGGCGACGCTGCCGGCAACCGATGCCGCCAGCGTGGCGCCAACGAGCACGCCCGCGGCCCAAACCAGCAGGCCATGGCAACCGTCTCTGACCTCGACTTCGTGCGGGCCGGCATCGGGCAGTCGCCGCCGTAGACGGCCGGTCAGGTAGGCGCCGGCCATGAAGCTGGAAATCTGCACCCAAATCACCCACAGCCCGCTGGCGGCACCGAGAAACACCAGCGAGACGCTCTGGCCCGAGTAGGGCGAGGTGAGGCTCAACCCGATGGCCGAGCCGAAAGTGATCAGAATAAACGAAATCGCGGTGGCAAGGACACCGCCTGCAAGAATTGCTGCCCAATCGACAGCCGAGACGGATTCGAGAACGGCGGTTTTCGATGATCGAGAGCCGGCATCGTCGGTGAATGGCGCCACGGTCGACATGTACTCAATCCTTCCAGTCATTTGGTGCCGTACTGTTCACGACCCAATGCTGCGGCTAACGCAATCCCAGCATCGACAATATGAAGAGCACAACAACAACCAAGCCGACCAAGTAAATTATACTGTTCATGGTGTCACCTCCACTGTCGGAAACTGATCAAGTCGCGACCGCCGGTTTTCCACGCCGATAATGGACCGGACACATGGCGACCATTCCACACGACTACAAACGCGGGCCATAGTAGCCGGTTCCTTGGCGAGTCTTTTTTGCCCACGCCGAGACAACCGCGCACCGACCTTCGGCATCCGGCGCCTGCCATAGGCGTCTGTCGCTTTGCACCAGCCCTGGAGCCCCTTCGCCGGATGCCGCCGGTCCGCTAGTCTGATCGGCGACGTGGATGGACGAGGAGGAAGCGGCCATGGCAGCGCGTTCAGATGGTGATGAAGAGCGGCAGGCCAGGATCGACCTCGCGGCGGCTTTCCGGCTGACGGCCCGGTTCGGCTGGCACGAAGCCGTGGCCAATCATTTCAGCCTCGCCCTCGACCCCGAGGGCCGGCACATCCTGGTCAACCCGCGCTGGCGCCACTTCGCCCGCATCAAGGCCAGCGACCTGCTGCGGCTCGACGTCGACGATCCGACGGTGATGCAGCGGCCGGACGCCCCCGATCCCACCGCCTGGTGCATCCACGGTGCCTTGCACCGGCTGCGGCCGGAGATCCGCTGCGTGCTGCATACCCACATGCCCTACGCCACGGTGCTGACCAGCCTCGAGGACAGCCGTGTCCTGCCGATCGACCAGAACAGCGCCCGCTTCTGGGGCCGCATCGCTCACGACGACGCTTACGGCGGCCTCGCGCTGGCCGAGGCCGAGGGCCGGCGAATGGCCGAGGCCCTGAGCGACAAACCGATCCTGTTCCTCAAGAACCACGGCGTGATCGTCACCGGCCGCTCGGTGGCGCACGCCTTCGACGAGCTCTACTACCTGGAGAAAGCCTGCCAGCATCTGGTGCTGGCCTATTCCACGGGCCGCAAGCTGCGGCTGATCTCCGACAACCTCGCCGCCGAGGTGGCCGGCGATTGGGATGCCTATGACGGCTTCGCCCAGGCCCATTTCGCTGAGCTGAAGGCGCTGCTCGACGCCGACGACGCGAGTTACGCGGCCTAGCGCCGACGCGCAGCAAGTGGGATAAGCAGGGGAACGAGGTCGCTTTCGGGGAGCGCGTACCGATGCCACGCCCTGGCGCGTGGGGCCAACGCCCCGCAGCTATTGTCGCCGTCGTCCTCGCGGCGATGTGCCCGCTGCTGGCGATGGACGGTGCCGCGGCCACGTACACCCTACAGGCCGAGGACGGCGAGGTCGTACGCGGCTCGTCCATGCGGAACCAGGCCGGATTCACCGGCACGGGCTTTGTCGACCTCGCCAACGAGCCCGGCAGCTATGTCGAGTGGGTGATCGACGTCGATGCCGAGGCTCCTGCCGACACGTTGGAGTTTCGCTTCGCCAACGGTGCCAGCTCGCACCGCAAGCTGAAAATCCTCGTCAACGGCGCGTCGCCGCTCTCCGGCAATCTCATCTGCCCGCCGACTGGTTCCGCGTCGGCGTGGCGGACCAGGACCGTTACCGGCGTGGCGCTGCGCAAGGGCCTGAACACCATCCGGGCCCAATCCGTCACGGAGTTCGGCGGGCCGAACCTCGACCGGGTGGTCCTCACCTCGGACGCGCCGCTCCGGCTGATTGATTGGGCCCAGGCCGTCATCCAATCGACGATCGATGTGCGTTTTCCGGATCCGGCCCAGTTTGGTGCTGCCGACCCGACAGGCTGGAACTGGCGCTATCAGCACGGCCTTTTCCTGCTGGGGCTGTACCACGCCTACCAGCGCACGGGACAGGCCCGCTACCTCGACTTCATCAAGGGCTGGATGGACGTCCGGACGGACCCGGCGACGGGTGCTCTCCTGCCCGCGACCAACGTGGATCCGGGGCTCAATTTGGTCGACACCATCATGCCGGGGCGGGTGGCGCTGCTGCTCGACGCCGAGTTCGGCGACCCGGCCGGCGCGTCCCGCTATCGGTTGACGGCCGATAAGCTCTGGAATGCGCTGGCCATCCACCAGCGGACACCCGATCGGATCTTCTGGCACGCCAACGCCGGCACCAACACCGTCCTCCTCGATGGTGCCTACATGGCGCTGCCCTTCGCGACGTTCTACGGCACGCGATTCGGTCAGACCCTGCCGGGCTCATCCGATGTCTACCGCGATGTCGCCGGTCAGCTGCTCCGCCACCGCTATCATCTGCAGGATACCGCCGACACTGATATCAGTCCGTCGACGGGTACGGGGCTTTTCTATCACGCCTACGATCTTGAAGGCGACGGCTTGACCCAAGGCGTGGACTGGACCGCGGGCGCGGCCAGGCATTCGAGTGTCATCTGGTGCCGGGCCATGGGCTGGTACGCCATGGCCGTGGTCGATATTCTGGAAGTCATGCCGCTCGACGCGGAACACCGAGCCGATCGCGACGCCTTGGTCGCCACGCTCGAGACGCTGATGCGCGGTCTGGCGGCCAAGCAGAGCAGCGACGGACGCTGGCTGACGGTGCCGCATTTTCCGGACCGGCCGGTGACCGACAACTTCCTGGACACGTCCTGCTCGGCGATGTTCGTCTATGCGATCTCCAAGGCGGTCGGCGCCCAATATCTCGACCGCTCCTTCGCCAAGGTCGCCAGCAGGGCCTATCGGGGTGTTCTCGGCCAACTCGGCGTGCAGGCGGAAGTTCGGGATGGCGGGACCGAGTATCTCACCTTCCTGTCGGGTACCGCGGCGGGGCAGCAGGTGCAGCCGACACCCGAGCTGTACACGACGAGCACCTACAACGGTCGCGGCCGCATCGTGCCCAGGTCCAACCCGCGCACCAACGACATGCACGGGCTGGGCGCCTTTCTGCTGATGTACGAGCAGGTCAAAAAGAATCCGCTGAGCATCTCGCCGTTCTAGGCAAGGCCTGCCGGCACCGTCCGCTGCCGGCCGCGCGACGTGAGCAGGCCCCGCTTGGGCGCGAAGAGGAAGGCCAGGACGAACACCGCCGTCTGCGTCAGCACGATGCAGGCGCCGGTGGCGCCGTCGAGATGGAAGCTCGCGATCGTGCCCAGGACGCTGGAGCCGATGGCGACGCCGGCGGCGATCAGCAGCATGCGCTCGAAGCGGTCGGTGAGGAGATGGGCGATGGCGCCGGGTGCCACGAGCATCGCCACCACCAGGATCACGCCTACGGCCTGCAGCGCCGCGACGATGGTGAGCGCCAGCAGGATCAGCAGGCCGTAGTGGAGCATGCGCACCGGCAGGCCGATGGCGCGCGCATGGTTCGGGTCGAAGCAGTAGAGCAGCAGGTCGCGGCGGCGGACCAGCACCACGAGCAGCGTGCCACCCGCGATCAGCGCCGTCTCGACCAGATCGCGCACGCTCACCCCCAGCATGTTGCCGAACAGGATGTGGGTGAGATGCTGGTCGGTCTCGATCTTGGTGAACAACACGAGGCCGAGGCCGAACATGCCGGAGAACACGATGCCCATTACCGTGTCCTCCTTCACCCGGCTGTTCTCCTTCAGGTATCCGGTCAGCAGCGCGCAGGACAGGCCGGCGGTGAAGGCGCCCAGCGCCAGCGGCAGGCCCAGCGCGAAGGCGACGACGATGCCGGGCAGGACGGCGTGCGAGATCGCGTCGCCCATCAGCGACCAGCCCTTGAGCACCAGGTAGCAGGAGAGCACGGCGCAGACGGCGCCGACGAGCACGGCCACGATCAGCGCCCGCTGCATGAACGGGTAGCTGAGCGGCACCGTGAGCCAGTCGAGTGCGGTGATCATGCCGCCGCTCCGCTGCCGGCCAGACGTCGGCGGCGCTCCGCCAGCACGCCGTGCCGCGGTGCGAGGTAGAACGCGGTGAGGAAGACCAGGGTCTGCAGGGTGACGATCACGCCGCCGGTGGCACCATCCAGGAAATAGCTGAGATAGGCGCCGACGAAGCTGGTCAGCGCACCCGTGGCGACGCTGATCTGGATCAGCCGATCGAACCGGTCGGTCAGCAGGTAGGCCGTGGCCCCCGGGGTCACGACCATGGCGATGACGAGACAGGCGCCCACGGTCTGCAGGGCCGCCACCGTGCAGGCGCTGAGCAGGGTGAAGAACAGGATCTTGAGGAAGCCCGTGGACAGCCCGACGCTGCGGGCGTGGCTCTCGTCGAAGAAGGTGACCATCAGGTCCTTCCAGCGCAGCGTCAGGATCACCAGCGAGACCGCGGCGATGATCGCCACCTGGACCACGTCCTCGTCGGAGATGGCCAGGATATTGCCCAGCACGATCGTCTGGACGCTGACCGAGGTCGGCCAGATCGAGGCCATCAAGAGGCCGAGCGCGAACAGCGAGGTGAACACGAGCCCGATCACCGCATCCTCGCGCAGGCGCGTGTGCTGCTTCACCGCACCCATGGCGAGCGAGGCCAGGATGCCCGCGAAGAAGGCGCCGATGGCGAACGGGAATCCCAGGATCGAGGCGGCGGCGACGCCGGGCACGATCGAATGGGCCAGCGCGTCGCCCATCAGCGACCAGCCCTTGAGCATCAGGTAGGCGGAGAGGAAGGCGCAGACGCCGCCGACCAGCCCGCTGACCCACATGGCCTTGAGCATGTAGTCGTAGCCGAACGGCACCAGCAGCTCGGCGATCATTCGATCCGCTCCGCCACCAGCGTCCGCTCGCGCGCGCCGGCCCCGTCGCCATAGAGCACGAGCGGCCGCTCGTCGTCGGTCAGCACGGTGAGGCGGCGCGGATCCTCGTCGCTGTGCAGGGTCGGGCCGCCCAGGTTGAAGTGCCGCAGCACGCCGCCGAACGCCCGCTCCAGGTTGGCCCGGGTGAACACCGTGGCGGTCAGGCCGGCGGCCAGCACCTTGCGATTGAGCAGCACCACCTGATCGCAGAAGTCGGGCACGCTGCCCAGATTGTGCGTCGAGACCAGCATCAGGTGCCCGGCCGCTCGCAGCTCGCGCAACAGGTCGACGATCGCGGCCTCGGTCTTGACGTCGACGCCGGTGAACGGCTCATCGAGCAGGATGATCCGGCCTTCCTGCGCCAGGGCACGGGCGAGGAACACACGCTTCTTCTGCCCACCGCTGAGCTCGCCGATCTGCCGGGTCCGGTAGGCGCTCATGCCGACCCGCTCGAGCGCCTGGTCGACCTTGTGCTTGTCCTGCCGGGACGGGATGCGCAGGAAGTTCATGTAGCCGTAGCGGCCCATCATGACGACGTCCTGGACCAGCACCGGGAAGTTCCAGTCCACATCCTCGCTCTGCGGCACGTAGGCGACGATGTTCCGCTTCAGCGCGTCCGCGACCGGCATGCCGCACAGGCTGACGGTGCCACGGGTCGGGCGCACGAAGCCCATGATCGCCTTGAACAAGGTCGACTTGCCGCTGCCATTGATGCCGACCAGCGCACAGATCGAGCCCAGCCCCAGCTCGAACGACGCGTCCTCGATCGCCGTATGGCCGTTTCGGTAGGTGACGGTGAGGTCGCGGACGTCGATGCCGATCTCGCCCGGCATGGCGCTCACGCGCTGAAGCCCTGCGCGATCGTCTCGACGGTGACCTCGAGCAGGTCGACGTAGCTCGGGACCGGCCCGTCCGGGCCGCTGAGCGAGTCGACGTATAGCACACCCCCGTATTGCGCGCCGGTCTCCTTGGCCACCTGCCGCGCGGCGCGGTCGGAGATCGTGCTCTCGCTGAACACCACCGGGATCTGGTTCTCACGCACGAGGTCGATCACGCGCCGCACCTGCTTGGGCGTGCCCTGCTCGTCGGCGTTGATCGGCCAGAGGAACGCCTCCCGCATCCCGTAATCGCGGGCGAGATAGCTGAACGCCCCCTCGCTGGTGACCAGCCAGCGGCGGGCCTCCGGCACGGCCGCCAGCCGCTGCCGCAACGGCTCGTCCAGCGCACGGATCCGGGCCGCATAGGCCTGGGCATTACGGTCGTAGATCGCCGCGTTTGCCGGATCGTGCTCGGCCAGCGCCTTGCGGATGTTCTCGATGTAGATCAGCGCGTTGGTGGGCGACATCCAGGCATGCGGGTTGGGCTTGCCGGTGTAGGGCCCCTGCGTGATCCCCATCAGCTCGACGCCCGAGGTCACGACCACGCTCGGCACGTCGCGGACATTCTCAAAGAAGCGCTCGAACCAGCGCTCGAGATTGAGGCCGTTCCACAGCACGAGGTCGGCCGACTGCGCCTTGACGATGTCGAGCGGCGTCGGCTGGTAGTCGTGGATCTCGGCACCCGGCTTGGTGATCGACTCGACGATGGCCGCCGTCCCGGCGACGTTCTGCGCGATGTCCTGGATGACCGTGAAGGTCGTCACCACGCGAAAGGGCTTGGTGGCCCCCGCCTCCTCGGCCCCGGCCTGCGGCCCGACCGCCATCGCCAGCACGATCGCTGCGGCCCCTACCACAACCCGCTTGGCCCAAAGCTCACGCATGGAGGTTCCCCGATTCAGCCAGCATTTCATAGTTGTCCATATAGCTGACATTTTTAGTCTTGCCTACATTTTGTATGCCGACCCCGGCGAAAAGTGCGCTGGATGACGGCCCGGCTCTCGACTTCGACCGGCGTCGCGGCGATATCTGGGCGGCGCCGTGGCCCACCCCGGGGATGGGCCGCCGGCGTGATCGAGCAGGGCCCGCAGAGCCCGAGGGAGCGCATCGATGGCGAGCCGAACCATGCCGGCCTACGGCACAGCTGTGACCACCTGCACGGAGGCCGCATCATGCGCGTGCTGATCACCGGCGGCGCCGGGTTCATCGGCAAGAAGCTGGCGCTGCAGCTCCTGGAGCGCGAGCGGCTCGCGGACGGTGCGATCGAGCATCTGACCCTGTTCGACGTCGGCCCGGCAGAGGGGCTGCCGGCCGACCCCAGGCTCGCGATCACCACGGGCGACATCACCCGCCCGGGCGTCGTCCTCGACCTGCTCCGCCCCGGCTACGATGCGGTCTATCACCTGGCCGCCGTGGTCAGTGGTGCCGCCGAGGCGGACATCGACCTCGGCTACGCCGTCAATCTCTACGGCACCCGGCATCTGCTCGACGCCATCCGCGCCTTCGGCCACCGCCCACGCCTGGTGTTCGCAAGCTCGGTCGCAGCTTTCGGCGGCGAGCTGCCCGAGATTCTCGACGACGGCACGCCGCTGACCCCGCAGACCTCCTACGGCACGCAGAAGGCCATGGGCGAGCTGCTGGTCACGGACTTCCACCGCAAGGGTTTCCTCGACGGCCGCTCCCTGCGCCTGCCGACGATCGTCGTCCGTCCCGGCAAGCCCAACAAGGCGGCCTCGACCTGGGCCAGCTCGATCTTCCGCGAGCCGCTGGCCGGCCAGGAGGCGGTCTGCCCGGTGTCACGCGAGGCCGCCATGTACTGCCTGTCGCCGCGCCGCGTGGTCGACGCCCTGGTGCACGCCATGGAGCTGCCGAGCGAGGCACTGGGCATGGTGCGCAGCCTCACCTTGCCCGGCCGCACCTTCACCGTCGCCGAGATGGTGGAATCGCTGGAGCGCGTCGCCAGCCCCGCCGTCACCGCCCGGATCCGCTGGGAGCCCGATCCGGTGATCCAGAAGATCGTCGCCGGCTGGCCGCAGCATTTCCGCACTCCGCGCGCCGAGCGTCTCGGTTTCTCGGCCGATGCCAGCCTGGACGAGATCGTCCGCCAGCATATCGACGACGAGCTGGGCGGTAGCTTCGCGCGCTGAGCCCGGCCCACATCAACCTTCGTATAATAGAATAGCCGTACAAAAACGATAAGTTCGGACGCATCAGGTTGCGCGCGGGCAATGCTGCCCGCCGCAGGAGAGCGATCCGATGCAGCATACGCCCAACCTCGTCGTCGGCGACGACGACCCGCTTCTTGCCGTGGAGCGAAACCTTCGCGTCGCCGGCCCGCGACGGCTGTTGCTGCTGTTCAAGTTCCTGCGACGACTGCGTCGATCGCGGCGATTTATCCTCACGAGTTCGTGTGCGGGCCAAGCCGAGCATCTCGTCCGCGGGACCAGCCATGCAGGATGACCCCCGCTATCGCCTCTCCGCCTTGACCGACCGCGTCGCCCTGCCCCGGCTGGTCGCGGTCGGTCTCGTCGTCGGCTGCCTGGCCGGCGGTTTCGCCTATGTCGCCGGCTGGCTCTCCCCCGCCCGCCTGACCCAGGCGCGGCTGATCGACACCTTCGAGCAGGTCAACGGCCCGCATCCGGGCTTCCGGCGCAACCACGCCAAGGGGGCCTGCATCGCCGGCAGCTTCCTGAGCAACGGCCAGGGCAGCCGGCTCTCCGAGGCCACCGTCTTC
>JBATRI010000055.1:0-5867 GCA_049292515.1 Geminicoccaceae bacterium
AGGCGCGCCGACGATGGCCCGCTGCCGGACGGTCGCCATCGGTCGCGAAGGGCGCGGCCCGGCACCAGGAGTGAGCGACAATGGCCAACATCGGCAGCTTCAAGCGCATCGAGGACGGCACCATCAGTGGCGAGATCCGCACCCTCAAGTTCAAGACCCAGGCCCGCTTCGTCCCCGTGGAGGACAAGGCCAGCGAGAACAGCCCGGATTTTCGCATCTTCGCCCCGCATCGGGTCGAGCTAGGGGCGGCGTGGCGGAAGGTCAGCGAGAACCAGCTCACCTACTACTCGGTGACGCTCGACGATCCTTCCTTCACTGCCCCGGTCCATGCCGCCCTGATCCCGACCGAGGCCGACCCCGACCGCTTCAACCTCGCCTGGTCCCGCCCGCGCAGCCAGGACGAGGACGGCTACTAGCCCACCCCGGCAGCAGGCGCCCGGCCGCAAGGTCGGGCGCCCTGCGTCGCGTCACCGGCATCACCTCCCTGCCGGATGCAGCCCCGCCAGATCTGCTATCTGCTCGGGCCATGCCATCGAAAGCCTGTCCTATGCCCCGTCACCTCCCTACCGGCCTGTGGATCCTGCTGACGCTCGCGGCCTTGCCGGCTTTCGCCGCCGAGCGCCTGGCCGGGCGGGCGCACGTGCTGGACGGTGATACGGTTGTCGTCGATGGCATCCACGTGCGGCTCAAAGGTGTGGCGGCGCCGGAGGTCGCGCACGCCGGCGTGGCCGGCGAGCCGGGCGGCGACGAAGCCCGAGCATTCATGATAGCACTGATCGAGGGGCAGACCGTGGTGTGCGACCTGACCCGGGAGCGCACCCACGGCCGGCGGGTCGGCTACTGCTATCGCGATGGGCAGGACATCGCGGCCGAGCTGATCAAGGCCGGCCTCGCTCGCGACTGCCCACGCTTCTCGGCTGGGCGCTACGCCGAGCTGGAGACGGCGGCCGCGGCGAGCCTGCCATTTCCAGGGTACTGCCGGACTCGGTAGTCGATGCCGGCGCCGATGGCGAGAATCTGCTCGAGGCCGCTGCGCATGGCCTCAGGACGGTGCAGGCTCAGCTGGAGGGCACGGCGGTCGAGGGCGGTCGGAAGGAGGGCACATGGCGGCACGTCAGTGGAAGTTGCGGGCCTTCACCCTGATCGTGCTCTGGCGACGGCCCCGTGGTGGCAGGTCGTGTGGATCCTGGGTAGAGGAGCCACGCTGGCGCTCGTTGCCGTGGCCGGGTGCGCGCGGGCAGGCGGCCTCGCGGGTGCCGAGGCCGGCCAACAGGCCGGAGAGATCGTGCAGGCGATGGGCGATGAGGTGGACGACCTCACCCTCGCGCTGGATGCGGCCATGGATCGCGAGCATGCTGGCGCCGAGGATCACCCGTCGCTGCTGCTCGAACACGTTCGGCCAGACGATGATATTGGCGCTGCCGGTTTCGTCCTCGATGGTGATGAACAGGACGCCCTTGGCGGAGCCCGGCATCTGCCGCACCAGCACGAGACCGGCGGTCCTGAGCCGGCTTCCATCCCTGGCCCGCATCGCCTCGGCACAGGCGACGATGCGTTGGTGGCGCAGGTCCCCGCGGAGGAAGGAGACCGGGTGCCGGCGCAGGGTCAGGCCGACATGGCCGTAGTCCTCGACGACCTCACCGCCGGCGGTCATCGGCCGTAATGCCATCGCCGGCTCGTGGATTTCCGGGACGGTGGCGGCCGCGCGGGCCGAAGCAGCCGCAAACAGGGGCAGGGGTGCGTCGCGGAGCGCCTTGATCGCCCAGAGTGCCTCGCGACGGGCGAGGCCGAGCGCCGAGCGAAACGCATCGGCCTCAGCCAGCCGGACCAGGCTCGAGACCGGGACCTCGGCCCGGCCCCAGAGGTCGTCGATACTGGCAAAGGGCTGCTCAGCGCGGGATGCCACCATCCTGGCGGCATCCTCGTTGGCGAGACCCTTGACCAGCCGCATGCCGAGCCGCACGGCGCAGCGATCCTCACCGCTGGGCTCCAGCGTGCAGTCCCAGCGCGAGGCGTTGACGCAGATGGGGCGCACCTCGACGCCGTGCTCCTGCGCATCGCGGACGATCTGCGCCGGGGCATAGAAGCCCATCGGCTGGGCATTGAGCAGCGCCGCGCAGAACACGTCCGGATGATGGCACTTCAGCCAGGAGGAGGCGTAGGCGATCAGCGCGAAGGAAGCGGCGTGGCTTTCGGGGAAACCATAGCTGCCGAAGCCTTCCAGCTGCCTGAACATCCGCTCGGCGAAGGTCGCCTCGTAGCCGTTGGCGATCATGCCCTGCACCAGCTTGTCCTTGAAATGGCTGACCCCGCCGGTGAACTTGAAGGTCGCCATGCTGCGCCGGAGCTGGTCGGCCTCGCTTGCCGTGAAGCCGGCGCATTCGATGGCGACGCGCATCGCCTGCTCCTGGAACAGCGGCACGCCGAGCGTCTTGCCGAGCACCTTTTCCAGCTCGGGCTTGGGGTAGACCACGTCCTCCTTGTCCTCGCGCCGCCTGAGATAGGGGTGCACCATGTCCCCCTGGATCGGGCCGGGGCGGACGATCGCCACCTCGATGACGAGGTCGTAGAAGGTGCGCGGCTTGATCCGTGGCAGCATCGCCATCTGCGCCCTGGATTCGATCTGGAACACGCCGAGCGTGTCGGCCTTGCGGATCATGGCGTAGGTGCGCGGATCCTCGGCCGGGATGGTGGCAAGGTCGAGGGCGATCCCCTTGTGCCCAGCCAGGAGATCGAAGCCACGCTTCATGCAGGAGAGCATGCCGAGCGCCAGCACATCGACTTTCATGAATTTCAACGCATCGATGTCGTCCTTGTCCCACTCGATCACCTGCCGGTCCTTCATCGCGGCAGGCTCGATCGGCACCAGCTCGTCGAGCCGGTCATGGGTCAGCACGAAGCCGCCGGGATGCTGCGACAGATGCCGGGGAGTACCCATCAGCTCCCGGGCGAGTTCCATGGTCAGGCGCAGCCGCCGGTCCTCCAGGTTGAGGTTCAGCTCGGCCGCGTGTTTGGGCTCGACGCCTTCGGTCGACCAGCCCCAGACCTGGGAGGAGAGCAGCTTGATCAGATCCTCGGTGAGACCGAGTGCTTTGCCAACGTCGCGGAGCGCCCCCTTGGCCCGGTAACGGATCACCGTCGCGCACAAGGCGGCACGATCGCGGCCGTAGGTGTCAAACACCCACTGCATGACGATCTCGCGCCGCTCATGCTCGAAATCGACGTCGATGTCGGGCGGCTCGCGCCGCTCCTGGCTGACGAAGCGCTCGAACAGGAGATCGTTACGCTCAGGATCGATCGAGGTGATGCCAAGGACGTAGCAGACCGCGGAATTGGCGGCTGAACCCCGGCCCTGGCACAAAATGTCCTGACTGCGGGCGAACCGCACGATCGCGTTCACCGTCAGGAAATACGGCGCGTAGCCGAGCGTCTCGATCAGCCGCAGCTCGTGCTCGAGGATGCGAATCACCTTAGCCGGCACACTTTCGGGGTAACGCCAGGCGGCCCCTTCCCAGGTCAGCCGCTCCAGCGCCTGCTGCGGTGTCTGACCGGGGACGGTGACTTCCGCCGGATACTGGTAGGCGAGCTGGTCAAGCGAGAAGCGGCAGCGTTCGGCGATCTCGAGCGTGCGTGCCAGGGCGTCCGGGTAGCGGGCGAACAGCCGCTGCATCTCCGCCGGCGGTTTCAAATGGCGATCGGCGTGGCGCTCACGGCGGAACCCGACAGCATCGATGCTGCAGCCGTGGCGGATGCAGGTGACGACGTCCTGCAGGAGGCGCCGGGCGGGCACATGGAACAGCACGTCGTTGGTGACGACGGTGCGGGCCCCCGCTTGCGCCGCCATGGCAGCGAGCTCGTGCAGCCTGAGCTGGTCGCGCGGCCGGCGACGCAGCGTCAGCGCCAGATGCGCCCGGGAACCGAAGGTGTCCGCCAGCCGGCGAAGCTGGGCGGCACAGCTCGCGTCCGGCTCGTCTGGAACGAGGACGGCGATCAGGCCCTCGGCGTGGAGGGCGAGATCCTCCCAGCCGAGAAGGCACTTGGCCTTGCCACCACGCTGCTTGCCGAGCGAGAGCAGGCGGCAGAGCCGGGCGTAGGCCAGCCGGTCGACCGGATAGACCAGGATCGACGCGCCGTCGGTCAGATCGAGCCGGCAGCCGACGATCAGCCGGACACCGGTCGCTTTCGCCGCCTCATGGGCGCGGACGATGCCGGCGAGGCTGCCCCGGTCGGTGATGGCCAGGGCCTCGATCCCGAGGCTGGCTGCCTGGGCGAACAGCTCCTCGCACGAGCTGGCGCCGCGCAGGAACGAGAAATGCGACGCACACTGGAGCTCGGCGTAGCTCATGCGAAGATGCCGTGCAGGAACCAGCCCTGCGAGCCCGTACCCGGATCCTCGCCGTCGCCCTCGCGGAACAGCCAGAAGCGCTCGCCGGCCTCGGTCTCGACCTGGAAATAATCCCGGACGGCAGCCAGCTCGGCGTCGCTGCGGCCCCATTCGCCGAAGACCCGCTCCGGCCCGTCGGCGCGCTGCACACGGCGACGGATGCCGCGCCAGGTGAACAGGGCGGGCGGGTGATCCGGCAAGAGCGCCAGGGTCTCGATCGGCTCGGGCATGGGTAACAGCCGCACTGGTCGTGGCCAGTGCAGCGTCCAGCGTCCTGCGGTGGGTTCGGCCATGGGTGCCACCTTGCGCACCGACCGCTCGGGCACATCGCTCTCCACCGCGGTGAAACGGTGCAGGCGATCGGTGCCCACGCGCCCGACCAGGCGATCGATGAGGCCGGAGACATCCGGCTCCGGGGCATCGCCCAAGGCCGTGGCGGTCGGACGGTAGCCGAGCGGCTCGACGATCATGGCGGTCAAGGTCATCAGCTCGACGCCGAAGCCGGGATCGACCGTCTCCAGCCGGTCGCACAGCAGCCGTGTGAGCTGCCTGGCGTCGCGCACCGGCCTGGCGGTGCCGATGCGGATCGCCTCGATCCGGTTGTCGACGCGATGGAACAAAAGGTCGAGGCGGCGGGCGCCCTGACCTTTGGCCTCCAGCACGGTGCAGAGGGCTTTGGTCAACTTGCCCGTAAAGCTGGCCAGTGTCTCCGGGGCGCCGATCGGCTCGGCGAAGCTGCGCCGGAGGTGCAGCAGGTCGGGCGGGGCCACGGGTGTCATCGGCTCGGCCAAGCGGCCGTAGGCCTGATCGAGCCGGCGGCCGAGCTCCGGCCCGAAGCGCAGCGCCAGCGGGGCTCGTGGTTGGGCCACCAGCTCGCCGATGCGCTCGAACCCGAGCCGCCGGAGGCTCGCCACCAGCTCGGCCGGCAGGCGGAGGGCGGCGATGGGGAGAGCCGCCAAGGCATCGGGCGTGGCATCGCTGTCGATGACCAAGGCCGGCCGGGCACGGTAGCGGGCGAGCGCGTGGGCTGCACCATGGGTCGCGGCCATGGCGGCCCGGGCGTCAATGCCGGCACGGGCGAGCCGCCCGACCAGATCGCCGAGCATGGCATCCTCGCCGCCATGCAGGTGCGCAGCACCACTGGCTTCGAGCATCAGCCCGTCGGGCGGATCGGCCGCGACGACGGGAGCGTAGCGCTGCCGCGCCCAGAGCGCCAGACGCTCGAGGGCGGTAGCGTCCTCCTCGGGATCGGCATCCCGGGTCAGCAGACCGGGGACCAGCGCCTGGGCTTGGGTGGCGGGCATGCCGGGATGGAGCCCGAGGACGCCCGCTGCCGTATTGGCCGCCGTGACCACCCGCCGCCGCCCATCGCGGCCGATCAGCACGAGCGGCGCCTCAGGCGGAGGTGCGGTGACGCCCAACCGGCGACACAGCCGATCGGTCGGCCAGGTCGGCAGGTAGAGCGAGACGACCCGCTGCATCG
>JBATRI010000056.1:0-2550 GCA_049292515.1 Geminicoccaceae bacterium
CCCAGGACCACGATCTGCTGGCGCGGGAAATCGCCGGCCCGCACCCACCACAGCCGTGAGCGCGTGAGCGGCAGCAGCGTGGCCAGCACGCAGGCCCCGGCCAGCAGCCGGCAGGCGGCCAAGGCCACCGTGGTCAGGATTTCCAAGACATGCCTCCCCCTCGTCGCCGCTCCCGATGCCGCCCGCAGGCCCTCGACGTCAAGCCCATGGCCGACGATAACCGGCGCAACACGGACGACACAGGGAGGGAACAATGGCTCCGGCATTCGTCGAGCGGTTCAGCCTGACGGGCAAGCGGGCGCTGGTCACCGGCGCTTCCAAGGGGATCGGGCTCGAGATCTGCAAGGTGCTGGCCGATGCCGGCGCCGACGTGGTGGCGGTGGCCCGCGACCAAAGCGGGCTCGAGGAGGCCAGGGCTGCGGTCGAGGCGCTGGGCCGGCGCTGCCTCGTGCTCGAGGCCGACATGGGCACGGTCGAGGGGCCGCGCGGTGCGGCCAGGGCGGCGCTCGACGCGTGGGGCGGGATCGACATCCTGGTCAACAATGCCGGCATGTCGTTCGTCGAGCCGATCCTGGAGACCACGGTCGAGCACTGGGACCGCACCCAGGCGGTCAACCTGCGCGGCCCGTTCCTGATGGCGCAGGCGCTGGCGCCGGGCATGATCGAGCGGCGCCAGGGCAAGATCGTCAACATCAGCTCGCAGACCAGCTCCATCGTCATCCCCGACCATGCCGCCTACGCCGCCTCCAAGAACGGCCTGAACGCGCTGACCAAGTGCATGACCATCGAGTGGGCGCCGTTCAACGTGCAGAGCAACGCCATCTGCCCGACCGTGATCCTCACACCCATGGGCGACCGGGTCTGGGGCGACCCGGCCAAGGGCGATCCCATGAAGGCCAAGATCCCGCTGGGGCGCTTCGGCAAGCCGATCGAGGTCGCGGACCTGGTCCTGTTCCTGGCCTCCCCGGCCTCGGACATGATCACCGGCGAGACGATCTACCTGGATGGCGGCTACACCTCGCTGTGAGGTGCGGAGGTCCATCCAGGTGCGGGCCGTCGAGCAGGAACGGCCGAGCGTGCGGGGGCATCGGGTAGGGCTCGCTCGGGTTCGGGCGTGCACGCCGGCACGCCTGGGTGACGTTGCGCGGTGTGCGTCTTGGGTTCGTTTCGCGGACTGCGTCGGGGGCATCGCTCGGGTTCGGGCGTGCACGCGGGCGGGCGTGGATAGTGGGCCGGGACAGCCGGCTCGGGTTCGCACGTGCTATAGCCGGCAGGCAGATGTGGCTGCGGCCTCGGGTTCGTTCCGCTCGGCTCGTCCGTGCTGTTTCCTGGGTTCGCGCGTGCTCGCATCGGCGCGTGATGGCGGCTCGGGTTCGTCCGTGCACGCGGATGTGTTGGATGGCAGGCTGCACCAGCGGGCTTGGGTTCGCGCGTGCCTCCGTCGTCGAGCAAGTGTGGCGGTGGTCTTGGGTTCGTTCCACCCGGCGTGCCCGTGCCATAGCTTGGGTTCGCTCGTGCTCGCACGGGTGTGGGCTGAGGGGCTCGGGTTCGGGCGTGCACGAAGGAAGACGTTGAGCACAGCTGCATGGGGACGGTCGCCTCAGCGGGTCAATGTAGGTCTATCATCCTAGCACAAGGGAACGGTGATGGGCAGCGTCAACGAAGTGTTGGCGAATGCAGGCTAGAATCGCGGATGGTGGAGGAGGTGCGGTGCCGAGGCGGAAGCCCGAGCAGAGCGAGGGCGGCAGGTTGCCGGGGCGCGGCGTGACGGCGGGTCGGGATGGGCACTGGAGAGATCGGTGGGCGACGGTCCAGCCAAGTCAGGGTGGCGGGGTGGATGTGGCCTCGGCGGCGGCGAGGAGTCGCTCCAACTCCTCTAACATCCAGGCGTCGACCGGAACGAGACGGCCCGTCGAGGCGAGCGTGCGGGCGACGTCGAGGGCTTGGCGGTAGTAGGTCGCGGCTGTTGCCGGTTGCGGACCGGCTTTAGCGACCGCGGCGAGGTTGAGGTAGGACAGGATCAGGTCGCGCTGCCATTGGGCGTTGCCAGGGTCGACGGTGGTCAGCTTGGTGCGGATGGTCTGACTCTCGGTGTAGGCGCCGAGGGCGGTTTGGAGGTCGCCTTCGGCCTCGCGCACGTTGCCGAGATTATCCCAGCTGATGGCGAGGTCGCGCTGCCACCCTGCGTTGCCGGGGTCGGCGGCGGCCAGTTTGGCGATGATGATCTGGCATTCGGTGTAGGCGTCGAGGGCAGCCTGGAGGTCGCCCTGCGCCTCGCGCACACTGCCGATACTGTCCCGGCTGGCGGCGAGGTCGCGCTGCCACCCTGCGTTGTCGGGGTCGGCGGCGACCAGCTTGGCGCGGATGATCTGACTCTCGGTGTAGGCGTCCAGTGCGGCCTGGAGGTCGCCCTGGGCCTGGCGGACGCCACCGAGCCTGCTCCAGCTGGCGGCGAGGTCGCGCTGCCACCCTGCGTTGCCGGGGTCGGCGGCGGCCAGTTTGGCGATGATGATCTGGCATTCGGTGTAGGCGTCGAGGGCAGCCTGGAGG
>JBATRI010000057.1:0-27302 GCA_049292515.1 Geminicoccaceae bacterium
AAGGCGCAGACCCCGGCCAAGCAGGCGGCATCGCGCGCCAACGGCCGCCTCGGCGGCCGGCCGCGCAAGATGACCTGACCGGTCGATCGGCGTGCTTGGCCGCGTGGAGCTACGCGAGGCGCGCCGCAACATCTGGCGCCGATGCGTGGGTCAGCTTTGCCTTTTTCATTCCACTTCTGCCTCGCCGGCCTATCCGCATGGAAGACAGGATCAACCAGGCCTGTCACGCTGACAGCATGGCACGCCTGAAGATCACCCTCATCCTCGAATCCGGCGCCCGCATCGGCCCGGGCAGGGCGGCGCTCCTGGAGAGCGTGCGCGCCACTGGCTCGATCGCGGCCGCCGGCCGCGCGATGGGCATGGATTATAAGCGCGCCTGGCTGCTGGTCGACAGCCTGAATCGCGCCTTCGCGACACCCACCGTCGAGCGCTTGACCGGCGGCCCGCGCGGCGGCGGGGCAACCCTCACCGCCTTCGGCGAGGAGTTGCTGGCCCGCTACCGCCGTCTGCAAGACGCGGCGGCGGAGCTGGCGGCCGATGACCTCGCTGCGCTCGAGCGCCACGCCCTGCCCGACGCCGGCCCGAAGGTCTGACGGGCGACGCCGCTGCGCTAGCCAGTGCGCTGCGTCACCGCTATGGTCATAACACCATAGCGCAGGTATGGCCTGATGAGCACGAGAGAACGAGTGTTGGTGCGAGGGGTAGGCGATGTCGGCTCCGCGGTTGCCGCGGCGTTGTTTCGTGCGGGCTACCATGTCGCGCTGCATGACGAGCCCGCGCCAGCCACGATCCGGCGGGGAATGGCCTTCGCTGATGCCATGTTCGACGGCACGGCGATGCTCGACGGTCTTGCGGCCCAGCGGGCGGAGACGGCGGCTGAGTTGCATCGCGCATTGACCCGCCGCGAGGCGCTACCGGTCACTGCCTGGCCCTTTCCGGACATGCTGCAGGCAACCGAGTGGTCGGCGATCATCGACGCGCGCATGCGCAAGCGAGACGTGCCGGAGCGGCAGCGTGGCATGGCTCCGCTGACCATCGGGCTCGGCCCGAACTTTGTCGCCGGCGCGACGGTCGATCTCGCAATCGAGACTAGCTGGGGCGACAGGCTGGGCGCCGTCATCGACGCCGGCCCGACACTCCCGCTTTCGGGCGAGCCTCGGCCGATCGGCGAAACCGGCCGAGTGCGTTTCGTCTACGCGCCCGTCGCTGGTGGGTTCGAAACGAGCGCCCAGATAGGGGATCGGGTCGAAGAAAACGCCGTCATCGCGGGTGTGGCGGGCGTCTCCCTGCGTGCACCGATTGCCGGCGTCATTCGGGGCTTAACGCGCGCCGGCGTCGAGGTCGCCTTTCGGACAAAGGTCATCGAGGTTGACCCACGGGGCGATCCGGCGGCGGTGTTCGGCTTGGGTGAACGGCCGCGCCGCATCGCGGAAGGGGTGCTCAGGGCGCTGGCCGGCTCGCGCATCACCCGAACCAACGTGACCGGTAGGCGGCAGGCAACCGGTGCTCCAACGAGTATCGCGACGTGACGCCACAGGGGCGCATGCACGCTATAGCCACCCCAGCCGCAGGAATACGGAGCACCAAGGCCGCTTTCGCGGAGGGCACAGTCATCGGCGCCTTCCGCATCGCTGCACTCGAAGCCGTCATTCTCAGCAAGACGATAAGTCTCTTGGTCGTGGCCTCGGCCCTACCGTTTAGGGCGGCGACGGCGCCGATCGAGGCCGTCGCCGAGCAAGGGGCCGTAATTCTGAACCTGCTCGCCGGCAGCCTGCTCGGCGCCTAGCTCGGGGCGGGGTGCCCACGCGCCTGAAACCGGAGCGCCCGCACCGCGTCAACGCCGTGCTGCTCGTCGCGATCGCAACCGCGCTCCTCCTCGGCCACGATGCTGCCGGGGATCGGTTGCCTCCAATCGACGGCGTTCCTTTGGCCATCGCCGGCGTGGTCGCCGGGTTCGCCATCGGCGTCGTGGCCACGCTCCTCGGCGTCGCTGGTGGCGAGTTGCTGATCCCGACGCTGGTACTGCTGTTCGGGGCCAACCTCCAGCTCGCGGGCAGCCTGTGGCTGGCGGTCAGCCTGCCGACCATGATCGTCGACTTTGCGCGCTACAGCCGCGACCGGAGCTTCGCCGTGCTGGGGCAGAACCGCACCTTCGTGCTTGTCATGGGTGCCGGCTCGACTTTGGACAGAAGGCGTATTCCGTAAAGAGTGGAACGACGAGAGCTGCGGTGCACCAATGATTCCTGCCATGGCGGCGAAAGCGGTCGGGTGGCAAATGTAAAGAGTCGGTCCCTTGACTCCGCCGTCCGTCCGCTATGCCGCTTGAATGTCGGCTTATATATTGGGGGATATTAGTAGCCGCATAGATGCGTTTGGGCTCAGTCAAATCGGCCGGTCGTTGATCATGACTCGGATCAGCTGCACGCCCTGCACATCCTGCAGCACGGGCGTGGCTTTGGTGGCGTGGGCGAAGGTGCAGTCGGTGAGCGTCACCGGACCCAGCTTGTTGGCGGGATAGCCGCGAATCTGGATCGGCTCGGCACCGGAACCGCTACAAATCAGGTCCGAGACGTTGATGTTGCGGAAGTGGGGCTGGTAGGGTCCACCGAGCGGCTTGCTCAGATAGAAGTAGGTCAGGCGGATCGCATTGTCCTGAACGCCGGCCATGCGGACCCGGCGCAGATGCACGTTCTCAACCGTGCCGCCCCGGTAGGTGTTGCTTTTGACGAATAGCCCGCGCGCAAGTCGTGGGTCGGTCATCGCGATGTCTTGGGCGAAAAGATTCTGCACGCCACCCGAGACCTCGCTGCCGATCGCTATGCCGCCGATACCGCGGCGCATCTCGCAGCGGCGGATCACGATGTCGCGCGACGGGATGCCGGGCACGAAACCATCCTGGCCACGGCCGGACTTCACGGCGATGCAGTCGTCGCCGGTATCGAAAGTGCAGCCGTCGATCAACAGATCGCGGCAGCATTCCGGATCGCAGCCATCATTGTTCGGCCCGAAGCTCGCGACTTTGACCTTGCTGATCGTGAGGCTCGTGCACAGCACCGGATGGATCACCCAGCTGGGCGCGTTGCGGATGGTGACGCCCTCGATCAGTACGCGCGTGCATGAATGGAATTGGACAAAGCTCGGCCGCAGATAGTGGCCTGCGCCATAGACACGTTTCGCCACCGGCACGCGCGCCTCACCTTGCGCGCGTAGGCGGTCGCTATCGGGGAATTGGGTAGGCTGGCCCGTACGCCAGCCGTAAGCGGAATCGCCGCGCCATGGCCACCAAGCTTGGTTGCTGGCGCGGCCGTCGAGCGTGCCTTCGCCGGTGACAGCGATGTTGCCGATGCCGTGCGCGTAGATCAGTGGTGCATAGTTGTAGCAGTCGTTGCCCTCGAAGCGGGTCAGCACGACCGGCAGATAGCGTGCCGGATCGGGACTGAACAGCAGCGTCGCGCCCCTGGCGACGTGGAGGTCGACGTTGCGACGGAGCCGGATCGGGCCAGTTGCGAAGCTGCCAGCAGGGATGACAACGTGACCGCCGCCGGCCAGGTTGCAAGCACGGATAGCGGCGGCAATCGCAGCGGAGCAGTCGGTCCGACCGTCGCCGATCGCACCATAGCTCGTGATCCTGAAATCGCGGGCGGGAAAGCTGGGTCGACGGATGCGGGCCACGATGGCATCAGCCTGGGCCCAAGGATCAGCGGCAGCGGCAGCCGGGCGCCCAGCGGATGCAGGCGCCATGGCGCCCAGTGCTACCCCACCCAGGCCACCAGCCATGAACAGCCGACGTGTGAAATATGGCCCCGCTGCCACGGACACGTTTGTGCCTCCTGCCACCGATGGCCCGTAAAAGGACCTCCGCAGGGATCGGCGGCTAACGAAGGATTATGCCCGATCGGCAGGCACCGCACAATCCGGCGCGACACAACGCATGATGGACGCTTGCCCACGACGCCGTTCAAGCCTCGAGATGGCGCTATCCTACGCCCCCGCTTTCGATGCCGGGCATCGCGGATGCCCTCACCATCGGCGAGCAGGCCGGAGTTTGCGGGCGCTGTGTTGCGGTACGAGATTTTGCTCGGACGAAGCCTCCGTGCCCGGACACTGCCTACGCAGAAGACCGAAGCAACCATCGGCTCGACTTGTGTCGAAGAAGTGGAGAGTTCCTGATGAAGAACGAGGATCTCCATGCGGCATCAGAAGCGATTCGCGAAGGAATTTGAGATCGAGGCCGTACAGCTGGTTCAGACCAGCGGCCGCACGCAGCGGGAAGTTGCCGCCGATCTCGGGGTCGGGCTGCCGGCCTTTGGGACGATGGGTAAGCCGAAGCCGTGAGCTAGCGATGGACGCGCCCCGCCCACAAGGCGAGGCAGACCTTGCAGCCGAACTCAAGCGATGTCTGCATCGCGATCTGGCCCTCGCTGCGCTTGCCAAAGCCATCTGCAGCTCGTCGGTGCGTGGGTGCAGCCTGTCGGCGCGTGATCGCGCGAGCGATCGCCGCCAGCCGATGCTGAGCCGTAGAAAAACGAGCCTGACATTCGGCAAAGTGCCGAGATCAGACCTTGGCCGGCTCGGAGCTCAATCAAGCAGCGGTTGCGCAAATTGCCGTCGGTATTGACCGGGACTGACGCCGGCGATTCGCTGGAAGAGCCGACGAAAGGCGGAAGGATCCTCGTAGCCGACGCGCCAGGCGATTTCCTCGATCGGCTCACTGGTACGCTCGAGGCGGCGCTTGGCCTGCTCGATGCGCAGCCGCTGGACGTAGTCGAGCGGGGCGTGGCCCGTCGCCGCCTGGAACCGCCGGGAGAAGCCGCGCTCGGAAAGGCCCGACTGACGTACCATCTCGCGCACCGGGGTAGCGATCGCGGCGTTGGTGTCCAGCCAAGCCTGAGAGACAGCCACAAGGGCGTCGCCGTGCCCGCGCGGTGGATCGAAGACGATGAAGGGCGCGAGCCCGTCGACGTGCCGCTGTAGCGCGAAGAACTTGGACACCGCTTGGGCGGCCAGGGGCCCGGCCTCACGACCGATCAGGTAGAGGACGAGGTCGTGCCAGCTGGTCGACGCGCCGGAGCTGACGAGTTCGCCTCGTGCGCCGGCGACGACCAACGCCCGGTCGGGGTGGGTGCGGACCGCCGGATACTGCGCGGCGAACATGCGCTCGTAGGGCCAGTGAACGGTTGCCTCGACGCCGTCGAAAAGGCCGGTCTCGGCGATCAGAAACAGGCCCGAACAGGCTGAGCAGATGGTGGCGCCGGCTTCATGCCGTTCGCTGATCCAGCCGGTGATCCGCGGGTAGCGCGCCTTCGTCCAGCCGCCTTCTCGGATGAAGAGCGAGGGCACGATAACGACGTCACTCGGTCGCCCATCCACGCCCCCGTGGAGGGGAAGGGTCACGCCGCTTGCGAGGCGGACGGGAGCGGAGGTCTCACCCACGATCTCGACCTGGAACGGCGAATGATCGGGCACACCCTCGCGCCCAGCGAGGAGGGCAAGGCCGTTCAGGACGTCGAAGATCCCGCTGAGGGTACCGAGGCCCGCGTCGGGAATGGCAACGATGTCGACCCGGACCCGCTTTATTGCCAACTTTTCCTACCTTCCTGACCGATCCGGACCCTTTTGGGCCAGTCTCGCACTCGTTCGCTCGACGGACGATCGCGATGGTGCGCGGGCGGCGCATCGCCGAAAGGACAAGGAATTCGACAATGGCACTCGACAGACAGTCCCTCGATCAAGCGGCGCTCGACACTCTCGTCGGCAAGGCCGTCGCCGAACTCGCCGCCGGGTACGGCGGCCTGATGATGGATATCGGCCGGAAGCTCGGCCTCTACAACGCGATGGCGGGCGCCGGTCCGGTCACGAGCCATGAGGTCGCGCGCACGGCGGGCTGCGCAGAGCGCTATGTCCGCGAATGGTTGAACGCACAGGCTGCGGGCGGCTATGTCGCCTATCATCGCGTGAGCGGCACCTACGAGCTGACGCCCGAGCAGGCCTTCCTGCTCGCCGACGAGCACAGCCCGGTCTTCATGCCGCCGATCTGGGAGGTGATCGCCGCCGCCTGGGCCGACGAGGCAAAGACCATCGAGGCCTTCCGCACCGGAAAGGGCGTGAGCTGGGGCGAGCACGACGGCCGGCTCCATTGCGGCGTTGCCGCCTTCTACCGCAACGGCTACCGCGCGAGCCTCGTCGGCGAATGGCTGCCGGCCCTCGACGGCGTGGTCGCCAAGCTCGAGGCGGGCGCGCGAGTTGCCGACATCGGCTGTGGCCACGGCCACTCGACGCTCCTCATGGCAGAAGCCTTTCCAAGGTCGCGGTTCCTTGGCTTCGACACGCATAAGGGCTCGATCGAGGCGGCGCGGGCACACACCCGAGGGGCAGGCCTGTCGGACCGGGTGACCTTCGTCCACGCGGACGCCAGGGAGCCGCTGCCGGGGCCTTTCGATCTCGTCTGCTTCTTCGACTGCCTGCATGACCTCGGCTCTCCGGTCGAGGCCGCGCGCCGTGCACGCGAGGCACTGGCCGACGACGGCACCCTGATGCTGGTCGAGCCTTATGCCGCCGACCGCGTCGAAGACAACCTGAACCCTGTCGGCCGGATCTATTATTCGGGCTCGACCTGGCTTTGCTGTGCGCATGCGATCTCCGAGGACGGCACGCATGTGCTCGGCGCACAGGCCGGCGAGGCCCGGCTGGCGCAGGTCTGCCGGGAGGCAGGCTTCTCCCGTGTTCGCCGGACGGCGCAAACACCGTTCAACCTGATCCTCGAAGCGCGATCCTGACCACCGTCTCGGGAGATCTGCCGGCGCCACTTGCACCCGCCCGTCGCACTCGGGCAGGGACGGTACCTGCGAACGGGTCTCGATACAGTGTTTCGGCAGCGCTGACATTGCCGGGAAACAATCCGAAGGCACATTCGCCGCGGGGAAACATATCGGGTTGCCGGCAGGCGAAAGCGGCGGCCTGGGCTGCCTTCTTTTCCGCCCGCCCGGACGGGATCGCCGGTCGACGACGGGACGTTAGAAGCAGTAACAAGCAGATAGAGTGTGAGCTCGTGACGATGATCTGGCAGTAGAATCAGAAATATCTGTCAGTGTATCTTTCATCACATTCTGTCTTAATCGAGCGATCTATAAAACACCTCGCAGACGAGATCTGCACAGCAAACCTACAATGGAGTGAAATGTATCATGAAATACCATCATCTTGTGCTTGCCTCTGGCATCTGTGCATCGACCATGCTGTCAATGCCAGTGTCTGCGGCGGAGGATGGCAAATCCTACCCGGGAAGTGCATGCCAACGGCAGTTCGACAATATCAATGCGCCCGTCGCGCGGACCGGTGCTATCATATTCAATAACCACACCAGCCCGATAAAGGTATTCTGCCCAGTGGTGAAGGACATCGAAGGCGGCCGGATCAAACGGGCCGAAGTCATGATCGATGACAATCACGGGTCAGCAAACATCCGCTGCGAGCTGTTCTCGTTCAAGCGCGACGGCACCGTGCAGCAGGTTTCCGTGCGCGACAGCAGCGGCACGACCGTGTCCCCGCTGCCGCTGACTTTCGGGGCGCACGGCGCGAACCCCAAGGGTAGCTATGGCCTGACCTGCGAGTTGCCGGCCGGCAGTGGCAGCGGCGCCGTCAGCCCATCGCAGATCGTGAGCTACAGCATCGTCGAAGAGTAGGCGGGCCTGTGGGCGACCCCGGCAGCGCCTTTGCCAACACGCTGCCGGGATCACGCCCCGGCGCCCGAACGGGCTCGTACGAGCCGTGCAGACAGTCAGGTGACGGCCCAGTGGCGATCATGTCCGACCCGCATTCGGGCGCTTGATCGCGGCGCGCTTACACCAGGAGCAACTATCGTGGCTTTCGTCAATTTCAACGGGGCGACGCGGGCCGTCCGCCTCGACGATCCGAAGCTCGCCGAATTCGCCCTCTCATCCACGGGTGGTACGACCGGCTGGACCTGGCTCAGCAGTGGCGGCGACGAGATCGCCACCATTGGCCGAGGGTTCGAATTTGTTGGTGTCCAACCCTTGGTGACCGCCGGCCGGGTCGAGCGCATCCGGATCGATGTCGACAACGACAGTGCGGCGGCGGATGTCGAGATCAGCGGCGCCAGCTTTGCCGCAACGCTGCTGGACGATGGATCCCAGGCGTTCTGGAACGCCGTGCTTGGCGGCAACGACATCATCGATGCCCGCGGCCTCGCGGCCACACGGATCGGGGCCGGCACGATCTCGACCCTGTTCGGCGACGATTCGTCGGCGACAGGTGGGGTGGGCGGGACCAATCGCGGCGGCAACGACGTGATCACCTTGGGAGACGGCGGCTACATCGTGGCCGGCGACATCCATCTGCTCGAGGGCCTGCCGGGCGGCGCGACGGTGACCTACCAGGCCGGCCGCGACCAGATCCTCGCCCAGTCGACGGCCTCCTTCCAGCAGCTCGCCGGCGATGCCAGCAGCGTGTTCGCCCGCGCCACGCTGCTGGGCGGCGATGACCTCCTCTCCGTCGGTGGCCGGAACTTGGCCCTCGCGGCCGGCGATGCCAGCCTGGCGACGGGGATTCGGAATGGCGAGGCCCGCGTCGAGGGCGGCGACGACCGGATCGAGGCCAAGGCGGGCACGGTCGGCACCTTGTCCGGTGACGTGCACCAAGCACTTGTGTTCGCCGACGTCATTGGCGGTGACGATTCCATCACCGACAGCGATTCCGGCAACCAGCTGTTTGGCGACGTAAGCCTGTCCACCGGCAGCTCGGCCAACTTCATCATCGCCGGCGACGACCGGATTTCCGGCAACGGCGGCGATGATCTGCTGTCTGGCGACGTCGGCACCCGCACCGGGCAGACAAGGGTCACCGCCGGCGACGACACCTTGTTTGGCGGCGCCGGCAACGACGCGCTGTTCGGCGAAGTCGCCACAGGCAGCCTCGTCGGTGTCACCGGCGGCAATGACGAGATGTTCGGCGACGAGGGCGACGATCGTCTGTTCGGGCAGACCGGTAACGACCGGCTCGACGGCGGGAGCGGCAGGGACCGGCTCGATGGCGGGGCCGGCAAGGACCGCCTTGATGGGGGTGCCGGCGACGACGACCTACGCGGCGGCGGGGGTGCCGACGTCTTCATCTTCGGCCCGCTTTCCGGTCGGGACCGGGTGCTCGATTTCGAGGACGGCAAGGACAAGTTCGACATCGCCCCGGACGCCAGGTTCAGCGATCTGCGGATCAAGGCGGTCGATGCCGAGGGCAATGGTCAGGTCAATGATGTCAGCGTCGTGCTGTTCCAGCAGACGTTCGTCGTTCTCAACCGTGCCGCCTCGGCAATCGACGCCTCGGACTTCCTATTTTGAGAAGCAGTTTCATTCTGGTCAACATATCAGTCGAGCTTCAGCCACATCAGCCGTAACGTCAATTGGGCGAAGGTTCGTCAGAGAAGGGAATCACGCCACCCGTCGCCTGGATAACCTCGAGGACTTTGGCGGTCCGGCCGCTCGGCTGCAAAAGTGCGCTGATCAATACGTTGGTATCGACGACGACGTGCTCGGCCCTCATCGGCAAGCAGCTCATCGAGCCGCTCGTCGGTTAGACCACGCTCGACCGTGCGGGCTGCTGCCCTGATGTAGAGCAGGCGCCACCAGGCCGTCCCCCGCACGCGCTGATAATCATCGACCGATAAAACATGGCTGCGGCTGGCTCGCCAAGCGGTGCTCGTCGCCAACGTGGCAGCGAAAGGGCCTCGACACTACCCTGGCGGAACCGTCCTGGGTGTTGAGGAGAGCGAACTTAGCGTCTTACTCGTGCAACAGCCCGTCGTACGCGCTGTCGTCGCTGAGCAACAATGTGCGGTTGCTCAGCCAACTGCCTGCCGCACGCCAGAGCAATGCCCGCGATCGCCCGCCCACTCGCGAACGAACGGTATGACCCGCCGAGCTGCCGGCCCTTGAAGAGGCGGTGCAAACTGGCCACGATCCCATCTTCACTCATGTAGGGATGGCTGGCTATGCGCACACTTGCTCTGGTCCTGCTGCTCAGCGGGGCCACTCATGCCGCCGAGGCGGCGGGGGCCGAAGGAAACGCGGCGCTGTCGGGCGCCTGGAAGGCCGTCGCGGCACAGCAGGACGGCGCTCCAGCCCCGAATCTGATCGGGCACCGGCTGGTGTTCACGGGCGATAAGTTCACTATTTTCGATGCTGCAGGCAGGCTGCTGTATGCCGGCACCTACACGCTCGGCCCGGCTGCGCCTCCGGCTCAGATCGACTTTCATGGCACGGCAGCCGCCGACAAGGGCCAGACCTGGGAGGGGATCTACCGCCAGCAGGACGATGCACTCACCATCGTCGACGATGCGCCAGACCCCGCCAAAGGACGACCATCCGAATTTGCGGCTCCAGCCGGCTCTGGCTACGTGATGATCAAGTTCCAACGCCTGAGGTGATTGCTCCAGCGCCAGCACCGGCGCCGAGCGGCGGCAGAGTTGGGGATCCGGCTCAGCGGCGCGAAGGCGCTGGCCAAAGGCTAGTTTCGGTTTTAGTCCTGAGATTGGGAAGGCCATCTACGATGGTAGTGGTTCTGACGTTCGATCGTCGGTAGCGCTCAGTCAGTGTCGCGTCACCACTCGTTCCTTCCGGGCTTTTTGCCTGGATTGCGTGGCGTCAATTTTCCTGTGCAATGTTTTCTGCCACCTGCTCGTCGGCGACCCTCGCCAGCTTGTCGTGCAGATATGCCGGCAGGCTGCCAACCTGATGCTCAATCTCCTCCAGCTGGATGCCCTCGGCCGCAGCATCCGCGATGCATTTCCGTGCGAGCTCGTTGGCTTCAGGGTCGATTTGATCCTCGGTCGGCTGGCCAAGGGAATGGACATTTACCGAGACCCAATCGCGTATAAGATCGGCAACGGTGATCTTCACTGGCTGCTCCTCGGTTATGGTATGCGGCTTGGCACGAGCCTTCGGTTGGCGACGCTCAGGCCGAGTATTACATGAATCAAGCGCACCGGACGATATCCCGGTTCCGTTGATCATCGAGCATTTCTGGATTTAGGCGGGCTCGAGCGGCATGCGCCGCGGGATGGCTGGCCGTATGGTGACGCTAGGCTGCTGTAACAGCTGAAGTGCCCAACCGGCCGTTGCCGATATCATGGTCGACCCGCCATCTGGCCGCGACCGACACCAACGACTGTCCGAGCTCACTGTACGTGCCGATGGACGCCGGTGCGCATCATCTGTTCCTTGATGGCCAGGGCGGCATCTTCAATGGCAGCGGTGCTGAGGTCGTCACACCGACGGCCATGGGATCCCTATATGGGCTGGGGACCTTCCACAGACTGCCCATGCACATCTAATCATTCCAGCCCTGCCAGCGTATACCGCCCGGCGCTCATGCCGGTTCTTGTGTCGCTGGCGCCTCGTTGCTTGCATGCCGATAGCGCGGCAGCGTGTCATCCGTATCGAACCATGGGATCTGAGATGCGGTCCAGCAATGATAGCTTGGGACGATCGCGGCGGGGCGGTCCAGACTGGCGACCGTGATATCCACCAATTCCGGCTCCGCGTCGGCCTGGAATGCGATCTGTGATCCGCAGGCCGGACAGAAATGGCGCGCGGCGGCATCACTGGATTTGTACACTCGCGGTTTTGTGGTGAGCCATCTCAAGCCACTGGTCGGAATGGTGAACCATGCGACCACGGGCGCTCCGGCGGCGCGTTGACACATGCGGCAGTGACAGTACAGGATCGCCGTCGATTCGGCCGCGATGTGATAGCGGACATATCCGCATAGGCAGCCACCGTCGAGATTCACCTCGGCCATCGGCAGTTCCATTTCGGCAGAGACCGCGGCGTCATGCCGTGGCTCAAGGAATGCAACGGATCGCAGCCAGCACGGCTCCCTCAAGGTGGAACAACAGCCAACTTCGGCCGTTTGTGCTGACACTGACCTAGAACGGGCAGCAGCGGTGGAGAGAGGCCGATGGAAGAGCATGTGTCTCAGGGCAGCAAGGCTGCAGAGCGACAAGAGACCGTTGTGAAGCGCCCAGCCGGGAGGGAAGCACGGGTGGTGCGCAGCGTCGATCCTCGTGAGACCGATGCTGATCGATATCGGCGCCGCGTTGCTGCCCGAGGCCGGTTGAATAACATCGTCCTGGACGAGGATGTGCCAGAAGCTTCGCATTGAGCTATCCATGCAGGTGTACGGGCTAGACGAACTCCCCAGTGGTGGGAATAAAATCACGCCTTTCGGCCCAGCCCAGTTCTGCGAATGCATCGCCGATCGCAGCACGGTCATCCTCGCCAGCTCCGATCACTCATTATCCCTCGCTTTCCGTCAAAAGCTGTACAGCTGTGAGCAAGGGGCGAGCGTCCGCGTGCCCTGATACAATGAAGAGGGGGCGAGCCGACAGCCGGCTCGATCGCCGTTGACTCGGCAAGAACCAGGAAAGGGAAATGACGATGGCACTGGAACGGTTCGGCGGGGTAGGGGGAATCATTCGCAAGGCGGTGCCTTACGTCCTCACTTATGTTTTCGGCAAGAAGATGGGCGAGCGGGATACCCGGCAGCAGGCCGAGGGCGAGATGAAGGAGCAGCGCGAGCGGGCCGACCAAGCCGCGCAGGATGTCCGTGACGAGATCGGGAAGAAGCCCACCGGTGATCTGATTCGCGGCAAGGACATCTGAGCCATGAAGGCACGTCTCGTCATCCCGGGGGTCCTGGTTGTGCTGCTCGCGGGCTGCGGCTCCGAGGAGAAGGTTTGCGACTTCAGCAAGGTCGTCACGATGCCGTCCTACGACCAGGCGTTCCGTGACAAGCTGGCGCAGGACGTGGACCACATCTGTGGCAACCCCGACAAGGGCATGACCGCCGAGTACGCGACGGCCTGCAAGTTCATCCAAGACAGTCTTGAACTGCGCGCCAAGATCGCCTCGCTGAAGTGACGCCGGTGCTCCGGACGACAACGGCGGGAGCCGGCAGGAAAAGGCGCCGGCCACGAGTTCGCCTTCATCCCACGCGCCTCGATGATCATCTGGTCATGCCGCCGAGGCGACACGGGCTTGCGTAGGATCGGCCGGCGGTCGCGTGAGAGTGCGGCCATCGCGACGTCGTCGAGATCGAGGTGGCCGCGCATCAGCGCGGGCGGCGTCAGCGCCATCCATTGGCGGAGCGACATGTCCTTGTAGCATGGGCTGTTGAAGACGTTGATCACGCGTACGGTCGTCCAGCCGATGTTCTCGATGTAGTGGCCCATGGTGCGCGGCACGAAGCCCACGTCGCCGGCCTGGTAATTGAAGGTGCGGGCCTTGGAGGTGGCGTCGAACACGGTCATCCGAGCCTCGCCCGCGAGGTAATACTGCCACTCGTCGGCGTCCGGATGCCAGTGCAGCTCCCGCATCACCCCGGGCTCGAGGTCGATCACCAAGGCCAACAACGTCGTCGCCGGGAAGTTGCGCACGTCAATGATCTTGACGGAGCCGCCGTCATAGAAGACCGGCGCATGCTCGGAGGCGCGCCAAGTGTAGGCCGGGGCGGGCTGTCGGGCAGCTCCTTGCGGACCGCGTCGAGCGCCTCCGGCACCGGCATCCGGAAGATATACTTCTCCGATTTCGGGATATCGGCGAAGTACTCGGCGGCGATGCCAAAATTCTTGGCCAGCACGCTTCTCGGCGTGCGTGCCATGAACTCGGTGATAAGCAGCGTCTCGTTCTCCGAGAAATTGCCGTCATCGAATACGAGCAAGAACTCGCAGCCGCCCGTTAGGCCCTGGATCGAATGAGGGACGCCCGCCGGCACCAGCCACACATCGCCGGGCTTCAGGTCGTCGACCTGGACGTTGTAGCCGGCGTCCACCACGGTCAGCCGCGCATTGCCCTCGAGGATATAGGCCCACTCGGCTTACTTGTGCCAATGAAGTTCCCGTACGGCGCCTTCCTCCAGCCGCTGATCGACGCCTGCCATCGATTTGGCGACCGGCAGCTCGCGCACCGTCACCTCGCGGGCCTAGCCCCCTTGCTCAAGGCGGTTGTGCGCCGCGGCGTCAGGATATCCGGATTCTGCAGGTCGAGCTCGACGTTGCGTGGACCGGGGTCGCTCGCACGTCGCGACCCGCGCACGGGCTGCGGGTTGAAGTCTTGAAGTATCGCGTCATTGGCTATAGCACCTGTTCCATAGGGATGAAGTTGTGATCACTCACCGCGGGCCTCGTCGCCAGACCATCGCTGGCTGAAGCTTGTTGCCGCGGTGCGCGACTGGTCGAAGCTAGGCAGGGGTGCGCGGGCGTCTTTCACGAACGCCGGATTGATTGTACGACATCGGAACGGATCAGGTTGGGAACCGGGAGTGCCGCGGGCAGATCGAGATCGGTCTGTTCGGCGCCCTGGTGGGTTACGCAGGCCGTGCCGCCCATCAGTCGGGCGGTATCGACGAACGGCTTCTGTCATGACGAATGGGGCCTCGGGGCCGCAGCAAGGCGCCGATAGGCGAGGTGAGGGGTCTCGCATCACGACTGCGATGGTCGAACCCGGGCTGGCCCGCGCCGGCCAATCCTCAGTCCCAGGACGACCGCACCGTAGTCGACCACGAGGCTCGCCGCGAGATACAGCAACGCGACCTCGGCGGTTCGGCTCGAGGCGCCCATGAGCACGACCGAGCCATAGACCAAGCTCGAGAAGGTCGACAGCCCGCCCATGACACCAGTGCCCAGCAGGGTGTTGACCTCGTCGGTGAAGACCCTGCGTGCATGGAGCGCCGCGGTCAGGCCGAGAAGGAAGGAAGCCCCGACATTGGCGACCAGGATGTCGAGCGGAAGGCCGTCAACCTGCGGCACGCTAAGCATCAGGTACTTCCGCAGCATCGCACCAAAGGCACCTCCGACCAGGACGAGGATGACGCTGTTGATCATGGGTCCGTCGCCAATTCAGCCGCCCAACGCCGCGCCCAGCGCCGCCGCTCCCAGCCCGGCCAGGACGGACAGCAACACATAGGTCAGAGCGGGTCCGGCGCCCGATTCGGCAGCCAGCTTCGCCGCGTCGAGCTGCATGGTGCTGAAGGTAGTATAGCCGCCGAGGACGCCGGTAAGGATGCCGGCGGTCAGCGGTGCGCCATAACGATCGCGCCAGTCGATTTCGAACAGCACCGATAGATAGCCAATGACCAACGCGCCGGAGACATTGATCAGCAAGGTGCCGAGCGGAAAGGCGCCGTGGTAGCGCTCGCCGACAAGGCGACCCACCAGCCAGCGCAACAGCGAGCCAATCCCGCCCCCCGATCCGATCCAGAAAAGATCCAATGGAGTCATGACGCCCTGACCCATCCGTGCAGTGCTCCCGATGCGGAAGGTGCGAAAATCACGTCGTTGAAAGGTGCCCGCTCACGCTCGCCATGCGGCAGCATCAGCGGATCTCGCCAAATGCCGCCCAGTGACCTCAGCGCTGCGCCGCCGTTCAGCCTCCGGGTTTGGACGCCCCGCGGCTGGCCTCGAACAGGAACCAGACGCGACGTTCGCTCTCGTCGATCCAGTTCTCAAGCAGGCTCGCGGTCGCGACGTCGCCCACCTCGTCGCACAGGGTGTGGATTGCGCGCATGAAGCCGACGAGCTGGGAGTTGTCGTCACGCAGTTCGGCCGGCATGTCCTGGGGCGTAACGTAGTCGGCGTCATTGTCTAGCAGCCGCTGCAGCCGCCCGATCTGACCAATGGAGCGAAGGGTCGGCCCGCCGAGCTTACGCACGCGCTCCGCCATGCCGTCGGTGCCTGCGAAGAGTTGATCGCCATGCTCGTCAAGCAACAGATGGTAGTCGCGAAAATGAGGACCTGACATATGCCAGTGGAAGCTCTTGGTCTTGAGATAGAGAGCAAAGACATCGGCCAGCAGCGTGGTGAGTGCCGCGGAAATGTTCTTGACCGCCTCGGCCGGTAGTGAGGTGGGCGTTCCCAGGGCGGCCATCCGCCGCGTGCGAGCATCGATCGGGACGTTGGCCGCGAAGCAGGCCAGAATGCCGGCGAGCAGCACGCGGCGGCCCCGATGACATGGTCGACGAGGAGCGTGTGCCTGATCCGCAAGGACGTGCTCCTTCAAGCTTCGCCCGGGAGGGAAGCACGGATCGCGGCTCGGGGATTGTTGCTTTCCCTGCCGATTTGCACATTCGGCAACCGGTGACATGAAGCCCAGCCCAACGGCAGGCCGGCATGCCCGCGGTCGGCGCAACGCAACATGGCGGCATCAAGTGAGCTCGTGGCGCTTCGGACGGCAAATATCCAAAGTTCCAATCGAACCGACAAGCCAGCGGGACTCGTGCCCGCCATAACCGTTCGCTGAGAGCAGTGTTGGCGACCCCGGGACGAGGTGATCGACATCGCCAAGGTCAACTTGTTCGCGCGGAAGGCCCGGCCCGTGCGGACAGTGGCATGGCGGGCCAGAACTTGCGGTCGACTTGGCTGACCTTACTCGGGGAGCACCGCGATGGCCTCACTCTTCGACTCGATTGAACTTGGTGTCTTCAAGACACCCGATCCTAACCATACGGCGCCGCTGCCAAGGGCGAATTATGTGCATGGTGCGAAGGGGTATACCGACGACCCGACCGCCGACGGCAGGATCGGCCGACGGTAGGATAGCGCTCGCGGGTGACCGTTGAGTTCGCCGCTGCCCATGCGCACCAGTGGATTGCACCACGTGACCGCCATCGCCGCGTGCGCGGTGCGAAGCCACCGCTTCTACGCCAGCACGCTCGGGTTGCCGCTGGTCAAGCGCACGGTCACCCACAATGACCCCGGCGCCTATCATCTCTATTACGGCGACGCTGCCGGGCGGCCGGGCACGATCTTCAGCCTCATCGTTTGGGAGCGCGCCGCGGCAGGACGGCCAGGCAAGGGCGAGGCCGAGCGCCTGTTCCTGCGCGCTCCGGCAGCCTCGCTGGACTGGTGGCACGGACGCCTGCGATTGGCGGCGGTACAGCTCGAGGGCACCGCCACCTTCCTTGACCAACCGGCGCTGTACTTTCGCGATCCCAGCGGCGTCCCGCTCGCGCTCCTGGGCGAGTCCGGCATCGCGGCGGAGCCGGCCTGGAACACGGACAAGGTCCCGGAGCGGCACGCCTTGCGCGGCCTGTTCGGCGTGATCTTGACCGTCCAGAATGCCGCCAGCCTCGCCGCCATCCTCGGCGACGTGCTAGGGCTGCGCGAAGCCGGCCGTGAGAATGGCTGCGTCCGGCTGCTGTCGGGCGCGGATGTCGGTGGCTCGATCCTGCTCCACCAGATGCCCGGCAGCGCGCGCGGGCGGCTCGGCCGCGGCACGATCAATCACGTTGCGTTCCGTGCCGCCGACCCGGGCGCGCAGGATGCCATGGTCGAGCGACTTCGCTCAGCCCATGGCATCGTCGCCACGCCGCCGATCGACCGGGTCTACTATCGCTCGGTCCAATTTCGCGAGCCGGGCGGCTTCATGTTCGAGATCGCCACCGACGGGCCGGGCTTCGCGGTCGACGAGCCCTTCGCAGCACTCGGGCAGACGCTCGCCCTACCGCCGCACCTCGAAGAGCGGCGAGCCGAGATCGAGAGCATCCTGCCGCGCCTTCCCCGAGGAGCACGTCGATGACCCAGCCTGCCGTCGTGGCCTTGGCCGAGACCGATCCGGCGGACCCCTACCTGGGCCATGCGCAGGCCTTCGGGCAGCTCAGCACGGACATGGTGGCTGCTCGAGGGCGAGACTGAGGTCTTCGATATCCGATGCGAGCGCTGCCGGCAGGGTCTTCTGCGTGCTCGGCGCCCCGCAGTTCCCGGGCGAGTCGAACCTGCTCAATGCCCGCGAGACACTGGTCAGCGCGCAGGCGAAGACCGACGTGCACACGATCCGTGTGCCGCGGCTGACCTTCTATCGGCTGACGGCGGCCGAGCCGGACATCGCTGAGATCATCATGCGTGCCCTGATCCTGCGCCGGGTCGGGATCGTCTCGTACGGCTACGGACCGGTGCCCCGTATCGCAAGCTCGACCTGGCGAACTACGACCGCTTCGAGGGCCAAGGCATCTACTATGCGGCGACCGAAATCGAGGCCAAGTTCTGCGAGGCGCAGGAGGTGGCCGTAACCGATACCGACAATTCCGGCGGTTCTTGGAGTCCGACAACCACGATCGCTATGGCTTTGCCGCGGGTTCCGGTGGGGTCACCGCGGCAAAGCGGGCGTGGTCAGCCCTTGATGAAGGCCAGAAGGTCGGGGTTGATGACGTCGGCATGGGTGGTCAGCATGCCGTGCGGGAAGCCCGGATAGACCTTGAGCGTGGCCTTCGGCAGCAGCTTCGCCTGGAGAAGGCTGGCGTCGGCATAAGGCACGACCTGATCGTCGTCACCCTGCAGCACCAAGGTAGGGACCTCGATCGACTTGAGGTCCTCGGTCTGGTCGGTCTCCGAGAACGCCTTGATGCCCTCGTAATGCGCCTTGGCGCTGCCGATCATGCCCTGGCGCCACCAATTGTCGATGACGCCCTGCGAAATCTTGGCCCCCGGGCGGTTGAAGCCGTAGAACGGGCCGGAGGCGACATCGATGTAGAACTGCGCCCGGTTGGCGGCGAGTGCCATGCGGAAGCCGTCGAATACCTCGATCGGCGTGCCGCCCGGGTTGCTCTCGGTCTTCAGCATCAGCGGCGGGATGGCGCTGACGAGCACGGCCTTGGCGACGCGGCCCTGGGGCTGACCGAACTTGGCGACATAGCGGGCCACCTCGCCGCCACCGGTTGAATGGCCGATATGGACGGCATTACGCAGGTCCAGATGTTCGGCCACGGCCGAGGCATCGGCGGCGTAATGGTCGATGTCGTGGCCGTCGCTTACCTGCGAGGAGCGGCCATGGCCGCGGCGGTCATGGGCGACCACGCGATAGCCCTTGGCGACGAAGTAGAGCATCTGAGTGTCCCAGTCGTCCGACGACAGCGGCCAGCCATGATGGAACACGATCGGCTGCGCGTCCTTCGGGCCCCAGTCCTTATAGAAGATCTGGACGTCATCGCTGGTCTTGACGAACTCGTTGATCATTTGAGTGACTCTGTTTGGTGGTTGAACTCGGGAGAGGGGGGCTTCCGCGTGATGCTTGCTTCTGGTCAGTTGCGCAGTCGCATCGGCGCACCCCACCACCGCGCTGAGCGAGTTCCGAACGATTTCCGCCATCGCATTCCAGAACGGCATGGGATCGTTGGCCGCGCGGAATCTGCGCGAACTTTAGAGCCGAGTCTTGTCGATTTGCACGCGGGCCGTGACCGAATGTGGGCGGCGGTGGACCGACGCGCGCGCCAACCGGGCGTACGCCGTCGAAGTCGGCCTTCGCGGTCGCCCAGCCTGGCAGATAATCAAGGTTCCGGCATCCCGGTGATGACCCGCTCGACCGCCTCGATTGAGGTGTGCTTCGGGTCGATGTCGTCGGCGGCGACCTTGCCGCGGTGCAGGACGACGATGCGGTCGACCACCTGGAACACGTGATGGATGTTGTGGGCGATGAAGATACAGGAATGGCCGGAGTCGCGCGCGGTGCGCACGAACTGCAGCACGCCCTGGGTCTCGGCCACGCCCAGATTGTTGGTGGGCTCGTCCAGGATGATCAGGTCGCTGTCGAACTGCATCGCCCGGGCGATCGCCACCGACTGGCGCTCGCCGCCGGAGAGCGAGCTGATCGGCGTGGTCGGCGGGATGTCCTTAGTGATCCCGACGCGCTTCAGCAACGCTCGCGCGGCCTCGTTCATGGCTTCCTGATCCATCCGGTTCAAGAAGCGCGGCCCCTTGAGCGGCTCCCGGCCGAGGAACAGGTTGCGGGCGATCGAGAGCTGCGTGACCAGCGCCGAATCCTGGTAGATCGTCTCGATCCCGGCGGCAATCGCATCGGTGGTGCTGCGCATCGAGACCTTGCGCCCACGGATGAAGATGTCGCCGCTGGTGGCCTGCACCGCGCCGGAGAGGATCTTGATCAGGGTCGACTTGCCGGCGCCGTTGTCGCCGAGCAGGCCCACGATCTCGCGCTCGCGGACCCGCAATGTCACGCCCTCCAGCGCCTGCACGCGGCCGTAGGATTTGTGGATGTTCTCCATGCGGACCAGATCCTGGGCCATCCTGCTAGCTCCCGGACTGGTGGCGGCGCTCAAGCCACGAATGCAGCGCCATCATCCCCAGGATAATGGCGCCGATGAAGATGTTGTAGGCGAGCCCGGGCACGCCGATCAGCACGATCCCGTTGCGCATCACCCGCAGGATGAAAACGCCGAGGACAGTGCCTATGATGGTGCCGCGCCCCCCTGACAGCGCCGTGCCGCCGATCACCACCATGGCGATGACCTCGAGCTCGTAGCCGGTGCCGCTGTTGGGGTTGGCGGCCGAGGTGCGGATCGAGCTGATGATGCCGGCCAAGCCCGCCAGTGTCGAGGTCAGCATGAACAGCGCTATCTTGGTGCGGCCGACGTTGACGCCGCGCGCACGCGCCGCACCGGGGTTGCCGCCGGCAGCCTGGATCCAGTTGCCGGTCTTGGTCTCGGTCAGCAGGTAGCTCAGCAGTGCCGCCGCGGCGACGAACCAGAACAGCGACATGTAGACGCGAAATCCGCCGAGCTGAAAGTCGCCCGCGAGCAGCCACGCCAGGGGGACACCCTGCGCGTTCCAGGTACGCTGCGGAAAGCCGTCGGTGATGAACAGTGCCGTGCCGCGCACCACCAGCAGCATGCCCAGGGTCACCAGGAACGAGGGGATCTTCAGCTGGGTGACGAACCAGCCGTTGACCATGCCGATCAGGGCCGCCGCCGTCAGCGCCAACAGGAAGGCCGCCTCCATCGGCATCAGGCCGCTGTTGAACAGCGTCCACATCAGCACGGCCGAGAAGCCGAACACGGAGCCGACCGAAAGGTCGAACTCCCCAGACGTCATCAACAGCGTCATCGGCAGCGCGATCAGTCCCAGCTCGACCGTGAATGCCAGCGTGTTGCTGATGTTGCGCAGCGACAGGAAGTCAGGGTTGATCGACCAGAAGATCGCGAGCTCGACGACGAGCAGTACCAACGGCCCGAACTCGGGGCGGGCGATCAGGCGCTGGGCGAGATGGCGTTGTTCCACGGCGGATTTTCTGCTGGAAGCGTCTGGGTGGTGACCGGGTCACGGCCGCTCCGTTGCGGCCATGACCCCGCCCCGCGGGGCTACTTGCCGGAGAGGATGTCGTCGTAGACCTGCGCCGTGTCCTTCTCGTAGAGCGCACCGGTGATGACGTCGAAGCCGGGCGGGATGCCGCTGGCCGCCATCGCCGCCATCGACAGGCCGATGTAGCTGGTGGCCTGCGGGTCCTGCCACATCGCGGCATTGACGTAGCCTGAGAGCACTTCCTGCGTGGTATCGAGCGAGTTGCCCCAGCCGACCACCGGGATGTCGCCCGGGGCCACGCCCACTTGGTCGAACACCCGCTTGATGCTGCCGGTGACGAGGTCGCCCAGGCCGATGACCGCCTTGATCTTCGCCTGATTGGCGGTCACGTAGTCGACCATGCGGTTGATGATCTCGGCTTGGTCGAGCGTGGTGTCGGTGACCTCCCAGGTGATGTTCAAAGGCTTGAACACCGTGGCGATACCCTCTTCCTCCTGCACGCCGTAGGTGGCGCCGGGCACCTCCACGGGCATCCAGACGAAGTCGCCGGATTTCACCAGACCCTCGTCGACCAGATACTGCGCCCAGCCCCTGCCGACCGCCACCAGATCGCCACCGACATAGGCGTCGAAGTCGGCGGACGGGTCCGGGGTGTTGATGTTGATGATCGGGATGTCGGCGTCGTTCGCTTCCTTGACGACCTCGACCAGGCTGCCGGGATCGGGGCTGCTGGTGACGATGCCGTCGGCCTTGGCGGCAATGGCCGCGCGCACCGCCTCCTGGTGGGACGGCACGTCACCGCTGTGGAACGAGGTGTTGACCGTGTTCCCGGTATCCTTCTCCCATTGCTTGGCGCCGGCCAGGAAGTAGGTCCACACCGGGTCGGCCGGCGAGCCGTGCGAGATCCAGTAATAGGTCTTGGCATAGGCGACGGATGCCGCAGGCAGGTAGACGGCAAGTGCTACCACCAGCCCAACGACGAACGTCATCAGTCTTCTTTGCATGGTTCAGCCTCCTCAGGATTCGAGCATCGCGACGCTAGCCAGCACCTTCAGCCCCGTCCATCGGTCAGGCGGCATCTTCCCGGTGGGGCTGCCGCCCGAAGGCGCTGACCGCACCGGCGCTCTTCTGGATCTTGAAGATCGAGCCGCTGTCGGGCGCCGGCGGCAGTGGCAGGCGGGCCGGCACCGGGGCCAGCCGCGGCGAGGCGCTGGGCGGGCCGTAATAGGTGTTCCTGCCGATCCAGTCCCACACCTGCTGCTGGTTCATGCCGGCAACCGCGGTCGAGCTGCCGGCCAGGGGCCAGGCGTCGCCGGCGGCCAGCTCGTAGAAGCAGATCAGCCGGGCGCGGTCGGACCGGTTGGGTGCCGAGCCGTGCAGCAGACGAACATGGTGGATACTCATCGAGCCGGCGCGACCGGTCAGGGTCACCGCCTTGGCCATGTCGAAGTCCGGGTCGGCCGGGTCCACGGCACCGGCGAACACGCCATTACGCATGTGATCCAGCGTCGGCCCCTTGTGGCTGCCGGGGATCACCATCAGCGGCCCGTTGGCCTCGTCGACGTCGTCCAGGATCAGGCCGATCGCCAGCAGATCGTCGTTGGTGTGCGGGTAGAAGGCCCAGTCCTGGTGCCACTCGACCGCGGCCCCGCCGCCCGGGGCCTTGGTGTTGAGCTTGGTCGTCTGCAATCGGACCACGGGCCCCAGCAGCGCCTGCAGCACGGCCTTGATCCGCGGCGCCTGCAGCACCTCGTCGAAGCCCGGCACGTTGAGGTGGGGTGCTTTGATCCGTGTCAGCTTCGGCTGCTGGGTTGAATGTCCCTCGTCGAGATCAAACACCGCGTCGCTCTCGCTCACTGTGCGGGAACGCTCGATCATCTGGTCGGTGGCCTCGCGCAGGCGCGCCAGCATGGGGGCGTCGATGACATCCTCGACCAGCAGGTAGCCCTGCTCGCGATAGAATTCGATCTGCTGCTGATCGAGCATCAAGGCTCTCCTCGAGTGGTGTGCGCGGCGGTCACTGCATCACCCAGCCGCCGTCGACGTTGAGGGTCTGGCCGGTGACGAAGCCGGCCCGGTCGGAGGTCAGGAACAGCAATGCCTGGGCGATGTCGTCCGGATGGCCGCGGCGCTTCACAGCCTGATGGTCGAGCACGTAGCGCACGTAGCCGTCAGGGTCGGGGTGGATCTTCTCGGCATCGGTCGGGAAGGCGCCGGGCGCGATGGCGTTCACCGTGATGCCGTAGGTGCCGAACTCCCGCGCCCAGGCGCGGGTGAGGCCAACAAGTGCCGCCTTGGACGCCACGTAAGGGCTGAGATTGGCCCAGCCGCCATAGAAGGTGACGCTGGCGACGTTGACGATCCGCCCCCAGCCGGCCGCGCGCATGCCGGGCAGGGCGGCCCGGACGCAGACCACCCCGGCCTCGACGTTGACCCGCTGCACCGTCTGGTAGTCGGCCAGCGTGAAGTCCTCGAACGGCCTCGCGGGATAGATGGCCGCATTGTTGATGACGATGTCGAGCCGATCCTCGCGCTCGACGACCGCCGCGAGGCCGCGTTCGAGCGCTGGGAGGTCGCCGAGATCCAGCCGCTCGATCGCGAGGCTGCCCTGCTCGACCGCCAGCGCCCGATCCTCCAGGGCCGCGATCTTGGCCTCGTCGATGTCGACGCACAGCACCCGGGCGCCGGCCCGCATGTAGGCCAGCGCACTCTCGGTGCCGAGCCCGCCGGCAGCCCCCGTGAACAGGACCGTCTTGCCCGCGAACTCCATCAGGCCACCGGGTCCCAGCGCCCGGTCGGCTCGGGGTAGTCGGTGTCCGGCTGCGCCGCGATCGCCCGGATGCGCTGCTCCATGGCGGCGATCTGCGCTGTTCCGTCCAGCACCGCCATCCGGGTCGTGTAGCTGCGCTCCTCGCCGTGCTCGAGCCAGATCGCCTCGTCGCGTTCTTGCGCGAACGGCTTGCCAAAGACGTGGTTGGTGGCGGGCTCGATGCCCATCGCATACTGGCCGGCCTGGTAGTTCTGCCATTGGAACTGGCAGGGGAACTCGCTCTTGCGGGTCTCCACCACGAAACCCAGCCCGCGCCCGCCGTCGAAGCCGTCATTGACCAGCGCCACAGGCACCTGCCCGCCGCTGTCGGCCGCCAGCCAGTGCTCCCAGACCTGCTCGTGGAACGGCGCCTGTGGGGGCGGTGCGGTGCGGTAGCCGACGCCCTGTGCCCGGTACGATTCCGCGTGCGAGGCCCACACCGTATGCGCGATCGGCGCCAGGTACCGGCTGCCCTCGGCCAGGACCGGATGGCCGACATTGATGTGATAGCAGAGCATGTGCGGCGTCCGGTAGAAGCCGTGATTGACCACACGGTCCTTGAGCAGGATCTCGTTGCCGCCGACCTTGGCCTCGATGCGCCGGATCAGGTGCAGATCCTCGCCGAACACTGTCGACTGCTGGACGATGCCCTCGCAGTACAATGTGCACTCATCGCCGTCCCAGACCTCGCCGTAGCCGGTAAGGCGCGCCGGTATCGTCGATACCCGGCCATGGATCGAGCTGTCGACCGTCTTGCGGTGGACGTAGTGATAGTGGGCCGCGTCCTGGCCGTGCATGAACAGGATGTGGTCGAGGCCGCAGGTGACGATCAGGCCGGAGAAAGACCGCAGCCAGGCGAGGCCGGCCTCGCCCTCGTACTCGTGCAGCCCCGGATGCCGGAACCCCGCCGGCGAGTTCCAGCCGATCGCAGCACCACGATACTCGCAGTCGGCGATGTCCAGCGCCCGGTCGACCAGGACCGTGAAGCGAAGCCCGGTGCCGGTGCGGAACTCGAGCATGCGGATGCCACGCTCGACACCGTCGCCCAGCGTCATCAGTCGCACGCCAGCGAACTGCGACAGCATGCCGGCACGCTCGGCCACCTGCCGCCGCGTCAGCTTTCCGCCATAGAGCGCCACCATCGCCTACAGCCCGTGCGCGCGCAGCCGGCCGTCGAGGAATTTCTTCGCCCGCGGCACGTCGGCCTCCTCGAGATGCTCGATGATGATCGGGATATTCGGGTGCTTCTCGGCCAGGCGCTGCAAATAGAGATCGTAATTGAGGCTGCCGAGCCCCGGTGCCGGCAGCTCGATGGCACCCACGCCGCGGAAAGTGTGCGATTCCAGCGCATCCTCGTCGCCGATGTCGGCATGCTTCTCCGAAGTATCCGCCGCGGCGCGCTTCACGTCCTTGGCGTGGCTGATCCTCACCCGGTCCGTGAGAGTGTCGAAGATCTGCTTCAGGACCGCGTCCATCTTGTCGATATTGTGGTCCTCGAAATAGTTGGTCGGGTCCATGAGCAGGCCCAGGCCCGGATGATCGACCTCGGCGAACATCCGCACCGTCTCCTCGACCGAGCCCACCACGTTGTTAACGTAGGTCTCCAGCAGGAACACGGCGCCGTGGTCGTAGGCCAGCTGCGCCAGCTCGCGGATCACCTCGCGGCAGTCGGCGAAGCCCTCCTCGGTCTTGTTCTTCGGGTGGTGCACCCAGTCCGATTCGGTGTTGAACGTGCCGGTCTCGGAGATGACGTAGGGCGAGCCGAAATGGCGCGCATGGCGGATGATCGCCTTGAGCTGGTCCAGCCGCCGCCCCCGCTCCGCCGGGTCCGGGTGGACGATGTTGGTGTAGCCCGACAGGCAGCAGACCGGCAGGTCATGGTCGCGGAAGGTCTCGCGCACCCGCTTGGCCTTCTCGACCGTGATCGATTCCGGGGTCGAGAAGTCGATGTCCTTGAAGTGCAGGTCGAGCTGCACGGTGTTGAAGCCCAGGCTCCTGATCTTCTTGGCCGTCTCGTCGAGCGAGTAGGGGAAGTAGCCCGTGAAGATGCCGACCTGCAGCATGTTGTTCTCCCTGATTGTCAGTAGCCGAGCTCAGCCAGCTTGACCGAGCGGCCCTCCTTCATCGACCGATAGCCGGCCTCGACCAGCGCCATCGTCTTGACGTTGTCGCGGCCGCTGAGCTCGGGCTCGCGCTCGTCGTGCAGGGCATCCTGCAGCTGGGCCATGACACCCTTGAAGGCGTGCGGGAACCACATCGTGTCCCAGCGCGGCTCGACCCAGGCGCCGCCCGTGGTGAGGCGCGAGTTGTAGCGCAGCGTGCTGGGACTGCCGCTCGGGTAGTCGGGCCAGCCGATGGTCCCCTGCGCCACCCCGTCCGTGCCTTCCACCCGCCATTTGATGTAGATGTCGGACTGGAAGCCCTCGACCTTGGGGCCGGACCAGACATCCTCGAGCGAGATCGCCAGCAGCCCCGACGGAAACTGCAGCGTCGAGGCGGTGATGCCGTCGGTATGGGCGAAAGCGGTGCGCGGGTCGGGGCGGACCGCGGTGAAGATCTCGGTCGGGTCGCCGAACAGGAAGCGCAGCACATCCAGATGATGGATGCTCATGTTGAGCAGTGTCAGCCGGTCATAGTCGCGCAGGAAGTCCTGCCAGTGCGGGATCGCCCGCATCTCGATCGTGGCGATCACCGGCTCGCCCAGCTCGCCGCGCTCCAGCAGCTGCTTGAGCACCCGCATCGACTGATCGAAGCGCATGTTCTGGTTGACTGACAGCGTCTTGCCGGCGGCCCGGCATTCCGACTCGAGTGCCGCGGCCTCGGCCAGGTCCAGCGCCAACGGCTTCTGCGCCAGGATCGCCTTGACGTGTGGCTGGCGCAGCGCGTGGCGAATCAGGGCCGGCTGCTGGTTCGGCGGGTAGGCGATGTCGAGGATCTCGACCTCGGGGTCCTCGATCAGCCGCTCCGGCGTATCGTGGACGCGCCCGATGTCCCAGCGTTTGGCTACCTCGGCGGCCTTGGCCGGCGTGCGGGAGGCGATCGCCACCACGGCAAACCCGGCCTCGGCATAGGCTGCCAGATGCACGTCCGCCATGATGAAGCCGGCGCCGATGCAGCCGATCTTGAAGTCGCGGCAACCGATCACGGCATCCGGCGCGAAGCCCTTGGCATCGAGCATTAATTGGCCTCCCACTGCTTGCCGATATGATGCAATTTGATCGATAGACCTGTCAAGACCATGTCAAACGGCGATTTTGGTTGCGTAATCACATCAAAAACCATCATTCATGGTGTCGGCATGGAGGAGCCGATGCGTCAGACAATCGCCGACCTCGCGCGTGCCGCGGAGGTATCGACCGCCACCGTCGACCGGGTACTCAACGGGCGGGCAGGGGTGCGCGC
>JBATRI010000058.1:0-3587 GCA_049292515.1 Geminicoccaceae bacterium
TCCGGTGGCGCGCTCGCTTCGTCCATGCATCCATCCCTGGGCTCGACGTTCTTGGCAGCCGGTCCGGTGTACAAGGCGGGCCTTGAAGCGCAAGGCTCGGCGAGCGACAGCGCGCGTGTAGCCAGACATGGTGCCATGAGACACAATATCGGCCCGTGCCATGCAGCTCCCGCTGGCATTTGTTCCCGACTTCCTGCCGCTCTGCCTTATCGGTATCTGGTAACGGGATCTCGTATTGCGGCCCCATGCGGCCAGCATGATCGTATGGTGTTCTCGGCCAAAAAAGAACAACGAGCCCTACTGCGCCTGGGAAGGACGGAGCTCATGACCGCCGAGACAGGCACCTTACGACCGGCAGATCGGCGACCACCGTCTATTCCACGTGGCCTGGAAAGGGCGCTGCTGGCAGCCATTGTCGAGAACTGCGATGATGCGATCGCGAGCAAGGACCTGTCGGGCATCGTCACCAGCTGGAACCAAGGGGCCGAGCGCCTCTTCGGCTATGCGGCCGAGGAGATCGTCGGCAGGCCGATCTCGGTCCTGGCGGCCCCCGGCCGCGAGGACGAGATGCCCTTGATCCTCGAGCGCATCCGGCGCGGCGAGCGGGTCGACCACTACGACACGCTGCGGCGACGCAAGGATGGCTCCCTGGTGGAGATTTCCCTCACCGTATCGCCTATCCGCGACCAGCGAGGCCTGATCATCGGTGCGTCGAAGATTGCCCGCGACATCTCCGAGCGCCGACGGCTGGAACAGGAACGCGAGCTGCGCCTCGGTGAGCTCCGCCACCGCGTGAAGAACCTGCTCGCCATGGTCGGCGCCATCGTGCATCAGACCAAGGTGGAGCACGTCACCGCCGAGGCCTACCGCACGAGCTTGATGGGCCGGATCACCGCACTCGCGGCGGCCCATGAGGCGGCCTTCCAAACGGATGCCGGCGCCGACCTGGCGTCACTGATCGGCCGGTTGCTCGAGCCTTACGTCGACGACGGGTACGATGACGTCGTCACGATCGAGACCAGCCTGCCGGTGAGCGTGCCGCGCGGCAAGGTTCAAGCCCTTGCCTTCGTCCTGCACGAGCTGGCGACCAACGCCGTCAAGCACGGTGCGTTGTCGACGCCTGAAGGCCGGCTGCGGCTCGGCTGGACCGTCGACGAAGACTCAAAAGGCCGCTTGCTGCACCTCGCGTGGCGGGAGGTCGGAGGGCCGGCCGTGACGCCACCCGCCGCCAGTGGCTTCGGGATGAAGCTCCTCCGCCATGCCTCGGCCAGGGAGCTGGGCGAGGACATCGAGCTCCATTTCCTGCCTGAGGGCCTTGAGGTCGACATCACCGTGCGGCTCGGGTGAGGTTTGGGCCGGCATGCCTTGATGCGCCAAAGAAGGCCGGCCCGATGCCGGTCAACCCTGGGCCGGGCCCAGCTTTGAGGCCAGCCGATGGATTGCTGCTACGGCCGTCGGCGGGCTTGCAGCACGGCTGCTCCTGCGCCGGTGCTGCCGGCCATGCTGGCTGGCGGGCTTTGCCGCAAGCCTGCCGGCGGCGCCGGTTCCTCGGCTGCCAGAGCCTTGGCCAACCGCAACACCGCCTGCTGGAACGGGGGCGCCATCGCCGCGACGTGGCGCAGCAGCTCCTCCTGCCGTGATGGTGACGGGCTTGCTGGCCGGGGCGGGTGTTCGGGCCGGTCGTCCTCGCTGAGGAGCCGTGTCACCGGCACGTTCAGCACCTCGGCCAGGGAGTACAGCCGGCCCATGCTGATGCGGCTGGAGCCGTCCTCGTACTTGTGCAGCTGCTGGTGACTGATGCCGGCCTGGGCTGCGACCCTGGCCTGGGTGAGCCGGCGCAGCAGTCGGTATCGACGGATTTGCTGGCCAACTTGGCGGTCCCTGCCGTCAGGTGCCCTGGGGGAAACAGACCGCGCCAGCGTCGGGGGCTTCCTCAAGGTAGGACGGTTCATGGCCGTTCCCTTTTAACGTTCAGTTTATTAACGCAGTGTGCTTACGTCCTATAGTTTAGACGTTGGTTCGAGAGAGTTATTTCCTGCGCAGCCATGCGTCGCCTGGGCGACGGCTATTCAGGCACCGCAGGCGGGTGCCGATATCCGTCCAGGTGTGTAGACGAATCATCCCGCCGGGATTGAATCAACCAAGGTTCTGAAACTATAAGGTTGCCAGAATAGCTCGGCGTGCACGCGCGAGTTCGACCTGGTCCCCGGCAGCAAGGAACACCTGAGGGGTTGGGTTGGGGTTGCTGGCGGATACGGCCATCATGGCCGGCCATGCCGAATGCTGCCCAAGAAAAAAAGCCGGGCTCGAAAGCCCGACCAAGCTTTTGGGGAACAACGGCCTGCGCTCGAGGCAACTCTGGCCCTGGCAGAGCCTGAGTCTCGCCCCCAGGACGGAACCCGCGCCTGTCGTTCCGTCCGCACGATCACTCGGAGTGACACTCGAGCGCCACTGTAGCCGGGCTCATTATAGCCGCCTTGGCAAGCTCCAGCCAGGATTTCAGGTGGCAGGTGGAGCCGGCCTGCGATCGATCCCGACGCATACGGGGCGAGCGTGCCGGTGCCATCATGATCATGTCGTGTCACGTCCAGGACCGTCCTGGCGCCAGGCTACGGTGTCCGGGCGGGGTGGCGGCGAGCCACTCCTGCAGCTTGGACCAGCGCCGGCGCGTGAGCTTGCCCTTGACCGCGATCGCCACCGCCTTGGGCTGGGCCACCAACACCACCAGCTGCCGGCCGCGGGTGACGGCGGTATAGAGCAGGTTCCGCTGCAGCATCGGGTAATGCTGCGTCGTCACCGGGATCACCACCGCCGGGTATTCCGAGCCTTGCGCCTTGTGCACCGTAGTGGCGTAGGCCAGCACCAGCTCGTCCAGCTCGCCGAACTCGTAAACCACCTCGCGGCCGTCGAACTCGGCCACCAGCTCGCCGGCCTCCAGATCGATCGTCCTGACCCGGCCGAGATCGCCGTTGAAGACCTCCTTGTCGTAGTCGTTGACCACCTGCATGACCTTGTCGCCGGGGGCGAAGGTCCAACCCATCCGCTCGACCCTGACCGCACCGGGCGGGTTCAGCAGCTGCTGCAGCTCGATGTTCAGCGACCGCGCCCCGAGCCCGCCCCGGTTCATTGGGCACAGCACCTGCACGTCGCGGATGGGATCGAGCCCGAACCGGGCCGGGATGCGCCTGGCCACGAGCTCGAGCAGCCTGGCGAGTCCGTCCTCCGGCTCTTCGCAGTGGACGAGATGGAAGTCGCTGCCGGGTGTGTTGCCCGGCTCGGGAATCAGGCCCTGGTTGATTCGATGTGCGTTGGTGACGATCCGGCTTTGTGCCGCCTGGCGGAACACCTCGCTCAGCCGGACCACCGGCACCGCGCCGCTCGCGATGATGTCGGCCAGCACCTGGCCCGGCCCGACCGACGGCAGCTGGTCGACGTCGCCGACCAGCAGCAGCGCTGCCCGGGCCGGCACCGCCTTGAGCAGGCTGTGCAGCAGCGGCACGTCGACCATCGAGACCTCGTCGACGACGACGAGCTCGGCCTCGAGCTGGTGCTCCTCACCGCGCTTGAAGCCGCCACGAGCGGGATCG
>JBATRI010000059.1:0-36599 GCA_049292515.1 Geminicoccaceae bacterium
GGCCGATATTGCTCTTGACCGAGCCGATTCGGAGAGGCCGGCCGGCCGGTCGGCCACGGCCCAGCACGGCACCCAGTGCTCCCGCCTCGATCGGGTCGCCCAGCGCCGTGCCGGTGCCGTGCGCCTCGACGTAGTCGACCTGGTCGGGCACCAACCGGGCCGCTGCCAGCGCGTCCTCGAGCATCGCGCGCTGCGCATCGGGATTGGGCGCGGTCAGGCCGTTGCTCGGGCCATCGTTGTTGACGGCGCTCCCCAGGATCACGGCGTAGATGCGGTCGCCGTCCACTCGCGCCTTCGACAGGGGTTTCAGCGCCACGAGCCCGCCGCCCTCGCCGCGGACATAGCCATTGGCCCGGGCGTCGAATGCCTTGCAGCGCCCATCAGGCGCCATGGCGCCGAACTTGGTCATCGCGATCGTGCTCTCCGGCGCGAGCAACAGATGCACGCCGCCGGCAAGGGCGATCTCGGATTCGCCGGTCTTCAGGCTCTGGCAGGCCAGATGCACCGCCACCAGTGCCGAGGAGCAGGCAGTATTGACCACCAGGCTCGGGCCTTCGAGCCCCAGCGCGTAGGAGATTCGGGCGCTGATGATGCTGGTGTCCTGACCGGTGGCGGTATGCTGGGCAATGCCCTCCGCATCGTTCAGGAGCCTTGCATAATCACTCCACATGGCACCGAGAAAGACGCCCGCGCGTCGGCCGGCGAACCTGGACGGCCGCCAGCCGGCATCCTCGAACGCCTCCCAGGCCAGCTCCAGCGCCAAGCGCTGCTGCGGGTCCATTTGCGCCGCCTCGCGCGGGCTGATCTGGAAGAAAGCCGCATCGAACTTGTCGACCTGATCCAAGAAGCCACCCCAGCGGGTGCTCATGCGGCCAGGGCTGCCCGGGTCCGGGTCGTACAGGCGGTCGATCGGCCAACGGTCGGGCGGCACCTTGCGGATGGCGTCGACCCCGTCCATGAGGAGCTGCCAGAAGGCCGCCGGATCGGCGGCGCCGGGCAGTCGGCAGGCGAGACCCACGATCGCGATCGCCTCGTCGGGTGCCAGCGGCACCGGCGGCGGGCGCACGGTCCCCGTGACCCCACCGGCCAGATGGCGGACCAGGCGGTCGAGCGTCGGATGATCCCAGACGATGGTGGCCGGCAGCGGGCGGCCCAGATCTCGGGCCAAGCCCTGAATCAGCGCCCGGGCGCCAGCGGAATCGAGGCCATAGCGATGGAAGCGCTCGCGAGCGTCGATCGCTCCGGGCTCCAGCCCCAGCTGCCGTGCCAGGGCGCGGCGGACGAGCCCCTCGAGATCGGGGCCGGCGATGCCCCCGCTCATCCGACTCTAGCGAGCAGATCTTCGGCGAGCGCGTCGGCGAGCGCGCCGCGTTGCTCGTTCAGGTAGAAGTGACCGCCGGGGAAGATCCGCCGCGAGGTGGGGCCCGCCACGAGGCTGGACCAGCCCGCACTTGCGGCGGGGGCCGATTGCGGGTCGGCGTCGCCACCGTAGAAGGTCAGCGCGCAGGCAAGGGGTGGCTCGGGGACGAAACGGTGGGTCTCGAACACGGCGAAGTCAGCCTTCAGGGTCGGCAGGAACAGGGCCATCAGCTCCGGCTCGTCCAGGATCATCTGTGGAATGCCACCGTAGCGGGCCTGGATCTCAGCCACGAAGGCCTCATCCGAAAGCACGTGCAGTGGGCGCTCGTCGAGCACGAGGTCGGGCGAACGTCGGCCGGAGACGATCAGCAGCTCGGGCAGCGGCTTGCCGCGGCGGCGCAACTCACGGGCGAGCTCAAACGCCACCAGCGCCCCCATGCTGTGGCCGAACAGCGCATAGCGGCCGGCCAGGCTTGGTGCCAGCGCATCCGCCAGCGCCGTGATCAGCGGTGTCATGCGGGCGTGCGCCGGCTCGCGGAAGCGGGCCTCGCGGCCGGGCAATAGGATCGCCTGGAGCTGGATCGTCTCGGGCAGAAGCGTGGCGAGCGGCGCGAACATCGCGGCGCCCCCACCGGCATGCGGCAGGCAAAACAGCTGCAGCTCGGCGCGTGGGCGCCGGATCGGCACGGTCCACCATGATCCACTCACGTCAGCGTTCCGTCCCCCGGCAATGTGCTTGTTGTCAGCTTGCACGCGCCTTGGTTCTTACCAGGACTCGCCATCAAGACTAGACAGAACTGCTCTGTGAAGCATGCGGCTGTGCGCTCGCCTGCCTTCGCCGCCATGTGCTTACCGTCGCCAGCAAGGGATGCGCCCGAGTCATGTTGCATCAGGCCGTCAATCTAAAACTCGTCGAGTCCACCATGGCGGCTCCCGACGACGAGGACGGCGAGTTTTGCAATTTTGCTCTCGGCGAGGAGCATATCCCGACTCCGCTCCGGCATCGCCGCGAGCGGCGCAAGGTGAAGATCGCGCCGGCGATGGCGCAAGAGCGCCAGCGCGGCCTGTGGCTGGTGACGGCGCTGCTCGCCTACCTGGTTCGGGCAAAGCTCAACTCTTGGTTCAAGAGTGATGCAGAAGAATTAAATGCGGTCGCTCTGCGGTCGCTGCTCGAGCGCTTCGGTGGCCTGTGGATCAAGCTCGGCCAGCTCCTATCGTTGCGCACCGACATGCTTTCGGACCCGATGTGCCGCGAGCTGTCGCGGCTCCAGTTCGAGGCTGTGGGCTTTCCGCCCGCCGAGGCAGTGGCCACGATCGAGCGCGAGCTGAACGGCCCGTTGCCGCGGTTCTTCAGCCGATTCGAGCTGACTCCCTTCGCGGCCGCCTCGGTCGCGCAGGTCCACCGCGCGATCCTCAAGGACAGCAACCAGGTCGTGATCGTCAAGGTCCGGCGCCCGGGGATCGTGCCGGCGTTCGAGCGCGATCTCCGGCTGCTGCAGCGCCTGATCCGGCTCCTCGACCAGCTCGGGATGGCCCCGCACGTGCGCTGGCACGATGCGCTGTGGGAGCTCGAGCAGATGATGCGCGAGGAGCTCGACTACCGCTACGAGGCGGCCAATCTCGCCCGTCTGCGCAAGAGCACCAAGTCACACGGCGTGCACGTGCCACGCCCCTTCTTCCACCTGTCGACCACGGCCATGGTCGTGATGGAGTTTGTGCCGGGCGTCTTGATGTCCGAGTACATCGAGGTTGCAACCCAGGACCCGGAGCGGGCCGCCGCCTGGTGTGCAGCCAACGAGATCCGGCCTAAGAAAGTGGCCCAACGACTGTTCGTCTCGGCCCTGCGGCAGCTGCTCGAGGACAATCTGTTCCATGCCGACCTGCACCCCGGCAACATCATGCTGCTGAAGAACGGCCGGGTGGCGTTGATCGACGTCGGCACGATCGGGACGCTGGAGCGCGAGTTTCTCGAGCTTTACCTGATGAGCCTCAGCGCCCTGGCAAAAAAGGACTTCAACCGCGCGGCCGACTATTTGCTTCGCCTGTGCCCCGAGTTGCCCACGCTGCAACTGACGGCGCTCAAGCGTGATCTGGTGCGTGGCTATCGCCAATGGGAGGCGCGCACGCATCTGCGCAACATCCCCTACCATGAGAAAGCGCTGACCAGTGCCGGCGCCGCTTCCGGGCGGATCCTCTACAAGTACAGGGTGCAGCCGACCTGGGCCTTCATGCGCATCAGCCGCACCTGGGCCACCCTCGATGCGTCGTTGCAGTTCCTGATACCGGACGCCAACTACATGCAGCTGTTCAAGCGCTATTTCGTGGGCGCGCGGTTGCGGGCGGTGCGGGCAAAAGGGCTGCGCCAGACCTTGGTGGACCGGCTCCTCCAGGCCAGCCAATCGATCCACGAATACGATCTGCTGCTCAAGCCGCTGCTACGCAACGAGACGCTCTCACTCACCGGCTCGGTCAGCAAGCTCGCCACCATGGGTGGTGTCATCCTGCGTGGGCTCATCTTCGCCTTCGGCTCCGGGCTCATCCTCGCCGTGTTGGCGCACATCTATAATCATCATAACTATAACTTTGAAGGAATCGGTGACGATGCCGACAATATACTGAATTTTATGGGTGGCATTAGTTATGCTGAGTCAGCCGTATATATATGTACGATTCTGTGGATACTTTGGTTATGTCGACGATTATTAAGGCTTGTTGAGCGACCCGAGGTGTAGGGTATGAACCGTCGCCTGGGCCCGGAGGAGACGAAGTATTGGCTGCTCGGCCTCGGCCGGCCATTCAACATTGTGCTCGCTCTCGGCGTGGAAGGATGGCGGACCCCACTGGGGCTGGCGCTTCCATTGGCAGCGGCCGGTGCCGATGGGCTGCCGCGCTGGACCGCGCCGAACGGCGATGGCCTGATCCTCGCACAGCGGGGGCCGTGGATCGAGGTGGCCGAGGCGGCGCTCGCCCAGCCTTTGGGGAGAGCCGGTACCGCGCCCTGGCAGCTTAGTGTGGTCGAGGAAGGTGGTGGCACGGTCCTGTTGCTGGCCTTCAGCCATGCTCTGGCCGACGCGCGCGGCGGCCTCGCTCTGCTGGCCAGGCTCCTCAAAGGCCAGCCTCTGCCACCACAGCCACCGGCCTTCGAGGAGCTGCTGCCTCCCGAAGCCTATCCTGAGCCGGCGATGGCGGACGAGGTGCTGGCCTGGTGGAGCCGCCGCCTGTCCGACCGGTTGCGGTCGCTCGACCCGGTGCGGCTCGCCGGCCTCCTGCCCCGGCCGCCGGCGACCCGGCTGCAGTTGAGCGTGCTCGAAGCACCGCTCTTTCACCTGCTGCGGCAACGCTGCCGGCAAGAGGCGACCACGCTGCATGGGGCCGTGGTCACGGCGCTCGTCGAGGCCGGGACCTATTCCCGATTGGGGCACGCGGTCGACATGCGGCGTTTCCTGCCGGCCCCGTTCGCGGCCGAAGCCTGGTTCGGCCTGTCGCACCTTACGACCACGGCACCGGAACCGGGACAATTCTGGGCCCGGGCGCGGCACGCCCGGGCGCTGCTGCAGCAAGGGCTGGCCGCCGGGCTGGCCGGTGCCGCCCTGGCCGAGCTGCCCCGGACGCTCGGTGCCGCTGCGGTTCGGGCGATCAGCGCACCACCCCTGACGGTGAGCAACAACGGGCGCATGCCATTACCGGCCGGCCCACACGGTCGCGCGTCGTGGTTCATGGCTCTGGCCGGCGCCAACGCTGGCGCTCCGGTGCTTACGGTCGACGGTTCAGGGGAGGCCCTGATGCTGGCCGCAGCGGTTCCCGAAAACGGGCCATCACTGCCGCTCGAAGAAATCGCGGGCCGCCTCGCCTCGGCTGTCTCAGCCTAGGCCCATCTTGCGCAGCTGCTCGTAGCCAGCCTCGCTGATATCGACTTGCGGCTTGCGGATCCGCCGGCTCAGCAGCGTGTAGACCACCGGGACGACGAACAGCGACAGCAGGGTGCCGACGATCAAGCCGCCCACCAGGACGAGGCCGATATTCAACCGGCTCATCGCCCCGGCGCCACTCGCGAACAGCAGTGGCAGGCTGCCCAGGATCATGGCGAGCGTGGTCATCAGGATCGGGCGCAGCCGGAGCGCCGCCGACTCGACGAGGGCCTCCTCCAGCGCCATGCCGCGATCGCGCAGCTGATTGGTGAACTCGGTGATCAGAATGCCATGTTTCGAAATCAGGCCGACCAATGTGATGAAGCCGATGCCGCTGTAGACGTTCAGCGAGCCGCCGAAGAAAGCCAGAGCGATGATCGCGCCGGCGATGGAGAACGGCACCACCAGGAGCACGATGCAGGGATCGCGAAAGCTCTCGAACTGGGCCGAGAGCGTCAGGAAGATGAACACCATGCCCAGCAGGAAGACGGCACCATCGGCGGCATTGGCCTGCTTGAGCTGGCGCGAGGTGCCATTGTAGTCGATCTGCATGCCAGGTTCGAGCTCGGCTTTGACGATGGCGGTCAGCCGGTCGAGACTGGTGCCGGTGCTGAAGCCCGGACCGGTATCGGCGGAGATCTGGGCGGAGGGCAGCTGGTTGAAGCGCGGCAGGAAGCTCGGGCCGACCGTCCGGTGCACCGTCACGAAGCCGTCGAGCGGCACGAGCTTGCCGTCGGCGGCCCGGACCCCGATGAGCCCGACGCTCTCCGGCCGCTCCTCGAAAGCCTGCAGCAGCCGCATCTGGATGTCGTAGAGCTGGCCTTGCCAGGCGAAGCGGTCGACTTGGTAGCCACCGAACAAGGTCCGCAGCGCGCTCGCGATCGACTGTACCGTGACGCCGCGATCGGCCGCCAGTGCCTCGTCAATTTCCAGTTTGATACCCGGCAGATCGAACCGCAGATCGACACTCGCTGCGCTGATCGCCGGGTCGGTCCTGGCCTTGCTCAGCGCCCGATCTGCGACCCGGGCAAGCGATTGATAATCGGTGGCGCCCTTGATGACGATCTGCAGCGGCTGCGTCTGGGCCCCGCTCAGCGGATCAGGTGGGATCAAGGTCGTTCCCAGGCCTGCAATCTGGCCCAGCGGCAAGCGGATCGAATCGCCGATCGCTCTCGCCGTACGGGTGCGCTCGCTCCAGTCCTTGAGCAGCAGGAAGGCATAGCCCTGGTTCGTCGCTGGGATGCCCAGGATGATGAGCGACCCGGACTTCTCGGGCACCGTGGCGAACACCGCTTCGACGGCGGCTGCCTTGTCGACCAGATAGTCGGCGGTGGCGTTGGTCGGCGCATCGAGCTGGACCAGCAGGTAGCCCATGTCCTCGATCGGCGCGAACTCGCCCTGCAGCGTCCGGGCGGCAAGCCCGCCCACCAGAAGTACCGTGATCGCCAGCAGACCCACCGCCAGACGCGAGCCCAGCAGACGCGTCAGCAGGGCCCGATAGCCGCGCACCAAGTGGTCGAACACCGCATCGACGGCACGCGAATAACGCGAATGCTGTGTCGGCCGTAGCAGGCGCGAGCACATCATCGGCGACAGGGTGCGCGAGATCACCCCCGAGGCCAGAACGGCCACCGCGAGCGTCAGGCCGAACTCGCGGAACAGCGCACCCAACATGCCGGGTGCCAAGCCGATCGGCACATACAGGGCCGCCAGGGTCAGGGTCGTGGCAACGATGGCAAAGCCGATCTCGGCACTGCCGATGAAGGCGGCATCGACCGAGGACAGCCCTTGGTCGATATGCCGCTGCACGTTCTCCACGTCGACAATGGCGTCGTCGACGACGAGTCCGATCGCCAGGATGAAGGCCAGCAGCGTGAAGGTGTTGAAGCTGAAGCCGGCGAAGTAGATGAACACCACGGTCGTCAGCAGCGACAGCGGGATCGTCACCAGCGTGATGATCGAGGAGCGGAGCGAGCCCAGAAACGCGAACACCACGACGATGACGAGTGCAATCGCGATCACGAGGGCATCCCGCACCTCCAGCAGCGAGGCACGAATCGACAGTGTGGTGTCGAATGCGACGCCGATGTTCATGCCGGTCGGCAGCGCTGCCTGGATCTGTGGCAGGCCAGCACGGACAGCTTGGGCCAGAGTCAGGGAGTTGGCAGTCGACTGGCGCATGATGCCCAGCGCGATGGCCGACCGGCCGTCGATACGAACCCGGGTCGTGCTGTCCTCGCCGGTGATCGCGACGTCGCCGACATCCGCCATGCGAACGACATGATCGCCGCTTCGCCGGACCGCGGCGGCGGCGACGCTGGCGACGGGGTCGGCAGCTGCCGCGAGCTGGATGCTCGTCCGGTCGCTGGGGCTGGCCACGTCGCCGGCAGGCACGTCGGTGTTGCGCTGCCGGATCGCGGTGGCGACGTCGTCGGCCTCCACGTCCATGGCCTGGAGATTCAGTGGGTCGACGGTGACAGACATCACCGGGTTGCGGTTGCCGATCAGCTGGATGCTGCCGACCCCCTGGATGGTGGAGAGCTGCGGCACGACGATTCGTGACGCCACATCGCTGATCTCGATCTCCGAGAACCCGGCGCCCGAAAGCGAGACATAGAGCACCGGCACGTTGTCGAGGCTGAGCCGGGAGATCACCGGACGCTCCGCCTCGCTCGGTAACTGGCCCAGGATCTGGCTGATGCTCGACTGGACCTGATTGGCCGCCTGCACCGAATCGGTGCCGAACAGAAAAGTGACCTGGACGGAACTGAGGCCGTCCTCACTGCGTGAGATCACCGTATCAACGTTGCCGACGGTCGCTACCGCCTGCTCGATCGGCACCGTGATCCGACTGGCGATCTGCTCGGCCGAGCCGCCGGACAGCGTGGTGACGATCTGGATCAGCGGGATATCGAAGCGGGGCAGATCGCGGATCTCGACCCGTGACAGGCTGAACAGCCCCAAGATGGCGGGGATAAGGCTGAAGACGATGGTGAGTGCGGGACGACGTATCCACAGCGCGGATACGTTCATAGTGCGCCGGCTTTCAGCACCGACACCGCATTGCCTTCACGCAGGCGAAACTGCCCGGACGCGATCACCTGGTCGCCAGCGGCGAGGCCCTGTGTGATCTCGACCCCGGCTGCCGTTCGCGTGCCGGTCTCGACGGGCGTCAGCTTCGCTCGGCCATCCACCACCCGGTACACCGAAGCGCCGGTGAGCTGCTGGATCAGCGCCGACTCGGGCAGCACAATCGCCTCGCGTGGCGCGCCTACGGCCAGATCGACTCGGCCAAACAGGCCCGGGCGCAGTACCCGATCCTTATTGTCGATCGTGGCCAGGACCGCGAAGGTGCGCGTCGTCGGGTCGACGGTGCCTGCAATGAACGAGACCGCGCCAGCAAAGGCCCTGTCACCCAAGGCATCGCTCTGGAACCCGATCGCGGCGCCCTGACGGACCTGTGCCAGCCGCCGTTCGGGCACATGGAAATCGACGGCGATGCTGTCCTGGGCGACCAGATCGACCATGGCATCGCCTGGTGACACGTATTGCCCCAACGTCACCTTGTGGCGCCCGATCTCACCGGCGAACGGGGCCTTGATCGTCAGCAGGTCCAAGTTGACGTGCTTCACCCCGCGATCGACCTCCGCCTCGGCGACATCGGCCGCGGTGGACCCCAGCGACACCTGGGCCAAGAAGCCGTCACGCTGCAAGGATCGGTCGCGCTCGAGTTTGGCGACCTTGAGCGCGAGCTTACCATCCGCCAGGGCGAGCTCGGCCCGTGCGGTGCGGTCGTCCAACCTATAGAGCGGCGACCCGGCGACGACGCTTGCGCCATCCGGGACCAGAATCTCCGTCACGTGACCGCTGGTGTAGGGCGAAATCGTGATCCGCTGGGAGGCGATCAGGCTGCCGACGAAGGTCAATTGATCTTGAACCTTGGAGGTCGCCGCCATCACGGCGGTCACCGCTATGGGCGGCGCTGGCGGCGGCGCGTTGGTCGCTTTATGGAACGGGTTGAAGCGATAGAACGCTCCGGCCAGCAGCCCCGTGCAGACGACAATGATCGTGAGCCAACCTGCCAGCCCCAGACGACTTCGTCGCTCAGGCGCCGGTGCTTCACCAACGGAACCGCCCGCCACTTTCAGGCAGTGCCCGCAAGAGTCGTCGGGGCTGACCCCATCACGCTTCCCGGCCCCGCCGAGCCGGTGCTCAGTCGTCGCTGCCGAAGATGCTGCCCAGACTGGGTTCCTCACGGACGACGATGACCACGGTCTGCGCCGAGGCCTCGATCACGCCCTGCTCCTCGAGGTCGCTCAGCGTGTCCTCGATCTTCTCCATCAGCCGGCCTTCGCCGCGGCGAAGCTTCTTGATGCGCTTGCGGCTGTGCTCGCCCAGGTCGATCACGGTGAGATTGCCCTTGGCGGGCGCCGGAGGGGGGGGAGCGGAGTCCTTCTTATTGACGACAGCGGTGTCGGGCATCTCGTTGGCTCCAGTGTTGCTCGCGCGTTCGTAGGTAATGGGCTCAGGATCGACGGAAGATCCGTCGCGGCTTCGATTTGCGGATCGCACGGACCAGATTGGTGGGCAGGTCCTTCACCCAACCGTTACGCTTCTTGGCGTTGGAACGCTCATGGCGGCCCAGATAGTCGTTCAAGAGTCGGGTCTCGAAGCGGACGGCGTTCCGCAGCGTCCGCTCGATCGGCTTGAGCAGCTTCGACTGCTTCTTCCGCCGCGGGCCTTCGCCCTCGTAGCGCTCGCGCGCGATCAGTCGGCCCGTCTCATCGCGGCGAATGACGGTGATCCGGATATCGTTGTCGTCATCGTCACGGTCCACATCGTAGACCCGCCGCCCGGAGCCACCGCGCAGGACGACAACCTGCCGGACATCCCTATCAAGCCTGACCGCCATAGCCACTCCCCTACTTGCTCCACTACCTGCGTCGTGACACGGCTTGCCTCAATCGCAAGATACCGGAAGTTTTCGTGACTGGCGCCAATGTAGTCAATATCTGGTTGTGTGACGTTGACCGATTGAGCGACGCAGTGTCGGCTGCGCTGCCAGGGCTGCTCGACGAGGCCGAGCGACGGCGGAACGAGCGGTTCGTCGTGGCGCGCCCGCGTCGACTGCACGCTGCCGCCCACGCCGTGGCGCGGCTGACGATCGCAGCGCGAGTGGGGTCCAGCCCGTCCCAGGTTCAAATTGCCAGGGCCGCAACCGGCAAGCCATTTCTGGTCGAGCCCGCCTCGACATTGACCTTCAGCATCGCCCACGGCGGCAGCCTTGCCGTCTGCGCCATCGCCGATGGGCACCAGATCGGTATCGACGTCGAGCCGGTCGACCGGCGGGAGCTGACGCCGCGCCTGCTCGAGGGCCTGCTCGCCCCCTGTGAGACCAGGCGCCTGGCAGGGCTGACCGGGGCGTTGCTGCAGGAGACACTGGTCGGGCTGTGGACGGGCAAGGAGGCGATCGCCAAGGCGCATGGTGCCGGCCTCTCGCTGCCGCTCGCCAGCTTTGCCGTGCCCGAGGGGGACGGGGCCGTCGCGATGGCCGGGGTGCCCGGTGCAGCACCACCGATCTGGCGTCTGCACCGGCTACGCCCCGATGGACGGCATCGGCTGGCCTTGGCCCTAGCTTTGCCGCCGGCAGCGCCGCTCGAGATTCGGGTTGCGGACGCGGGCTCGCTTGTCAGTTATCACGCGGTTCGGGAACGAACGGCAGGATCTGCCTGAGGTAGGGCGCGATCCCGCGGATGGGCTCCCACTGGCGCGGATAGCCCAGCGAGACCTCCTCGAAGCGGACCCCATCACGCCACTGCCGGCCGCGCACGTGGAGGTGACCGTGGACGCAGGCCGTGGCACGGTATCGCTGCGCCCAGCCTTCGGTTCGGCGTGTGCCGCACCAGGGCGCGAAACGCGGGATACGCGGGATATGCACCAGGTCCTCGCGCAACGGCCAATGGTTGACCAGTACCGTGGGCAGGCCGGGTGGCAGGGCGTCGAGGCGGGCCTCGGTCTGCGCTATGCGGGCCCGGCACCAGTCGGCCCGTGACGTATATGGGTCGGCGTGCAGCAGCACCTCGTCCACCGGCTGGATGTCGGCCATGGCAGCCCAGGCCGCGACCTGCGCCGGGTTCATCCCGGCTGGCGCGAAGCTGTAGTCGTAAAGGGTGAAGAGCGGCACGACGCAGGCAGGGCCGCCGGGCCCGTCCCAGATCGGCCAGGCATCCTCCGGTGTCAGCACGTCGTGCGCTCGGGCCAGTTCCACTAGGGCCGCGTAGCGGTTGCGGCCGCGCAGGCCATGGTCCTCCCCCGGCAGTGACCAGAGTTCGTGGTTGCCGGGTACCCAGATGACTTTGGCAAAGCGCTGGCGAAGCAGCGTCAGGCCTTCCCCGATCCGCCGGAAGCTCTCGGCCAAGTCGCCGGCCATGATGAGCCAATCCTCGTGGAAGTGCCCGAGTTCGGCCAGAGCATCACGGTTGGTCGGGCTGCCGAGATGCAGATCGCTGATGGCGAGAAGTCGCATGCCTACCCATTGGTTGCCGGAGCCGCGCGGCCCTGGTTATCTGCTGTGCATGCCTGAGACGTTATTCCATCCGCTGGCCGCCGAGAACCAGGCCGACCCCTATCCGACCTACGCCAGGCTGCGCGAGCAGGCGCCTGTGGCTTGGTCGTCGGCACCTGTTCCCGGCTTCTGGGGCTTCTGGTTCGTGAGCCGGCACGCCGATGTGCTGGCCGGGCTCAAGGATCAGCGCTTCGGCCGCGAGATCGCCAAGCTGCTGCCGCCGGAGGCGCTGCCGCCGGTGCCGGCGGCTGAACGTCCGTTGCTCGCGATGATTCAGCATTGGATGCTGTTCAAGGATCCGCCGGACCATGGCCGGCTGCGCCGGCTGGCCGCCCCCGTGTTCGCTCCACGGACCGTAGCAGCCCAGCGCGAGCCGATCGAGCAGCTGGCGCTGCGCATGCTCGAGCGGCTGCCCCGCGGCACCGCGGTCGATATCGTCGGCGACTTCGCCTACCCATTGTCCATCGACGTCGTGAGCGAGCTGTTGGGAGTGCCCGAGGGCGACCGGCCGCTGATTCGCGATTGGGTGCGGACGATCACGGCGGCCCTGGATGTGATTCGCACCCCGGCCAGTATCAAGGCCGGCGCGGAGCGTGCCGTCGAGCTCGGCGCCTATTTCCAGGATCTGGTGGCGATGCATCGCCGCGCACCGCGCGGCGATCTGCTCGACCTGCTGATTGAGGCCCGGGATGAAGGCGAGCGGCTGACCGAGGACGAGTTGCTTGCCGCGTGCATCCTGTTCCTGTTCGCTGGTCACGAAGCTTCGGCGCAGCTCGTCGCCAATGGGCTGCTGGCGCTGGCCGAGGACGAGGCCGCCTATGCCTGTCTTCGGGCCGGCACCGTGGCGCTGCCGACGGCGGTGGCGGAGCTGCTGCGGTTCACCAGCCCGCAACAGATTGCATTCCGCTATGCGCTCGAGGAGGTACCGCTCGGTGGGGTTACGATCCGCCGTGGCCAGACCGTGGGTTTTGGCCTCGCTGCCGCCAATCGTGACCCGGCCGTTTTCCCTGAGCCGGACCGGCTCGATCTCAACCGTGAGGCCGCGCGTCAGTTGGCGTTCGGGGCCGGTATCCACAGTTGCATCGGTGCACCATTGGCCCGGCTCGAGGCGGAGCTGACGTTCGCGTTGTTGGCGCGGCATCTGGAAAAACTCCAGGTTATACAGGTGGAACGGCAGCCAGGGGTCATCGTCCGCGGCCTGACTCGCCTCGTCCTGGCTCTTTGAGCCACTGCTTTTCGCTGGAACTGTGTGCGTTGCTCGTCTCAACTCTGCGCGCGAGGAAGCGGCCGCGGGGAAACGAAGTTCGGTGAGGCAATGCGGGTAGGTCGGAACGTCTTGGCCGTGGCCTATCTATTGGTGCCCACAGTGGCGCCCTCGGCGCAGACGCTTCAGGACGCGCTGATTGAGGCGTATATGCGCAATCCCGATCTGGCGGCCGAGCAGGCGGCGTTGCGTGCCAAGGATACGCGCGTCCCGCAGGCCCGAGCTGGCTTCTACCCCAATCTCAGCGCGACGCTGCAGCGCCAATGGACGCGCGGTGACGGGAAGAGTGCCTTCGTGTTTCCCAGCGAGCCGGGCGTCGATCTGGAGCCCTATGAGGAGATTCTCGAGACGCAGGACGCGAACTCGACGATCGCGACCCTGGCGCTGAAACAGAACATCTATGCCGGCGGCGGCACCAGCGCCGCTCTGGCCAAGGCCGAAACGCAGGTCCGGGCGGGCCGCGCCAACCTGCTGTCGGTCGAGCAGACGGTGCTCCTGAATGCGACCGACGCCTATGTCGCCACGTGGCGTGATCGGCGCTTGATGGACGAGGCGACCCTCAACCTGGAGCGCATGACGAGCCAGCTCGCGGCGACCCGACGTCGGCTGGAGCTGGGCGAGGTCGCCCGGACCGACCTGGCGCAGGCCGAGGCCGCCCGGGCACGGGCGCAAGCCGACAGCGACCAGGCCAGTGCCAACCTCGCCGCGTCGGAAGCCACCTACGAGCGGGTGATCGGCCCTATCACGACCGGCCTGGGCGACCCGCATGCCATCCTGGATCTGCCGCGCCGCCTGGAAGATGCCTATCGGATGGTCGAGGCCAACCCCGACGTCGCCCGCGCGACCATGGATCTGGCCGCGGCCCGCGCGGATGTGGACGTCGCCTCTGCCGGCCTGCTGCCGAGCATCGACCTGGCCGGCCAGCTGAACTACTCGGACGACCCAAATCCGACCTACGTGCACCAGAAGAGCGCGCAGGTCGGGATCACGTTGACGGTGCCGCTGTTCCAGGGCGGGGCCGCTACGGCCAAGGTGCGTGAAGCTAACCAAACGGTACAGCAGCGAAAGAGCCAGCTCGACAGTGTCAGCGACCAGATCCGGCAGGAGGTGCGCAAATCATGGACCGCGATCGTCGCCGCCCGATCGGCCGTTGAGTCCTACCGGCTCGAAGCCGACTCCAATGCCTTGGCGCTGCAGGGCGTGGAGCGCGAAGGCAGCCTCGGGCTGAGAACGGTGCTGGACATTCTGAACGCCCAGTATGCTCTCTTCCAATCGCGCGCCAATCTCTTCCGCGCCCAGGCGGATGCCGTGAACGCGAGCTACAAGCTGAAGGCCGCGGTCGGCCAGCTGACCGTGGCCGATCTCGGCCTGGCGGTGGAGCCTTACGATCCGGCGACGAATTATCGAGAGGAGCGCTGGCGTCTGTTCGGCCTGGACGGTGTGAAGCCATAGAGCACGGCCCGGCTGATCTCGGGTAGTTGAAGCTCCGTATGGCCGGTACCTGTCATTGATGTCCGCTGGTCTGAAGCAGACGCACGGCCTCGATCTTGAATGCCATCGCAAATGGCTTCCGATGCGGCATGGAGATCCTCGTTCTTCATCAGGAACTCCCCACTTTTTCGATGCAAGTCCAACATGGACCAGCCACGATGATTGACCTTGCCCGCCTGCGCGCTGAGACCCCGGGCATTGCCCACCGCGCCCACCTCAACAATGCCGGCGCCGGGCTTATGCCGGCACCCGTGCTTGCAGCCATGCTGGACTACCTTCGGCGAGAGGCCGAGATTGGTGGGTACGAGGCAGCTGGGGAGGCTGCCGCACGGCTCGATGCAGTATACGACAGCGTTGCCCGTCTGGTCGGTGCTGCCCCGGACGAGATCGCGCTCACGGAAAACGCCACAGTGGCCTGGCAAATGGCCTTCTACGCTCTGCCGTTGGCCGAGGGTGACCGTATCCTTACCGCGCGGGCAGAGTACGCGGCGAACTACGTGGCCTTCCTTCAGGTGGCCAGGCGCACCGGCGCCGTGATCGAGGTCATTCCCGATGATGCCGATGGCGTTCTCGATCCAGCCGGGCTCGAGCGGATGATCGACGATCGCGTCCGGCTGATCGCCATTACCTGGGTACCCACGAACGGCGGCCTCGTGAACCCAGCCGCAGCGGTCGGCCGGATCGCCCGGGCACACGGCATTCCCTATCTGCTGGATGCCTGCCAGGCCGTTGGCCAGATGCCGGTCAATGTCGACTCCCTCGGCTGTGACATGCTCTCGGCCACAGGGCGAAAATTCCTGCGCGGCCCGCGCGGTACCGGCTTCCTCTACATGCGGCGCGACCTCCTGCGCCGCCTAGAGCCGCCGATGATCGACCATTTCGGCGCGCCGTGGGTGGCTCCCGACCGCTATGAGCTGCGTCCTGACGCGCGCCGCTTCGAAACTTGGGAGAACAACTATGCCGCGCGCCTCGGACTCGGCGTCGCGATCGATTACGCGCTCGAGCTCGGCCTGGAGGCGATCGAGGCGCGTTGCAGGCTGCTCGCCGATCGGCTCCGAGTCGGCCTGGGCGCGATCCCAGGCGTGGTGGTCCACGACCTCGGCCCTCGCCCGGCTGCCATCATCACATTCGCGGTCGAGGGCTTGGAGGCCGATGTCGTGAAGGGCCTCCTCGCCGCCGCGGGCATCAACGTCAGCACATCCAAGGCGTCCAGCACTCTGCTTGACGCAACGGCGCGCCGCTTGCCGACCCTCGTGCGCGCCTCACCCCATTGCTACAATAACGAGGACGAGGTCGACCGCCTGCTGGAGACAATCCGCGCTGCTGCGGGCTGAGGACGCAGTGTAGAGCGACAGCAGAGCTGGTAGCCGAGACAAGGCCCTTGCTCATGGCTCGTTCAACCCGAGCGGCTCTGTTGCGTTGGCCGGCAACGGACGGTTCCTTCCACTTCACACCATTCTACGACGTGGCATCATGAACGCAACTCGGTGCCTCAAAGCCGTGGACTGACGCATTACGGCCGCGACGCCACGCCTTGAACGCGGCCGCGCCGCTGCCGATAATGTCAAAGATCCCGTCCCGCATCGGCCAGGTGGCTCGCAATTTGCGCATCTTGACCGCCGACTTGCCGAATTGCTCTACCAAACGTCAAGGTTTAGCAACAGGATGGGCGCGCCAGGGTAGCGCCGCTCGATACCCTCTGGCGTCGTCATCAGCCCGAGGAAGGACATTCGCCAGCATGGCCATCGCGCAAGGGCCCCTATGTTCGCGTCTCGGCGCCACCGTCGATGGTGCGGGGCCGGAGACGCTGGTCTTCCTGAATGGGTTCGGTACCGAGCAGACGGTGTGGCGGCATCAGGTCGAGAGCCTGCGCGGTCGGTACCGAACGGTGACCTTCGATCACGTGGGCTCCGGCCGATCGCAAATCGATCACTATGCGCCGGCGCGCTACGCGTCATTGCACGACTATGCCGACGACGTGCTGGCGCTGGTCGACGAGCTTGCGGCCGACCGCTTCTCGCTGGTCGGTCATTCGGTCGGCGGGACGCTGGGGGCCATCGTCTCGATTGCCGAGCCCGACCGCTGCCGGCGGCTGGTGATGATCGGCGCCTCGCCACGCTATCTCAATGCCCCCGGCTATGTGGGCGGCTTCGAGCCCGCGGACATCGAGGGGGTGCTCGCCGCCATGGCCACCGACTATCAGGCATGGGCGGCCGGGTTCTCGACCCAGGTGGCGGCCAACCCGGACACGCCTGGCGTCGCCGCCCAGTATGCCGAGTTTCTGCGCTCGCTGCGGCCGGACATCGCCCAGGCCAGCCTGCGGACGATCTTCATGAGCGACATGCGCTCGATCCTGCCCAAGATCCCCGTCCCGACCATGATCGTGCAGGCCACTGCGGATATCGCCGTGCCGGCGCCGGTCGCCCACTATCTGAAAGCCAACATTCCCGACGCCCAGCTGCGCGAGGTCGCCTTCGCCGGCCACCTGCCGCACATGCTGGCACCCGCGGCCATCACGTCGCTGATTGCCGAGTTCCTCGACGGGGCCGGTTGACCTGGCGATGGTCGACCAGCTGACGGCCCTGGTGCGCTTGACCGGCGCCGACTTCGCCTTGGCGCTCGCATGGCCGGAGCCGGGTGACGGGCAGGCATTGGTCGCGGCTGCGGCGCCGGCCCTGGATTCGGTCCGCAGCCTGCGCCTGCGCCGCCCGGATGGCGCCGCCGGACTGACGGTGGAGCGCGCCGACCAGGGGTATCGCTTGCCCGCCGCGCTGCGCGTGCAGCTGGCGGCACCGCCCAGCGTCTGGTTGCTGGCAGCGATCGGCGAGGTCGACGGGCTGCTGCTGGGCTGGAGCACCGAAGCCCATCTCCCGGCATGGCTGGTGGATCCCGGGCCAGACATTGCCGCGGCATTGCGCGCGCTGGCGCCCAGCGCGCCGTCGGGGCTGATCGCCGAGCACCCGATGATCCGTCTGTCGGCGATCATGGCGACCGTCCCGCAGGCGATCGTGCTGGTCGACGACGATGGCGGGCCGGCGCTCGTCAACGGCCCGGCCGCGTCGCTCCTGGGGCTGTCGGAAGGCGAGGTCGACCCCGTGCACCTGCGGGCCGGCTTCCAGAGGTTGCTGGGCCGCATCGACCCAGCCTCGGATGTGGGCCAGCGCGCCTCGGCCGTGCTGGCCGAGGGTGGTGCCGTGCTCGACTGGTTCTGGGAGCTGCCGGGCGAGCCTGCCATCACCTATCGAGTCGCCACGGTGCCCCTGGTGGGCGGCCGGGTGCGCGGCCGGCTCTGGGTGTTCGACGACGTGACCGAGCTCAGGGAGGTCGAGCGCGAGCTGCTGCACCGCAACGCCGCGCTCGGCAAGCTAAACGCCGAGCTCGACCAGTCGAGGCGCGCGGCCGACCGCGCCAACCAGGCCAAGTCCCTGTTCCTGGCCAACATGAGCCACGAGATCCGTACGCCGATGAACGCGATCATCGGCTTTTCGCGCCTGCTGATGAGCGAGGATCTGAGCCCGCGGCAGCGCCAGCGTCTGGCGATGATCAAGGCCTCGGGTGAGACGCTGCTCACGGTGATCAACGACATCTTGGATTTCAGCAAGGTCGAGGCCGGCAAGCTGGAGCTGTCCTGGGCGCCGCTCGCGCTCGCCAGCACCATCGGCAGCGCCTGTGCGATCATGGTCTCGATCGCCTCGCAGAAGGACCTGACCCTGGATGCGACCCTCGACCCGGACCTGCCGGCCTGGGTCGAGGGCGATGACAGCCGCATCCGCCAGGTTCTGCTGAATCTGCTCTCCAACGCGGTGAAATTCACCGAGCGCGGCCGGGTCGAGCTCCTGGTCGAGGTGACCGCGGACGAGGCCCAACGCTGCACGGTGCGCTTCGCCGTGCGGGACACCGGCATCGGGATCGCACCGGCGACGCTGGCCAGGCTGTTCAAGCCCTTCGCCCAGGCCGATGCCGACACCGCGCGGCGTTTTGGTGGCACCGGGCTCGGGCTCGCGATCTCGCGCCAGCTGGTCGAGCTGATGGGTGGCCGGATCGGCGCCGACAGCCGGCCCGGGGAAGGCAGCACCTTCTGGTTCGCGCTGCCGTTCGCCAAGGTGCCGGCACCGGCGGAGGTCGCGGAGGTCGCGGCGCCGACGGCCTCGCCGCGGTCGATCCTGGTGGCCGAGGACCAGTACATCAACCAGGAGCTGATGCTGGCCTACCTGGAGCGTGCCGGGCACCGTGCCGATCTCGCCAACAACGGCCAGGAAGCGGTCGAGATGGCCCTGGCGCGGCGCTACGACCTGATCTTGATGGACATGCAGATGCCGCTGTTGAGTGGCCCGGAGGCCAGCCGACTGATCCGTGCCGGTGCCGGCCCCAATGCCCGCACGCCGATCATCGCCGTGACCGCCGGCGCCATGCAGCGCGAGCTCGAGGAATGCCTTGCCGCCGGCATGAACGATCATGTGCTGAAACCGATCGACGAGCGCCTCCTGGTCAAGGCCATACTGCATTGGGCGCCTGTCGAGGGGGAAACGGACACGACGCTGGAGCCTCCCGTTTTGGTTGCGCCAGTGACATCCGACGGCGAGCTGGCGGCGAGACAGGTGCTCGACGCCGGGCAGCTCGACCGCCTGGCGGCGGTGGCTGGGCACGATCGGATCGCGTCGCTGCTGGGCAGCATGCGAAAGAGCATCGGGCAGACGCTCGGCTCGATCGAGCGGGCGGTCGCCGCGGGCGATCGGGACGCGCTCGCCTTCGACGCACACAAACTGGCGGGCTCCGCTGCAACGCTTTCACTGCAGGCACTCACCGATGCCGCGCGCGAGGTCGAGGTCGCCTTGCGGGGCACGGTCGATGATGAGCTGGAGCACGCCCTGGCCACGCTGCGCGCGACGGCGGTCCGCAGCAGCGCCGCGATCGACGACTATCTGGTGCGAATGCCGATTGGCGGAACCACAGCCGGACAGATTGACCGGGCGCCAGTTTGAGCGGTCGTGAGCCGCGATCCTCTGCCACCCTGCTGACGAGAACGCCGGCTGGTACCCCGGTCTCGGGTTATTCTCATCGGAGGTCTAAAACGCGCTACGAAGCGGCCAGCGGCCCGGCACGCCTCTATCACGCTGTCCTCCGTCCGTAAGGTAAGGGGACGGAACGTGCGGTCGAACTCAACCGTGCGCGGCTGAGGGCACCGCACCAAGTGCCGCCATCACTGCCCAGCCCGCCCCTCGGAACATCCTGGTCCTCGTCGCAGAAAGGGTGGATCAAGGCCTGCGTGCGCTACCGCGGCCAAGAGGACGTGCTTACGGGACCGCGACCATCAGCTCATGGCACCAAGGTTTGGACAAGCACATCGAGTGCATCGTTGATGTCATCCGGTATCAGGTTGGTAGCGCGTTGCTCGAAAGCGACAAACCATAGGGCCAGTCAACGGTACGCCTGTACGTTGTCTCTACTCATGACGGTCCGCCGATACATAAATTACGTCTCTAATTAATTATATGCAAGTGTTAAATACAAATATATAATAAGCTGTAATAAGTATAATATAATTTCTATATTACAAATGATACAGCGTTACTACTCGATAGAGTACTGATATAATCTTCACGAATCCCTGAAAGTCGTATCTATACCCAACCGTAGAGAAGGAATAATTATACAGAACATCACTCTACGTCACGCCGAGGTCGCTGCGGTGAACGATTTGTGCTGGGCAAAGATTTTGTTCGCGCTGTCGATTCTGCTGGTCATGGCGGCAGCGGCCGAGCGTCTTGCAGCAACCGGCCGATAAGGTGAGCACGATTGCGGCCTCCGCGCCTTCACGAGTATTGCCACTCGTCACCATTGTGGTTTCGGCTCACACGGGGGAGCCTGAGCTCGTTCTGCGCATCCAGCGGTTTGGCCGGCTCCGTGACGTACGTCGGCCGCCTAGCATCCATTTGTTTCATCGAACTATCATCTGGCTTTCTGCTGGGCTTTGGCATGGGAAGTAGCGCCAATCGGCCTTCGGGCCGAGTTGGAGGAGGGAGCAGCATGCTCGAGATGGATGTAGGCACATCCCGGCTCGAAGCACTGCACGCAGACTTGGGCTCCGGCTCGGCCGAGCCGTGCTGCCGGCTACGGCCGTCACGCGGCCGGACCGGCTGACCTGAGCCTCGGGCCGCACCATGTGCGTGCACCGTCAACGGCTTATGGTTGCCATCGTCCGGCGCATCCCCAGGAACATCCTCAATCTTGTCCCGCGAACTGTGGACAAGTCCCGGGCGGCTTCCACACCAAGCGGGCCATTTTGCCCCCACCGGGCGGAACAGAACAGTTGTTGGTGCGAGGTGTCCACGCCGCCCGCTGCGCCGTGAACCACCTGGCACGTGCTGTTGCGCTTCACCGGTGACAGACCGGCGCCTCCGGCTAGCTGCCGGTGGTCTGCCGCGACCGGTTGTGTTGCCGCCCCGGCCCCAGCTTGCGCACCTCGACGTTGCGGAACGGCCGGCGCTCCTCCCGCTCCCCGCCGCTACTCCCCCAGCTAGGCTCACGGCGGCGGGGTGGTGGCGCATTCGGCACCGGATCGGGGCTGACCTCCGGCAGCGCTGCCTTGGGCCGCAGCTTCCACACCACCGCCTCGTCGCCAGGGGCTGGAGTCTCCGGCGCGGGATCGAGCGCGACTTCTTCGGCGCGGACTTTCCGCGGCCGGCCGGGTTTGCGCTTCGGAGAGGCCGGGAGCATCTCGAGGCCCGGCAGGAGCTCCGGATGGGTCGGGTCGACCTGCACCTTCCGCGGCCGGCCGCGTGGCCGCTTTACCGGTACTGCCATGCTGTCCACTGCTGCCGCGGCGACCCCACCCGGTATCTCGGCCACTGGCTCAGGTTCTGCCGGCGCCCGTTTCACCTGCGTGGGCCGTAGCACGATGGCGCCATCCACCAGCTCGGCCCGGAGGCGGTCGCCGGTCTTGAGGTCGAGCATGTGACGAAGGTCGGCGGGCAGGGCCAGCCAGCCATCATAGTGCAGTTTGAGGGTCGTCAAGCGTTCTGTCCGGAAGATGCTGAGGCCAAGAGTTCAATTCAGGCGAGCGGCAGGGCGGAATCTGATTGATGCCTGCATCGGCATTCAGCCTGCCGACGTGATGTAGGCCACACGTTGGCCTGAAGCGAGACCCAGGCGTAGGGCCAGCAAAGAGATCTGCTCCATTTGAGCAGATCTCAGGCCAGCATTGATTGGCCGGCCCCGGCGTTTGCCGCAGCTCTGCTCGAGCGGCCGTGCTCATGGGGACCGCGTCCAAGTGCTGGCGGGCGCGACGGCGCTGGTCCACGCCTCAGCACTGGCTCGCCGCCGCCCCGTTCAGACACCACAGCCACGCACGCCAGGACGATCCTGGGCGTGACACGGCATGATCACGATTGAACCGGCATGCTCGCCCCATGTTCGTCGGGATCGCCGGAGGAGCCGAATCGTTCCGGGCTGAGGACGCCATCCAGCGCCGGTCAGAGATGATCCATGGGCTCCAGGATCATGGCGCGCGCATTCAGCGGGTAGCAGGAATGCGGGAGCACCTCGGCCTGTACCAAGTCTGCCCGGATCCAAGGCGCGGTGCGACCGCCGGCCAGGCTGGCGACCCAATAGCGATCGCAGGCCAGCTCACGGGCATGTGCCTCGGTCTCGGCCCGGACCAGGACGGGGCCCTTGAACGCGCTGGATTGCCACTCGGGAGCATCGGTGACGGCCGGGAACAGCTGGTAGATCTGCATGCGGACCTCCCCCTTCTCGTGAGCACAAACACCTTTTCGACCCGTGTACTCTATGGGTGCCGATCAGGAATGCAACTATGTTAATCAAGTTACTAGAGTTGTAAAATCGCCACAGGCTTGGCGGGGCAGCGCACCTGCGCGAGCGGCTGCATGCTGCCCGCGGCCCTGTCGGCCAACTACGGAGCGCGCGCGACTTTCCCTGTTTTCCAGAGGATTGGTCGAGGCCCAATCTTCTTGTGCGGGAACTATTAGCAGGGATCACGCTCGCTTCCGTGGGGCTCAGGATACACCACGAGATCCGCTAGGACTTCCTGATCCACCGGCCGATACGCCTGCTCAACAGCGCTCGGTGATGGTGACCCGGTAGGGGCCGGTCCCGTGCTCGCCCGAGATACAGACGAAGTGGCGGTCGGTCGCCCGTGGCTTGAACCCTTCAAAGCTCGCGAACCTGACGCCGCGCGTGCCGGAGTCGAGCTGTAAGAGGCTGCCGAACTTTGTGACGGCGCCGATACTCAAGCTTATGCTGGAATTGCTGCTCCGCACCTCGGCATCTTAGATGTTTGGTCCTGGGATGAGGTGATGTGTGTTGATCGTGAACGAGTTGGGGTCGTTCTTCCAGGCGTCGCAGACAGCCTGAAAGGGTGTCCGCCATCGCAGCGCCTTGAGGTGCTTGGCGAAGTTGTCGGCCGCCAGGAAGGTTTACAGGTGGGCCTTTAGACTTTCCAAGGTCCCGTAATGGAATGTCTTGACGGTGCCTCCTTCACCGTCCGGTTCATCCGCTCGGCTTGGCCCTTGGTCCAGGGATGATAGGGCTTGGTGAGCTTGTGCTTGATGCCGTGCTCGTCGCAGACGCGGTCGAACGGGTGGACCATCCTGTACCATTTGCTGGCGGCGCAACGGGTGAAGGCGACGCCGTTGTCGGTCAGCACGGTATGGATACGGTAGGGGAAAGCGGCCACAACCCCGCGCATGAAGGCAGCGCCCGTCGCCATCTCCGCGGTTGCGTGCAGCTCGACGTAGGCGAACTTGGAGACGCGATCGATGGCGAGGACCATGTGGCCCTTGCCCTCGGCGGAGCGCAGCTCGCAGCTGTCGACATGGACGTAGCCGATCCTGGTTGCGGCGAAGCGCTGACGCTTGGCGGAGGCCGTCTCCTCTCTGGGTAGCCGGGAGATGCCGTGCCGTTCCAAGCAAAGGTGAAGGGCGCTGCGGGTGAGCCTGGGGATGCTCTCCCGCAAGCAGCCGAGGACGTCATCGAGCGGCAGTAGGGTGGGCCTGCGGAACTCAACCACGGCCGCCTCCTCAGCCTCAGTCAGGACAGTGCTGCGTGGCCGGCGTGGCCCCATAGGCGCATCCGCGGTGCCGCTCCGCTCCCGCCACTTGGCCACCGTCTTGGGGTTCAGCCCATAGCGGGCGGCAAGGGCACGGGTGCTCGCTTGCGACGCTTGGAGCTCGGCTCAAACGCACGGCGTCGTGCGGGCGCGGCCCAAGGTCTGGCTTCGTTGAGCAGCGGCTCGAGCACTGCCCACAACTCGTCGCTGATCACTCGCAACACCATCCCTCTGCCCTCGACCTTGGTTGTCGAAGGTGGACGGACGCACACCCGTTCAGCCGTTAACTCTGATCCTAACAGGGCCTAGTGCCGCGTGAGCGGTGATCTGATGGCTAACCGGCCTGTTGGTCCGTTGGAGACAGGCAGGAGGCGGGTGTTGAAGAAGTACCGAGTGACCCTGACGGCAGCGGAGCGCGACGAACTGGAGCAACGGCTCGCCCGAGACAAAGCCGATGTCCGCAAGCTGAAACACGCGCAGGTCCTCCTCAAGGCCGACCAAGCCGAGGGCGGCCCAGCATGGCCGGATGAGCGAATCGTTGCGGTGCTGGATGTTGGCATCGCGACCGTGCAGCGCTTGCGGCAGCGCCTTGTCCTGGAGGGCTTGCAGGCCGCGCTCAGCCCGTACCGAGTCGGCCAGCGGCTATACCAGCGCAAGCTCGATGGCGAACAGGAAGCCAAGCTGATCGCGCTGGCCTGCTCCACCCCACCGGTCGAGCGCGGGCGCTGGACGCTGCGCCTGCTGGCCGCGCGCATGCCCACCCCAGGGCTGGCGCCCTGGGGACCCCGGATGGTCGAGCTGCAGCACGTCGCCACGCTCTCGCAGGAGACCGTGCGGTAGACACTGAAAAAACGCGCTCAAGCCGCATCCGAGGAAGATGTGGTGCATCCCGCCCAAGCAGTCGGCTGAATTTGTCTTCCACATGGAAGATGTACTGGAGGTGTATCACCGTCACTACGATCCCAAGTGGTCGGTACTGTGCATCGACGAGACTTCCAAGCAACTCATCGGTGAGACGCGCACACCTTTACCGCTGAGTTCCGGCATGGTCGAGCGTTACGACCACGCGTACGTGCGCAACGGCATCGCCAGCCTGTTCTTGGCCTGCGAGCCGCTGGCCGGGTGGCGGCACGTGACGGTCACCGAGCATTGTGGCCGTGTGGATTGGGCGGGTTTCATCCGCTCCTTGCTCGACGGACGCTAGGCGCAGGCCAAGCGGGCCGTGCTGGTCATGGACCATCTCAACACCCACGCGCTCGCCAGTTTGTACGAGACATTCCCACCCGAGGCCGCCAAGCGGCTGGCCCAGCGGATCGAGCTGCATCACACCCAAGCGTGGCTCATGGGTGAACATCGCCGAGATCGAGCTGAGTGCGCTCGGGCGTCAATGCTTGGCGCGTCGCATCGCTCACCAGGACAGCTTGCGCCGCAAGACCGAGCAATGGGAGCAACAGCGCAACGCGGCCGTCACCAAGGTCGATCGGCAGTTCACGACCCCCCAGGCCCGCGTCAAGTTGCAATCCCTCTACCCATAACTTCATGCCCGACGCTGCACTAGTGAGAAATATGGTCGATCACATCAATCATAGCAGGACCTACAAGGACAATAAACAACGTCGGCAATATAAACAGTATCATTGGAACGGTGAGTGTCGCGGGCAGGCGAGCGGCTTTTTCTTCGGCGCGGAGCATGCGTTGGTCCCGAAACTCAGCGGATAAGACGCGAAGCGACTGTGAAAGCGGGGTGCCATATCTCTCCGTCTGGATTAACGTGTTCACCACACCTCGCATAGCGGGAAGGCCAATTCGATCTGCTAAGTTCTCGAGGGCACGGCGCCGCTCCGGAAGAAAATTCAGCTCCACGCTTGTTACTCCCAATTCGTCAGCCAACTCTGGGGAGGAACGTGCAATTTCCTCGGAAACACGGTGCAGAGCCGAATCGAGACTGAGGCCCGCCTCCGCACAGATCACCAGCAGATCCAACCCGTCGGGTAAGCCTTTGAGCAAGGCAAGACGACGCTTTGATGCTGTGTTGAATACAATCACATCTGGACCGAAGAACCCGACGAGAATCAATGTAACAATAACGGCCGGACGGTAAAAAGCAGGTATAACTAATGGAAAAAATACATATAATAAAAAAAGGACAAAATCATAGTAATCAAAGGTAATGAAAATTTACAACACACGTAGATCGCAACTGCCTCCTTTGATCTATGTCCAGCCTGAAACAGCCGACCGCGTAAACCATTCATTTGATGAGAGTGAAGCGAGCGCACGTAACGAAGCCAAATTTTCAATATATTAGCTGCCGCTCCATCACCAGTAAATTTTTCACGGCGAGGCAGCGGAGCATCAATATGTATATTTACTGTGTGCCGCCTCAAATTTTCCATGCGACCCAAGTCCGTGCGTCGAACTGTTATTCGACGAAAGGCAATAATTATACTGGCAAAAGTACCTGCGCCAACGATATAAGTGACAATGAATTCTGCTGAAAAGTTGCCGAGCAACAAGAGATTGAATTCAGTCATATCTCGAAGCGCACCATTTTGGCCATAACCGTTAGCCCGACAGAGAGGCTCAATAGTCCAGATCCGAGTAGCATCCAACCCCGAGTGTCTAAAAAAAGCTTAGCAACATAATCATGATCCAATACATAAATCACCAAGAACATAATAAAAGGTAAAGATCCGATTATCATGGCGGAAGCTCGTGCCTCAGACGACATGGCTTTTATCTTGAGTCTCAGCTGCTGACGGCGCCGCATCAGGGTCGACAGATTTTGCAGAATCTCACCAAGGTTACCCCCGGTCTCCTGCTGAATTGCTAAGCTAATAGAAAAGAATCTCATCTCCTGAATATCGAGCTTCTGGGTTGAATGCGAAAGCGCCTCATTGAGGCTCTTTCCGAGCCTAATGTTCCCGCTGATATCCTGAAAAATGGCGCCAACTTGACCGTGAACCTCGTGCCCGACGGCATGCAGCGCCTCCGTTACCGGGAGGCCGGAGCGAACACCGCGTACGATCAAATCAACCGCATCAGGAAACTGGCTTAGAAAGCGACGTCGGCGCGAGCGAGCACGTCCACCAATCAATATAGTGGGAATGATCGTCATGATAATGATACTAAGGCCAATAGATATCGGCAGCGTCCAGTTACACCAGATATGAAAGACTAAGAACGTCAATAAAAGCAAAAATAATGATACAAACATGAAGTCGGCCACACCAATACGGATTCCTGCCTGCTCCAAATGTATCCGTATAGCGTCGCCGCGAGGCAGACATTCGTTGAGTTTGGGTCCCAACTTGCCCAGAATCGAGCCAATGGGCACCCGTCGTACAGTGGCAGATGCCGGGGACTGCGACGCCTTCGGCTCCAGGGCCGCCCCAAGCGTAGCCCGTGCAATGCGCCGCTTCAGCCATGTGGGCGTTCTCGTCGAGATGACGGGGCTCATCGCCAGCGCAACCAAGACGAAGGCAATGGTCAGTATCAGGAACAAAAATAAACTGCCACCCGGAAGTAGCATCGACATGGTCATCAATCCTGCATCGCGGCGAGGAGCGCGCGATCCAGGCCAAAATACGCCGCACGCTTGATAAAATACGGCCGCACCGGCGCAGGTTTGAATGCACCCAGTAATAAGCCATCACGTCCTTCACCCTGATATTCGTAAGTATAAAGATCCTGCATCGTCACCACTTCACCTTCCATCCCGACGATTTCTGTTACATGCGTGATACGCCGAACGCCATCTCGCATTCGCGAGATCTGCAGAATAAGCTGCACGGCAGCGACTATTTGGGTGCGAACTGCCTTTGCCGGTAGGCTGGACGCCGCCATGCCCACCATATTCTCGATGCGGGTCACCGCTTCGCGAGGGCTATTGGCGTGCAGCGTGCACATCGAGCCATCGTGGCCTGTGTTCATGGCTTGCAACATATCCATTGCCTCAGCGCCCCGAACTTCGCCGCAGATAATCCGGTCCGGGCGCATCCGCAGTGCGTTCTTGACAAGATCGCGCATGCTGATCTCGCCATGGCCTTCGAGATTTGCTGGTCGGGTTTCCAGGCGTACAACGTGTGGCTGCTGCAGTTGAAGTTCCGCTGCATCTTCAATGGTTACAACCCGTTCGCCCGGATCAATAAGTTGCGACATCGCGTTAAGCAATGTTGTCTTCCCCGATCCTGTACCCCCGGAGATCACAATGTTGAGGCGACACGCTGATGCGATCTTAAGGACTCGAGCCACACCGTCGCCAATATTACCTTGTCGCGCCATGACATCCAAGGTAATGCTCTTCTTGGCGAATTTTCGAACAGAGATTGCACAGCCGTCAATGGCAAGTGGGGGTCCGATGATATTCACGCGACTGCCATCTTCCAGTCGAGCATCGCATATAGGGCAGGTTTCGTCGATTCGCCTGCCTATGCGGGTAACAATACGCTGCGCGACATTCATGACATGCTGATTGTCGCGGAATCTAATATCAGTAAGTTCAAGTTTGCCGCGTCGCTCTATATAGATTTTATCGTATCCATTCACCATAATATCAGTGATAGCATCATCACGTAGCAATGATTCGAGAGGTCCAAGTCCAACCATGTTGTCAACAATGGAAGTGGCAAGCAGTTCGTGATTGTGTCGCGGAAGAGATAGTCGTTGTTCGAGGATTATCTCACCTATCAGTTCTATGATCTGACGGTACAGTTCTTCTCGTGGCAATTTGGTGGCCGCAGTGGCATCGATGCGGTCGTAAAGTGCCGCTTGAATTCGTTCGTGTGTCTGACCGATCACATCCGTCCGCCGGTCGTTCGGGTTGACCGCGCGGACCGCGCCGTTAAGGGCTGCAGGATTGACTCCTGCGGCCGCTGTCGGTTGATGCACCGAGCTGATTGTCGATGTCGACGGGGCCGGTGCGGAGGCGTTCCTTGGTGAATCGATTTGGAGCTTCCTGCCGAACACGGTCATCGCCTAGTCAAGGGCCATAGCCGAAAACGTCGCGCCGCCGGTGTGGACGGTGGCCTCCCCGCCACTTGCTCGGCGATTTGCTGAATGGTTGTCGGTACCTTGCCGCGGCCGTCGGCGACTGGCTTTCCTGCATTCATTGAGCCGGCCACCACGCGAGGATCGAAAGGTATGATGAAGTCAACCGGTCGCCCTATCGCAGTTTCAAACTCACGGATTCGAATTGAACCGTCTATTTGACCTGAAACTCTATTTACTACGATATGTACTTGGCAGGTCGCGTTGTGTATCGCTATTTTGGCGATATGACGCAAGGTATCTCGCATGCCGGCGACGGAAAGGTCGGATACCAAAAGTATATTGTTTGCATTTTGTATTATATGCTGTTGAGCGTGTGAGACGTGGTGCGCAGCGTCAGCGATGACGTAGTGATATTTGCGACGCATTTCTTGTATCAATAAGGACAGCCATGTGGCGTCGAGGCTCATCGGTTCACTTATCGGCTCCTCACCACTCAGCACATAGAAGGTGTCGGAATAACGTGTCATAGTTCGTTCTAGGAACAATCCATCGATTCGCTCAGGATGTTCGAGAGCTTCACGAAGTCCGTGAGCGGGCTCCAGATCGAGGGCCAGTGCCGCCGTCCCTTGTTGCAGGTCCAGGTCGATAAGCGCCACGCGGCGGCGCCGTCGTTGCGCTATGGACCATCCAACATTTGTCGCAAGCATCGTGGTTCCTACGCCCCCGCGGCTGCCGATCACGGCTATGAGGCGACCACGCCGCTCGGTCTGGTGACTGGTCGTTTTGCTGTCCATGACGTGGAGCAGGGATTTGCGCAGAAGTGGCGCCGTGATGGGCTTCACGAGGTAGTCGCTGACGCCGTTGGTGATGAGATCACGAAACAGCCCGACATCGTTTTGCTCGCCCGTGGCGACCAGCGTGACCCCGGGCTCGCAGACTTCCGCAAGTTCGTTGATGGCGGATAGGGGAAGTTCAACGCCGGAGAGATCGACGATCAGCAGGCGAGGAGAGCGTTGCTCTCCCAGGAGTCGAGTCGCTTCCCGTATAACACCACGATGGATGGACGCATTTGGAATGGCTAGTTCAGCGATGACCTGGTGAATTACCTTTCGAGAATTGTCATCCAATACAAACGCACGAAACTGTGGCTGATCTTGGGTAGCAACAGCGCCATCGTTCGGAGCTAAAATGGTGCTCAATGGATGATATCCGCACGAAGATCTTTTACTTTATCAGCGCGGTATCGTGTAATAGCTTCGGCTTCATGCGTGCCGTCGCCAGGGGCCAGAGATCGAGGGTATGCCAAGTCGTTGGAGTCGGCAGCCATCATCCCCAAGTTGTAGGCGTTCGCACAGCCGAGATTGGTCAACGGGAAGTTGCCTGGGTCATAGCCGGGATCACCCGACCAGTCGGGACAGCCCGGCAGGACCACCTCCACGCCGGCAATATACACCTCGACGTGTCGATTTCGTGACCAGGCGCGTTCGTTTGGCCTTTGATCGAGGTAAGAACGTTTTGTGACGGGAAGGATCGCGAGTTCGAGCTCGGTAGCATAGAACGAGCGCAGCATTTCCGCGACGCGAGCGGTTCGGCGTGCGGAGAGGTCGGCATTGTGGACGTCATCACTGCGGTCGTCGGCGTGGCCAGAAATTCGGGCAGTGCGCACCTGACCGTCGGGGAGGGTCGCAATGAATTTGCCTAGGGCCGCAGCTTCGGAAGAGCTGATGTCGGATTGGTCCGCCTGGAAGTTCACCACGTGACGATATTCTACCGCGATCACGGCCGGGGTGGGCAGGGTTCGGGCCGGCGGCAGGGGCTCCAACGGAGCGCATGCCTGCAGAGCCGGCAGAAGGCCGAGGAGCCAGAACATATGATTATTCCAGGAAGCCGATTCGCGGTGCATGGGCAAGCCCTCAGTCCAAGATGAAGCCGGCTGGACCCACCAACCGGCGCCGATCTGCGGCAAGGCGTGACACATTTCCAGGTTGTGGTGTGGAGCGGGCAATAGAACCTCTTATCAGACGCTCCAGGTCGCTGGGATCTTCCAGTCCATCGCGCGGTGTCGCCAGTAGTGCCGACGCGACAGGTGCCACGAGATATGGGGTTACAAGTATTACCAGTTCAGATTCGCTGCGTTGGAAACGTGTGGACCGGAATAATGTGCCTAACACTGGCAGGTCGCCAAGACCTGGCACTTTATCCAGGTTGTTACGAGTGCTGTTTGAGATCAAACCACCAATAGCAAAGCTTTGCCCACTTCCAAGCTCTACTGTTGTTTCTGCGCGTCGTGTCGAGAGAGCGGGAATGACGAGATCATTCAGCTTGATGGCGCCTTTATCGCTCAGGTCACTGACCTCCGGGCGCACGCGCAGGCTGATCCGCCCAGCGTTGAGGACCGTGGGCGTGAAGGCCAAGCTGACGCCGAACTGCTTGAATTGAATCTGAATGCTGTTGTTGTCGTCCTGGCCCACCGGTACTGGAAATTCGCCGCCTGCCAAGAAGCTCGCGGTCTCGCCGGACAGGGCCGTGAGATTTGGTTCGGCCAGTACGTTGACCAAGCCCTCGCGCTCGAGGGCGTCAATGATACCGTTGATGCTGACATCACCATTGTTGTAGGTGCCGCTCAGCGAGTTGGTGACGCCGCCGGAATCGGTGCCACGGAGAAATGGGAAACCACCAGCCGTGGTGAACGCCCGCCCCGTGGCCAGACCGAACAAAAAGTCGCCAGGCGAGAAGATTCCTTCCCAGTTGATCCCAAACAGCTTGGTAACTTCGCGTGACACTTCGGCTACCCGGACGCGCAGATTTACCTGGGTAGGCGACGCGACAGTGATCCGGTTGATCAACGATTCGTTCTCGCCCAGGTAACGACCGGCGATCTCTCGCAGTTCCTGTGCTTGCACGGCATCGCGCACGGCGCCTTCGATGATGATACCGCCTTCCACCGATCGAACCTCGAGACGGGCATCCGGGATTACTTCGCGGAGGACGCGCTGAAGTCCAGACAGGTGATGCTCGACGACAACCTCCCGTCGCAACAGCACATCTTCGTTCTCGTCTACCGCGAACAGGGTCGTGGTGCCACTGCGCCGCCCAAAGACGTAGACCATGGTTGGTGAATGCGCTTGGACATCTGCCACTTCGGGGTCGGCGACGAAGACTGCCGCGGCCGGCCGCTGGAGTCGGATCAATTGACCTTTGCGGACCTCCAAGACCATCTGGGATGTGGCTGGTACTGTCTCTTGGGCCAGAGACGCCGGCGTGTGCCCGGACAGTAGGGTGATCGTAAGACCCAGAAGCAACTTCAGTCGTCCGATGCCAGCTAGACAGCCAACGGACCTGAAGAGCGGCGTCATGATCCGGTCCCTCGGCGAACGCTCAAAGTTTCAATCTTGTCCGCCCGGATCACCGACATGGTCGAACGGGGTTGATTTTCGGGCCGCAAGGCCAAGCTTGCGTCACTGTCCCAGGTGACACGTGCGGTCTCCTTTATCTTCGCCGGCTGATCGTTCAGACCCAGGCTGCGTAAACTCAGGGAGAGCTTCCCCAGCTCTGTCACCAGTGCGATTTTTTCTGCCTCAGCTGGCGTCGCCTCGAATGTGGCCGTTTTCACCGACGGGCCTGTCGTGCCCTCCTCGGCAACACCACCATTGAGTCGTCGGCCCATGGCGATGATCCGAAGGTCCTGCAGCACGGTCTCGCCCACTCGTCGCGAGCCGGACGGATCTCCGGACGCTGCAATGGTCTGCGTCAGGACCAGATCGACGCGGTCGCCTGGGAAAATGAGTCCCGCATTGCTCGAGGCATCATCCACGGGTACTGATATGGCGCGCATTCCTGGGTCCAGGACCGCGGCGAGGAAACCACGCTCGCCGGGCTTGACCACGCTGTCCATGGCGATCGGTTGACCAACGCCCACGATCCGCCGCACGACCGCCCCGGTCAGCTCGGCTTCGTCGTTCTTGCCTTGCACGAGATAGGTTTCTGGTATGGCGACATCGGGCCAATCCTGCCAGCGGAGGCTTTCGGGCTGGATGAACGCGCCGACCGTCAGCTCTTTGGCTGCGACAAGCACCGCCTTGCGCCGTTCCGGTTCCTCGGCGGCCATGACGGCCGCCGGCTGGCGCTGGGCTTCAAGCCAGGTGCGCACGGCAAACGTGGATATGCCAGCCATGACGAGGGCGAACAGCGGGAGCAGGACGCGACGCATGGCGGAGACCTTTTCCTAGTCAGGCGACCAAAAGTTGATGGACGAGCCAGCAGCCGCCGGCGGCCGCCGCAACCCCATAGGGGATGGTTTGGTTGCTCGAGCTGGTGGGAGGCCGGCCCGGCACGGTTGCTGCGGCTGACCAGGCCGAAGCAGGCAACCAGCGATCGATGGCGACATGGAGATATGCCAGAATTGGCCGGAACGGGGGGCGCCTCGCTGCAAGGAAGATAGTGGCAAGCACGCCGCCGCTGGCGCCAATCGCCAGCAGCAGGCCGGGGGTGAGGGTGGGCCCTGCCCACAGGCTCAGCGCGGCGATCAGTTTCACGTCGCCACCCCCGAGCCACCCGAGCCGCCATACGAGCATGCCAATACCAAGAACACTCGCAGCGGTCAAAATGGAGCCAATGATATGCATAGGTCCAGCGTTAAAGATTGTTGAAATCCACAATATCGCAACCGCGATGACAAGAGAATTTGGAATACGTCTCGAGATGATATCTAGCCATGACGCTGCTGCCAGTATGATGGTCAGCGCCAAGAGGGGCAGCTCATTCATGTGGAAAATCGCCGTACTGTCAACGCGTTGATAATCGTGTGCAAGCGTAAGCCAGAAGTGATCAGTAGTGGATCTATTTCTCCGCCATGTATAGCAACATGGCGGAGAAATGGGGTTTGTGCTTAATTATCAGCTACAGGATTCAGGATCTTCGAGGCATGTGTTGATCGAGGTGAAGGTGTCGGTGAGATTGTCGCCCAAGGTGGCGACCGCCGTGATGATCACCACCGAGACCAGCGCCGCAATCAGGCCGTACTCGATCGCGGTGGCGCCGGACTCGTCCTCAAGGAAGCGGTAAAGCGTCTGCATGGTGGAACTCCGGGAAGGTTTGTCGTCGTGCGCAGCATTCCGCATCTGGATGAAGAAACTGCTAATGGTGAGAGGATGTGCCCACGCGAAATGGGACGACCCGGCACGCCGGCATACGCCGCGGTCTGCAGTACGACGAAAATGACACAGCGACGGCTCTCCGGCCCGACAACCCCCGGCGGGGCCTGTCGTGATCGAACGCGGCGCACCAAGCTTCGGGCATGAGACCAAACGACGGAACCGTCGGGGACGAGCGGCACGGCGGACCGCGTCCGCTGGCACTCTACCTGCACCTGGCGGCTTTGGCAGCGGAGCCGCAACAAGGACCCGATGGCGTTGGAATCGCTCCGGCAGCGACGCCCGACGATCTTCGGCGGTTTCTCGACGGCCTGCGTGCCTACTGGACCCATCCATACCGTCGACAGCCGAGCGAGACGCAGATAATCTGGACCGACGGCTCGTCGCGACTGCTCGACTATGGCGGCCCGGCGGACCGGCCGATCCTCATTATCCCGTCGCTGATCAATCGGGCCTATATTCTGGACCTGACCACCCGTCGGTCATTCGTCGCTCACCTGGCCGGGGCCGGCTATCGGCCGCTGCTGCTCGACTGGGGCCTGCCGCGCGGCGCAGCGCTCAGCTCGACCCTGGCCGAGTTGATCTATGAGCGTGCGCATGGGGTGCTCGACGCCGCACTCCGCCTCACCGGTCAGCGCCCGGTACTGCTGGGCTATTGCATGGGTGGGCTGGTCGCTTGCGCCCTGGCCCAGGCGCGCCGGGACGATCTGGCTGGGCTCGCCCTGCTGGCCACGCCCTGGGACTTCCGTCCCGGAGCGGCTGGTGTGGCGCCGCAGCTGGCCGCGGGATTGCTCCCACTGACGCTGGGTATCGCGACGATGGGTCATGCGCCCGTGGAGCTCCTCCAGACATTCTTCGTCCTGCTCGATCCGCTGCGTGTGGTCCGCAAGTTTCAACGCTTCGCCGACCTTCCGATAGACAGCCCGCAGGCACGACTCTTCGTCGCGGTCGAAGATTGGCTCAACGACGGGGTGCCACTCGCTGGACCCGTGGCGCAGGAATGCCTGTGGCACTGGTACGTGGAAAACCGCCCGGGACTCGGGACGTGGGCGCCGGGGGGCGCGGCGGTGCGGCCAGAAGGTCTGACGCTTCCAGCATTCGTGGCGCTTCCCCAGAAGGACCGCATCGTTCCAGCGGCTTCGGCGGAAGCGCTCGCGCGGCGCCTGCCTCAGGCGACGGTGATCCGCCCGGCGGGAGGGCATATCAGCATGCTGGTCGGCGATGCGGCTCAAGCCCAGCTTTGGCAGCCATTCACACAGTGGCTGCGGCGAATCGCCTAGTCGATCCGTCAGCACCATGCGACCAGCTTCCGCCATCGCATGAACCGAGGCCGGCTCGATTTGCCGGCTGGGTGGTGGGGTGCTAGGCGCCCCTCTGCACCCCTTAGGGAGGGTTAGCAAGATGACCGACGTGGTGATCGTCAGTGCCACCAGGACGCCGGTGGGTTCGTTCGGTGGCGCTCTGAGCAGTGTGCCGGCGCACTACCTGGGCCAGACCGTGATCAAGAGCGCGCTCGAGCGGGCAAAGGTCGAGCCGGCCGAGGTGTCCGAGGTCATCCTCGGCCAGATCCTGGCTGCCGGCCAGGGGCAGAATCCCGCACGTCAGGCATCGATTCACGCCGGTGTACCGCAGGAGGTACCGGCTTACGGCGTCAATATCCTGTGTGGTTCCGGGCTCAAGTCGGTGGCACTGGGCTATCAGGCCATCCTGAACGGCGATTCGGACATCGTGGTCGCCGGCGGCCAGGAGAGCATGAGCGGCGCCAACCACGTCGCCAACCTGCGCAACGGCACCAAGATGGGCAGCGTCGAGATGCTCGACAGCATGCTCCGCGACGGCCTGCTGGACGCCTTCAAGGGCTACCACATGGGCACCACGGCCGAGAACGTGGCGCAGAAGTGGCAGATCACCCGTGAGGACCAGGACAAGTTCGCGGTCGGCTCGCAGAACAAGGCCGAGACGGCGGTCAAGGCCGGGCGTTTCAAGGACGAGATCACGCCGGTGACCATCACGTCGCGCAAGGGCGACGTGGTCGTCGATACGGACGAGTATCCGCGCTTTGGGGCCACGCTCGATGGCATGGCCAAGCTGCGTCCGGCCTTCAGCAAAGAGGGTACGGTAACGGCGGGCAACGCTTCGGGAATCAACGACGGTGCGGCGGCGGTGGTGTTGATGTCGGCCGATGAGGCCAAGCGTCGGGGCCTTGCGCCGCTGGCCCGGATCGTGTCCTGGGCGCAGGCTGGTGTCGATCCGGCGATCATGGGGACGGGCCCGATCCCGGCCTCGCGCAAGGCCTTGGAGAAGGCCGGCTGGACGGTGGACGATCTCGATCTGGTCGAGGCCAACGAGGCGTTCGCGGCCCAGGCCATCGCGGTCAATCGCGACATGGGCTGGGATACCGACAAGGTGAACGTGAACGGCGGAGCGATCGCCTTGGGCCACCCGATCGGCGCCTCGGGGGGCCGTGTGCTGGTCTCGCTGCTGCACGAGATGCAGAAGCGGGATGCCAAGAAGGGTCTGGTGACGCTGTGCATCGGTGGCGGCATGGGCATTGCCATGTGCGTTGCGCGCGACTGAGCCGCGCCAGCGGACGTAGGGATGCCCCGGCGCCCGCTGCCGCAGAACTCGGTAAGCCGGAGTCGGTCAGGGGCCTGAAGGTCGATTGGAGAAAACATGACACGGGTGGCGTTGGTGACGGGCGGGAGCCGTGGGATCGGGGCGGCGATCTCGACGGCCCTGCAGGCGGCGGGCTGCAAGGTGGCGGCGACCTATGCGGGCAACGACGCGGCGGCGGCCGAGT
>JBATRI010000060.1:0-3018 GCA_049292515.1 Geminicoccaceae bacterium
ATGGCGGGCCAGCGCCAGCACCGGGTGCCCGGCAGCGGCGAAAGCCTCGACCACGGCCGTGCCGATGTCGGTGGTGCCGCCAGCGACGACGACCAGGGGGTGTGGCGGGGCTAGGCGGCGATGCTGCAGGGCTCCCAGTGCAGGTTCGGCGCCGCGGGAAAAAAACCTTCGGGATGGGACTCGACCGGCAGGCGGCGACGGCTTTCCTGCTCGGTGTGCAGACCCAGGATCTCGCGGACCGTGCTTTCCGCCAGTCGCGTCAGAAAGGCGATCTTGGCGATCGGGTTGCCCTCGGCGGCAAGCTGACGGACGATCTGCATGATGGGCTGCTCCTGGCGCCGGTAGGAAACGATCACCGCCGGGGCATCCGGGCGGTACTTGTCAACAAGACGCGCTCGAATGAGGCCGCATTCCCAAACAGTGGCTGGTTGGCGTCGCAGCCACGCATAGTGTTGCCGAAAATCCAGAGTTGGCGACCTGGGCCGATCATTCCCGTGCGGGAGATGCACCGCCATGTCCGATGCTTGGGGTGGTGTTGAGGCACGTCACAGAACCTGGGAAAGGGCACGGGCGAGCCGATCAGCTCGGCAGGATGACGTCGTCCTTTGCCCGTGCCGCCCGGATGCCTGAGGCGAGGGTGCCTTTTCAGGAACTGAACACGAACCGCGTCCCGGTGAACGAGCGCAGCAGCTTCGTCGGCATCTCGGTCTTCGCGATCTCGTAGAATGGCTCGCCCGTGCAGTGCATCGGGATCACGTAGTCGGGGTCGATCTCCCTCAGCCCGGCCACGGCCTGGCGCACGTAGTCCTCCTTGAACGGGGCGAGATGGAAGCCCCCGAGCACGGCGTGGACCCTCGTCACGCCAGAGGCGGCCTGGGCCTGCCTGACGATGTTGACCACCCCACGGTGGCTGCACGAGGTCAGGACGACCAGACCCTTGCCCCTCAGGTTGTAGGCGGTCGCGATCTCGTGCCGGAACTGGTCGGGGATCTCCGTTTGGCTGCGCTCGTCCTCCGGCAGCCGGTCGGCGTAGCAGCCATGCCCGTGCTCCACGCCGACCTTCATCTTGCTGGGCGAGAGCACCTTCTCGAACGTCACGCCTGGCACCTGGCCCGTGGTGAAGGCGTGGTCGGCGACGAGCGACGGCCGCTCGGCGAAGGTGACGGTCACGTCGGCCTCCGCGAGCGCGTCGCGGTCGAGCGCGCCGAAGTCGCCCTGCTGCGGCGGGGCGGTCCACTCGCGCGAGCAGAACGCCTCCTCGCCGCCCACGTAGAACGGAAGCTTCGGCCGCAGCTTGCCTTGGTTCTGGCGCAGGAAGCCCGCGAGCCCGCCGAAGTGATCGTAGTGCCCATGGCTCAGCACGAGTGCGTCGAGCGCGGCCGGGTCGATGCCGAGCAGGGCCGTGTTGTTGACCAGCGCCTCGGGCGTGAAGCCGTAGTCGACCAGGACGTGCCGGACCTCATCCCCGCGCCGGCTCTCGACGTGCATCGACAGGCCAAACTCGCTGATCAGCGTCCGGCCCGGCGGTTGGTCCGCCGAGAGCCCCCAGCCGAAGCGCTCGATGTCGACGTTGCCGACCTTGGCGCTCGGCGCCACGGCGATCTGGTAGCTGTCGATCACCACCCGGATGGCGACCCGGTCGACCTCCGGGACGGATCCCGCGACCGTCTCGGCCCGGGCCGGCCGGGCACCGCCGAGCAGCGCGGCGACGAGGGTCCCGAACAGGAAGGTGCCGCCGCCGCACACGACATCGCGGCGATGCAGGGTCACGTCACGGCAACGATGGATCACGGCCTGGCCTCCGAGCCGCGCCCATGCTGCCGACGGGCGAGGCGTGCAGGAGGCGCGGAAACGCCGGACCGCCGCGAGGCTGCCGGGATCTGGCAGCACGCGCCATCACGAAGCATAACCCATGCAGTAGTGGATACCAATAAGCACCGTGCGGTCGTCCACGGGCGGGCGGCCGCCTTTCGGTCTCGGTGGCGGCAGGAGCGGCGCCGCCGAGGCCCACAGTTCAGCCGGGACAAGTGCCTTCGCCATGGCCCCAGATGGACATGGCCGAGCGCCGTTCCGAAGTTCCGTTACATCCTCTCGAAAGAAAGAATATCTAATGATATGGGCCATTTTTTATCGTTTGTGGGTTAGATTTAGTAATTTTACCTTGGTGCGATCGTGATCGTCCATCCGAGCTGGGAGCCGGACCCATGGTCGTTCTGTCGCAGCATGTTTCGACCTCCTCGCCGTACTCGGCCTCGCCGCGGCATCGGTTGCTCGTCGATATCGTGGCCGTGCTCGAACGTTGGATGGAGCGCCACCGCGAGCGCCGGGCGCTGCTCCGGATGGGCGACGGCATGCTCAAGGATATCGGCATCAGCGCCGCCGATGCTTGGCAGGAAGGCGAGAAGCCGTTCTGGCGGGCTTGAGCTTCGGGTCGTGCCATTTCAGCCGGCGTGAACGGCCGGTCGGGACGGTGCCTCGCGGCTGGGGGCTGGTCGGGTCAGCGGGGCCAGCATCAGCGCCTGCTCGTCCCAGCGCACCGTCCACACCCCGGGGGCACCGCCTCTGACGCGCCATAGGATCAGGCGCCAGAAGATCCCGTCCGCCGCCGCGAGCGGTTCCGCCCGCCAGCGGGTGAGGGCGGCATTGGGGGCGGGATCGGGCTCGGCGCGCAGCACCAGCCCCGCCCCGCCGCCGGTCTCGACGGCGAGCTGCAGCCGGCGGCTGACGAGCAGATCGAGCCTGCCGATCTCGGCCACGGCACAAGCGACGCCGCGGCAGCGCAGCGCTTCCTCGAACGACCACAAGACCTCGCCCTCGTCGGCGCAGCGGGCGACGATCACCCGCTCGGGCTCGAGCCCGAACCGCGCCAGGCCGGGGCCGTAGAGCTCGCCCAACTCGTCCGCCACCAGAGCGTTACGACACCAGACCAGCGCCCCGCCGCGGCTCAGGAACCGGCGGGCGAACGCGGCCACGGCACTGGTGGCAGCCAGGCCGCTCACCTCGTGCAGGGCCCGGTAG
>JBATRI010000061.1:0-6256 GCA_049292515.1 Geminicoccaceae bacterium
GGTCGCGCTCGGCGGTCAGCTCGTCCCGCTCGGCCCCAGCGGCGGCAGCGGTGGCCTTGGCCGTCCCGGCCTCGGCCAGCGCCTCCTCGACGAGCCGCAGCGCCTCGCCTTCGGCAGTCTCGACGCGTCGATCGGCCGCCGCCTCGATGGCGCGCCACTCGCGCAGGCGTGCGACCAGCCCCTCGAACCGGCCGAACGCCGCATCAAGCTCCCGTTCAGCCGCGTCGAACGATGCCATGCTCTTGGGTCTTCCCCTATTCGCGTGATGGGCGGGATTGCCACGCGCCCACCGGCACGTCAACGCAGAGCGGCCTCGGTCGCTGCCCGGTGGGCTGGCGCGCCATCGGAACTCGTGCGAACAGGATGCAGCCGGAGTCGGATACCGACACGGCGGGGGAGGCCGAACAATGACGAAGCTGGGTAGGAGATGGATGGCCATGGCCGTCCTGTTGGTCGGTGCCATCTCGGGTGCCGTCGAGGCCGCCGATGGCGGGCGCTGCGCGGAGCTGTCGCGCCAGGTGACGGACGCGGGCGACATGGATTCCCGTCAGGTCAACCAGACCCTGTTCAAGGCGGCGGACGGCGACTGCGCGTCGCTCGCGGGGCAGTTGCTGCAGCAGGGGGCCTCGGTGCAGGCACGCGACCGTTTGGGGCGCTCGGCGCTCGTTCACGCGGCACGCGCCGGTGCGACCGCGACCACGGCCATGCTGATCGAGCATGGCGCGCCGATCGACCAGCCTTCGCTCGACGGGAGCACGGCTTTGTTCGTCGCCGCCGAGGCGGACAAGGCCGACATCGTCGAAATGCTGCTGGCCGCCGACGCGAACGTCAACACGCTTGGCCGCAGCGGTCTGTCGCCGCTCGCGGCGGCGGCGTTCAACGCCGACGACAAGGTGGCGTTCCTGCTGCTCGATCGAGGTGCCGACGCCACGTTCGCGGACGCGACGGGCAAGACGCCGCTGCTCTACGCGGCGGCGAAGGGCCGGGCCGGGCTGGTCGGGCGCCTGCTCGATGCCGGCATCGATCCCAACCAGCGCTATGGGCACGAGCTCACGGCCCTGATGTGGGCCGCGGGCCATCCCGACGACGTCCCCGAAGCGGACGCGCTGGCAGTCGTGGGCCTGCTGATCGAGCGGGGTGCCCATGTCGACGATGCCGACGATCGCGGCCGCACCGCCTTGATGATCGCCGCCGAGCAGGGGCATCGCGAGGTGGTCGAGATGCTGCTCGCGGCTGGGGCCGCGTCCGACCAGCGCGACCGCGACGGCAAGACCGCCTTCGACCTCGCGGCTGCAACGACCCGGGAGAGCCTGCCGACGCCGCACTGATCCACCCGGCTACAGGCTGCCGAGATAGGCCGCCATGGCGCCGAGGTCGGCATCGGGATAGGTTCCGACGATCCCCGACATGCCGGGATTGTTGGCCCGTTCCTTGGTCTTGAACTGATGGAGAGTGAGTTCGAGGTAGGGCTGCTGCTGGCCCGCCAGACGAGGTGCCGTGCTCGCCCCGACGAAGCCGTCCATATGGCAGGAGGTGCACATCCCCGAAATGTTGACCTGGCTCGCGACGGATGCCTGCTCCGGCGTCGCGGTCTGCTCCAGCCGCGGCCAGGTCCTGGCGGCGAAGTTGGCGGCCAGCGCCTTCATCTCGTCCTTCGACAACTCGCCCGCGATCCCGTTCATGACGTCGTTCTTGCGGGCACCCGTCTTGAAGTCACGGAGCTGGAGGTAGAGGTAGCCTTCCTGCTGGCCGAAGATCACCGGGATCTCGGGGGCGAGGGGATGCCCGTCCTCGCCGTGGCAGGCCTCGCAGGTGGCGGCCTTTTCCTCGACGGTCTCGGCCCAGGACGGGCACGGCCAGAGCGCAGGGAGCGACAGCAGCGCGCCGAAGATCCAAACCCGCATCATCCGATCCCGCTACCGTAAGGTGGGGCGGGACCCGCTCGGCCCCGCCCGGTCCATGCGAAGCGCCTCGGCGCTACTCGGTCAAGGAGAATGAAATGATCGAGTTGCCGCGCTTGTAGTCGAGCTGCGTGTTGCCGCCGGCGCCGACGACGACGTACTGCCGGCCGTCCACCGTGTAGGAGGCGGGCGGCGCGTTGACGCCGGCACCGGCCTGAAAGGTCCAGAGGACCGAGCCGGTCTCGGAATCGAACGCCTCGAAGGTGCCGTTGCCTTCGCCGGTGAACACGAGGCCGCCGGCCGTCGCCAACGCACCGCCGATCATCGGCTGCGGGGTCTTCACCTGCCAGCGGATCTTGCCGGTCCCGTAGTCGACGGCGCTGACGTTGCCCCACTGCTCCTCGGTCGGGATGACCTTGAAGGCGCCACCGAGCCACAGCTTGCCGCCGGGATAGGGCGAGCTGTCGACATGGTAGGTCATCGGCTGATGCAGGTTGATGGCATAGGCCAGGCCCAGCTTGGGATCGACGGCGATCGGGGACCACTCGACGCCGCCATTCGCACCCGGCAGCATCCGCGCCCCGTCCTTGGTCGGCAGGACCCACATGTTCTCCTGCGGCACCATCGCCTCGGAGAACCGGATCAGGCTGCAGTCGCTCCGGTCGTTGACGTAGAGATGGCCCGTCTTGCCGGCATGCAGGACGCCCGGGACCGTCTTGCCGTCCTTGCCCGGGACATCGACCAGCACCGTCGGGCTGACGGAGTCGAGGTCCCAGACGTCGTGGGCGATGTACTGGAAATGGCAGACATACTTGCCCGTATCCAGATCGACCGCGACCAGCGAGTCGGTATAGAGATTGTCGCCTGGGCGCAGGCTGCCATCCAGATCCGGCGAAGGATTGCCGACGACGAAGTAGATCCTCCGGGTCGCCAGATCGACCGAGGGATTCTGCCAGACGCCGCCGCCCAGCGTCTTGTACGGATCGCCGTTCTTCGCCAGTGCGGCCTTCTCGGCCGCGATGTCACGGTGCATGTCGCGGCCGGTGGCATCATGGGTCGCCCAGACGCCGACCGAGTTCTCCGGGATGGTATCGAAATTCCAGACGAGATCGCCGGTCTTGGCGTCGAAGGCCTTGACGAAGCCGCGAATGCCGTACTCGCCGCCATTGGTGCCGATCAGGATCTTGCCGTCAACCGCGGTCGGCGCCATCGTCTCGCTGTAGCCCAGCTCCGGGTCGGCGATCTCGACGTCCCAGACCTTCTTGCCGGTCTTGGCGTCGAGCGCCACCATCCGGGCGTCGAGCGTCGCCATGTAGACCATGTCGCCATAGACTGCGACGCCGCGATTGTTCGGGCCGCAGCAGAAGGTGGTGATCGGTCCCAGCGCGTGGGCATAGCTCCACAGCTGCTGGCCGGTGCGGGCGTCGAGCGCGAACACGTGGTTGAACGCGGTCGTCACGTACATGACCCCGTTCACCACGATCGGCGTGGTCTCCAGGCTGTCGCGCACGTCGAGCTGGAAGATCCAGGCCGGCCGCAGCTTGCCGACATTGTCGCGATTGATCTGCCGGTTCGGGTAGTAGCGGGTCTGCTCGTAATTGCCGTTGGTATGAAGGAAGTTGTTGCCGTCGCCGGCGGCGCGGGTCAGGAGGTCCTGGGTAACCGTCGCCATGCTGCCGTACAGCGTGGCACCCGTGACCTCCTGGGCCTGCGCGCCGTGAGCGGCGAGGAGCGTGAGGAGAGCCGCGGTGCCGAGCAGCGGCATCGCATGAGAATGTGGCTTTGCCATTATTGCACTCCCTGAGGCGGTTGACCTGCCACTCCCCCGAGGGCCTTAGGCCATACCGCATCGGCGAGCGTGGGTGATGGTCTTGTCGCCGTCAAGGCACGTCGCGATGGATCACACGCGAAGCACGGGACATTTGCCCATCGTCGGCATCGGCGGCCGAGCAGGGGAGGCTCCACCCTTCTGCCACAGACCACCAAGACAGGGGTTCGGTCGCGCATCGGTGTCTGAACGTCAAGGAATATTCACCCATAAGGCTGCGCGGCCAACACTGCAGACCTCAAATGCGAATCCGCCCGGCGGCACGCAGCTCGTTGCGGCGCCGCTTCCAGATCTCGGTCGGCCAGCGCCGCTTGGCGCAGATCCAATCCTCGGGGCAGTCCTCGATCCATTGCTCGAACAGGCCGTTGAGCTGGGCGGTCATGACCGCCGCCGCCTCGGCCGGATGGGTGGCATCCGGTGGCGGCGTCAGGGGTGCATGGAAAGTGGCGCGGAAGCGCACGGCCGGCAGCCGCTCGAGCTGCACCGGCACCATGGCCAGACCGAGCTTCAGCGCCAGCCGGGCGGGCCACACCGTCGTCGGGGCCGGATGGCCGAAGAACGGCACCATCGGCTGTCTGTCGTGCCGGGCGTCGACGAACATCCCGACATGGTCGCCGCGGTCGAGTGCCGCCAGCACGCCGCGCAGCCCGTCGGCCACGTCGATGAACCCACACGGCATACGGCTCCGGTAGCGGCCAACCACCGCCTCCACCTGCGCGTTGTTGTGGCGCGCAAAGAAGACCGAAACCGGCAGCCCGGCGAGCCGGCCGGTGATCGCATGGACGTTCCAATTGGCTTGGTGGATCGCCACCAGCATCAGGCGCTGCTCGCCGCGCTGCGCCGGGCCGAGGTCGAAATGGCTCGCCACCTCGACCCTGGGCTCGCCACGTTCGCCGGCGATGGTCGGCAGATGCGGGTATTCTGCCAGGGTCGCGAAGATGCGGCCCCAGATCGCCCGGCCCGTCGAGGCGACCCAGGCCTCGTCCCGATCGGGGAACGCCAGGCGCAGGTTGCGCTGGACATGCTCGTGCTGCCGCAGGCGCGGCCCCAGGCTTCGGCCGAGCGCATCGCCGACCGCCGACGCCCGCTCCACGGGCAGCGCTGCCGATACCTTGCCGATCAGCTGCAGGACGTCCGCATCGACCCGACGCAGCCGGCGATCGAGCGCTGCCGACTTCGAGACCAAGCGCTGCAGGGTCCGGCTAAAATACAGCCTGGCCATGAACCGACGCATCCTCCGTCTATCAGTTACGGGTGCACCTCGTGCACACCCCGTCCAAGGAGTCTATCGCGGAAGGCTGACAGCCGGCGCATGCGGTCGAAAGATGATGTCCAGCCGCGGAGCGTTGGAGCGCATCCACTGGGCCAGTCCTCGGTGCTGGCCCGGATCGGCCTGCTCGACCGCGGGCGGCTGCCGATCACCGGCGCCGTACAGGCGAGGTAGCCGATGATGCTGGCGGAGAACGCACCGGTCGGGGCGCTTCGGCAGCAAGGGGCCTTACCCATGCCGGAGATAGCGGGTGACGGCGGTCGACGGCTGCCGGTAGCATCGGCGCCAGTGCCCCGACGGAGCTGTCGAGAGCGGCGCGGTGGCAAGCGCGGCCCGGCCGGAGCACCGCCCCTTTTCCTGGAGGTTGGACACCTTAGATGCGCCAAAATCGTCTGCGTACGCTGCTGACGGCCGGGGAGCCGACGGTCGGGACGCATTTGCTCTCCACCTGGCCGACGCTGGTGGAGCTGGTCGGCCAGGCCGGCAACTACGATTATGTCGAGTTCACGGCCGAGTACGCGCCGTTCGACCTGCACGACCTCGACAATCTCGGCCGGGCGCTGGACCTGATGAACCTCGCGGGGATGATCAAGGTCGAGCAGACTCAGTGGACCCACCAGGCGATGCGCGCGATCGGGTCCGGCTTCCAGAGCGTCCTATTCGCCGACGTGCGCACCGTGGCGGACGCCCGCGCCTGCGTCGCCGCGGTGCGCGCCGAGACGCCGGGGAGCGGCGGGCGGCTGGGCGTCGGCATGCGCCGCGACGTGGGCACCGTGCGCGATGCGGGCTCTCCCGCCTATGTCGAGGCGCTCGACCAGATCGTGATCGCGATCATGGTCGAGAAGCGCGAATGCGTGGAGGACCTGGACGCGATCCTGTCGGTCGAGGGGCTGGACATGGTGCAGTTCGGCGCCTCGGACTACTCAATGAGCCTGGGCCACACCGGCCAGACCAGCCACCCGGAGGTCAGGAAGGCGGAGCTGCGGACCATCGAGACGGCGCTGAAGAAGGGCCTGCACCCGCGCGTCGAGCTCGCCGACATCAGCCACGCCGGACCCTACCTGGAGCTGGGCGTGCGGCACTTCTGCATCGGCTGGGACGTCCGCATCCTGCACGACTGGTGGCGTGCGAACGGCGCGGGCATGCGGGCGATCCTGAGCGGGACGCAGGCCGGCACCGGCGATGGTGGCGGGGCTGCCGGATCGCCATTGCAGCGGGGCGGCGGGAGCTACTAGACCCGGGTCCCGGCTGCAGGCC
>JBATRI010000062.1:0-14943 GCA_049292515.1 Geminicoccaceae bacterium
GGTGCCCACCGCCACGACACGGCCGCCGCGCGCCCGTGTCGTGGCGATCGCCGCTGCAGCCGCCGGCGGCACCTCACACCATTCGGGATGCATGACATGCGCCGCGGTGTCGTCGACCTTGACCGGGGCGAACGTGCCGGCGCCGACATGCAGCGTCACGAAGCAGCGCTGCACGCCCCCCGCATCCAGCCGGGCCAGCAGCTCCTCGGTCAGGTGCAGCGAGGCCGTGGGGGCCGCGACGGCACCATCCCTGCGGGCGAAGACCGTCTGATAGTCCGCGCGGTCCTGGGTAGCACCACCGCGCTCGCGACGGATATAGGGTGGCAGCGGCATCGCACCGTGGGCACGCATGGCCGCCAGCAGCCCTTCACCGTGAAGCGAGAAGGCCAGCCGCACCCTGCCCTCGGCATCCTTCTCGACGACCTCGCCGGCGAGACCCGGGGCCAGATCGACGCGATCGCCCGGGCGCAGCCGCTTGCCGGGACGCGCCAGCGCCCACCAGCCGGCGTCGTCGATGCGCTCGACCAGCGTCACCTCGACCGCAACCTCGCCACGACGCCCGAAAAAGCGGGTCGGCAGGACCCGCGTGTCGTTGAGCACCACGAGGTCGCCCGGCCGCAGCAGGCCGGGCAGATCGCGCACCACCTGCTCACGCTCTGTTTCACCGTCGATCACCAGCAGCCGCGACGCGTCACGCGGCCGCCTCGGCGCCTGCGCGATCAAGGCCGGCGGCAGCTCGAAGTCGAAGAGATCGACGCGCATGGGACTCCGGGCTCGGGCAGCGAAGGTGGGGACGTGGCCGGATAGAGGTTGGGGCGATCGGGGTCAAGCGACCGGCTAGGCATGAGGCTCCGGGGTAGGAAAGCACAGTGTCCATTTCACTACCGATGCGAGGTGCGCTTGCGGTACGGCGGCAGCACTCTAGCATTGGCGTACCGGTGGTTGGGCCGGTCGACCTAACCGGCCGGAGGCGCCGTGAATCACTGGCCGATCCTGCAGGGACTGATCCTGGTCCTGGTCGCCAATGGGACGCCCGTCCTGGCCACCCGGCTCCTGGGACAGAGATTTTCCTGGCCACTCGACTGCGGCCTCAGGCTGCCGGATGGCCGGCCGCTGCTGGGCCGATCCAAGACCATCCGCGGGGTGCTGCTCAGCATCCTGGTGACGACGGCCGCAGCACCGCTGCTGGGGCTGCCTTGGTGGGCCGGAGCGGTGGCCGGCGGTGCGGCCATGGCCGGCGATCTTCTGTCCAGCCTGCTCAAGCGTCGCCTCGGCCTGCCCTCCAGCAGCAGGGCGCTGGGCCTTGACCAGGTGCCGGAGGCCCTTTTGCCATTGCTCGCCCTCCAGGCCACGATGGGCCTTGCCGCTATCGACGTGCTGATAGCGACCGTGCTGTTCTGGGTCGGGGGGGTTCTGTTGTCGCGTCTCCTGTTTGCCCTCGGAATTCGTGACCGACCCTACTAAGCAGCGCCGCATTCCAGACGGTGCAGCGTGATCTCGGGCAGACAGTTGAGGCGCACGGCCACGACGCTGGAGCCGGCCCCCACCGAGGTGTAGCCGGCCATCCGCCCATACCGCCAGGCCCCGGCACCGAAGGCTCGAGGCAGTGTCGAATCGAGCGTGATCGGGATCGAACCGGGCAGGCAGATCTGCCCGCCATGGGTGTGCCCCGCCAGGAGCAGGTCGAAGTCGGCATGGGCCGCTTGCCGGTAGATCTCCGGCGTATGCGACAGCAGGATTGCGAACTCGCCGCGTGGAACCTGAGCCGCCGACTTCTCGATATTGTCGACGCGGTAGAAATGGGCATCGTCGATCCCGGCGAGATGCAGCCGTGCCCCGTCCCGCTCGATCACGTCGGCCTCGTTCAGGAGCATGCGTATGCCCATGTCCTCGAGCTCGGGTACCATGCGGATCGTATCATGGTTTCCCAACACGCCATAGACAGGGCCTTTGAGTTGCGCGCGCACCCGTGCCACACCCTCGAGTGAGGCAGCGAACGGCCCGAAAGTCTTGCCGCGATAGTCGCCTGTGAGCACGCAGACATCGTAGGCGAGATCAGGCAGCAGCCGGATCAGCCGGTCCATGGCGGGGCCACTCATATCGGCATGAAGATCGCTCAGATGGAGAATCGTGAAACCCCGGAACGCCTCTGGCAGGCGCGCCAAGGCGACGGTGTTGCGGCGTAGCTGGACCTTGCTCGCATTGCGGCATCCACGACCGTAAAGGCCCGCCAACCGCAGTGTGTTTCGGATCACCGAATGTACCGAATACCAGTTCTCGATATGCAGGAAGTTCAGGCCCTGCCCAAAGCGCTGGGCCTCATGGTCCTGCTCAATCCCCAGACGCTGGCGGGCGTGCACGCTGCCCAGGCGCTGCTCGAGCCGGCCAATCACATCGATATGCTGCACCACCCGTCCCTCAAGCGCGGACCATGAAGTCGGCGCTCGCGCCGAAGAACCGCCGCGCGGTGCGCCAACATCGGGCGGTCACCGCAAATCGTCTAGCTAGCACATGGTCACGCCGGAATCTCCGCATGGCCTGGGCGTGAAGTTGGATTTCCCTGCTAATCAACCTGGAGGCAAGTGTCTTCTTCGCATGGTTGGTCATCGGCGGGCTTTGGCACTTCATGGTATGTTAGCTGGGACGTGCTATCGGTGCGCCGCTTGCACGAACGGAAGAATGCTGCGATTCCACGCTCGAACCCGCAGCGGGGCTGAGCTATCTTGAACATCCTGCCGGCGAACACCGTCGGACGCCGGGCAATCGTCGGTGGACTGGCCCTGCTGGTGGGACTTGTCGCTGTGGCGACGTTGCTGTCCTGCTTCGGCCGCTTTGCCTGGCCGCTCGATCTGCTCAGCTTCGCACGGCAGCACCTTTTCCTGGCCGCGATCGGGCTGGCCACTACGGCCCTTGCCCTCCGCTGCCGGCGATGGGCGTTGGTTGCCGCAGCCGCTGCGGTGGCCAATGGGCTCATGCTGCTGCCGACGATGGGCGGCGGCATGACGCCTGCCGTCGCGGCAATGCCAAGCCGAGCGCTGCGGGTAGTGACACTCAACGTGCTCGTGGACAATCATCGCAGCAGGCAGGCGGTGAACTTCCTGCGCGCCAGCGGCGCCGACGTCATCGCGGTGCAGGAGGTCACCACGTGGTGGGCCAGCAAGCTCACGACGCTGAGCGACCTCTACCCTTACGTGGCGCCGGCCCTCGACGCCGATGACAGTGCCGTTCTGGTGTTGAGTCGATTCCCGATCGTTTCCGTGGAGCGACTGCAACCGCCACCCGGCAGTCTCCTCAGCGATCTCGACCGGCCGGTTCGCGTGGTGATCGCGGTGCACGATCTCAGGATCTCGATCTACGCGGTTCACCCACCGACACCGCGCTCGATGCAGCAATGGACCGCCCGCAACAGCCAGGTCGAGTGGCTCGGCCGTGTTTCCCGCGACCTGGACGGCGATCGCCCGCGGATCATGCTGGGCGATTTCAACACGCCGCCATGGTCCTTTCTTTTCACCGATCTCTTGGTGGCGGCGCAGCTACGCGATGCGGGCGGTGGCGGCTTCCGCCAGCCGACACGGCAGCCGTTGCTGGCCGCACCGCGTCTGGCTTGGCTGGGCGCGCCGGTCGATCATGTCCTGGTGTCGTCCGAGATCGGGGTCGCCGCGTTCGCGGTCGGCCCCGATGTGTTCTCGGATCATCTGCCCGTGATCGCGGACCTCCGGCTACACGGGGTTCAGCCCTCGGACGTGAGCCCGGCACGGTAGCGCCGCCAGTTCGCAACATACTTGATCGTGCCACGACGTATCCGCTCGGCCTGCTCCGGACGCACCTCGCCCACGATTTTGCCGGGCATGCCCATCACCAGCGAATTGTCCGGGATCTGCTTGCCCTCGGCGACCAGGGCCTTGGCGCCGATCAGGCAATTCTTGCCGATCACGGCACCGTTCAGGATGGTGGCGCCGATACCGATCAGGCAGCCCTCGCCGATCGTGCAGCCATGCAGCACGGCCAGATGCCCAACGGTCACGTCGGCGCCGATGGTCAGCGGATAGCCGATATCGGTGTGGCAGATGCAGCCGTCCTGAACGTTGCTGCCGGTGCCGACGGTGATCAGTTCATTGTCGCCGCGGAGCACGGCGCCCCACCAGACGGATGCATCCTTCTCCAGCCGGACCTTGCCGATCACAACCGCCGTAGGCGCAATCCACCAATCGTCGTCGGCCGTTTCCAGCCCCACCCCGTCCAGTGCCCAGCGCATGCTCTGCCCTCCGCCATCGCCGAACCATCTACACCGGCGGGTTGGCCCCGGCCAGCCCGCCGGCCACTCCTGATAGCGCTTGCTCACCATGTTCCGCGATGCCACCTAGGCGACGCTACGGGCCATAAACGAGGGGAATCATCATGCGCATAGTGATTGCGGCCGTTGTCGTCGCCGTCATCGCGTTCTTCGGCTTTCGCATGTACCAGGACAAGGCCGCGCAGGAGGCGCTGCAGCAAGCAGCCCAACAGGCCGCACAGCAGGCTGAAACTGCAGCGAAACAGGCGGCGCAGCAGGCCGAGGCTGCGGCCAAGCAGGCGGCCGAGATCGCCAAGCAGGCCGCAAGCCAAGCCCAGGAGGCCGCCGGTGCCGCGGTCGAAGCTGCGGGTGACGCCGCCAATCAGATGGCAGCGCTGACAGTCGGCGGCGTCGATGTCGGCGCCGAAATCAAGGCCGTGGTCGAGAAGACGACGGCGACGCTCGGCGGTATCACCGATCAGGCGTCGGCGCAGGCGGCATTGCCCAGTCTCGACGAGCTGAAGGGCAAGGTCGACGGCATCGCCGCGCAGGTCGACCAGCTCCCGACCGAGGGCAAGAAGCTCCTTGCCGGCGTCGTGAGCAGCGCCCTGCCGCCGCTGAAGGAGCTGGCCGCCAAGTCGAGCTCCATCCAGGGCGCCGATACCATCAAGCCGACCGTCGACGCCATGCTGGCCAAGCTCGAAGCCTGGGCCAACACACAGGGCTGAAGCCAAATCGTCCGGGACCCGGCGGCACGGCGGCACTCACCGTTGCCTTCCGCCGGGTGTTCGCTGGTAAGCCGGTGTCAGCGGCGCACGCGGTCCAGGGTGTTCCACAGCACGGCGGGGGACGGCGCCGCACCACCGGGCTCCGTCTTCTCGCCTTCCCGTTCGAAGAGCCGGAACGTGCCCCGGCCGCAGCCTTTCGCCCGGTACAATGCCTGATCTGCCAGCCGCAGCAGGATCGCCGGTTCGCCGGCGTCATCGGGTCCAACCGCTACGCCGATACTTGCGCCTACCCGTACTGTTCGGTGGCCCACCTGCATCGGCTTGGCCAGAGCCTGCAGTAGGCGGCGACACAGGACGAGGGCGGCTCCGGGCTGCTCACCTACAGTCTGCACGACGGCGAATTCGTCGCCGCTGAGCCTCGCTACCGTGTCCGTCTCCCGCGCCGTTCGTCGGAGTCGGCGCGCGGCCTCGATCAACACGGCGTCGCCGTACGCATGGCCAAAGCGATCGTTCACCGCCTTGAAACCGTCGAGATCGACGTAGAGCAGCGCGACCTGTCCCGGTTCGCGGCGGCACTTCGTCAGCGCCTGATCAAGCCGATCGGTTAGCAGCAGGCGGTTGGGCAGGCCGGTGAGCGGATCATGGGTGGCCTGTGTCTGTGCGACGTGAAGCAGGATGGCCGTTGTCCGCGCGCGGATAAGTACGACAGCGGTCAACAAACCAAAACAGAGGATCACCGCGGCCAGAGCTGGGGCAGTCTGACGTAGCATGGCGGTACCGGGCAGCTCGACGCTCCAGCTCAGGGTGCCCAAGGCCGGCTCGCTGCCGAGCTTGAGGGCTAGGCTGGGTTCCGAGTGCGTTTCGCCCGGCGTTTGCCAATGCAGGTTCGTCAGGCCGAAGTCGCGCGCGAACTGCGCCAACAGCCGTTGGTCCAGCAGGTCGACAAACACCAGCAGCGACGCCTGTCGCGGCTCACCCGGTGTTGCCCGCAGTCCACGAACCACCGCGGCGCTGGCGATGGCGGGCTCGCCGTCAAAGACGACGAGACGGGTAACCGGCGCATCACTGCGGTTCGTGCGCGCGTTGGCAACCAGACTTTGCAATGTGCGGGGAACGCCGACGCCCATGGCCGCCGGCGCCGGGACGCCGCTCCGCGTGGCATAGACGACATGGTCGTCGGGGCCGACCACCATGCTGGCATCGATACCCACGGAACCATTGATCCGGGCCACCATGTCGGCCCCGATCGTCACCGGGTTCACCGTCTCGTGCAGTTCCTGGGAAGCCTCGTTCCAGTTCGCGTCGTCGGCCACCTCGTCGGCGAGGAACTCGCGCCGGTTGTCGATGGCACCGCGAAGCACCTGTCGCGATGCCGTCACGCTGTAGCGATCCTGCTCGCGGGCCGCCCACCACACCGCGCCGAGCAGAAGGAGAGATGCCGCCAGGGCGAGTGTCGCTATGGGTAGCGCCACATGCAGCCCAAAGCGTCGATCGGCAGCCTCAGCCACGCCAACAACGGGTAAGGAATGCGCCGGGAGGATGGGCTTTGCCCAGATGATGATCTTAACCTCGAGTTGATCAGTCTCCACCAGTAATCTAGCGAACGACCTTCCCGCGATCAATGGACAGCTCATTGCGGCGGCCCTCGAAATTTGAGCCGCGATCGGCGATCAGGTTGCGCGCCAATGATGGCAGGCGACCTCATGACCCGCGCCCACGCTCTCCACCGCCGGGACGATCTCGGCGCAGACGGACGATGCCTTGGGGCATCGGGTCCGAAATACGCAGCCCGACGGTGGGTTCAGCGGCGACGGCAGATCGCCCACGAGGATGACCCGCCGGCGCGAGCGCTCCAGCTCCGGATCGGGTATCGGCACCGCCGAGATGAGCGCCTGGGTGTAGGGATGTCGGGGCTGCAGATAGAGGGCGTCCCTGTCCGCAATCTCGCACATGCGACCGAGATAGAGGACCATGATGCGATGGCAGATGTGCCGAACGACGGCCAGATTGTGGCTGATGAAGATCAGCGACAGGCCGAACTCCCGCTGCAGCGACATCAGCAGGTTGACGATCTGCGCCTGGATCGAGACGTCCAGCGCCGATACCGGCTCGTCGCAGACGATCAGGCGCGGCCGCAGGATCATCGCCCGGGCGATGCCGATGCGCTGGCATTGGCCGCCGGAGAACTCGTGCGGGTAGCGGTTGATCATCTGCGGCAGCAGGCCCACCGCCCGCATCATCTTCTGCACCCGCTGCCTGACCTCGGCACGGGGAAGGCGCGGCTCGTGCGTCACCAAGGGCTCGGCGATGGTCTCGCCGATCGGCATGCGTGGGTCGAGGCTCGCCAGCGGGTCCTGAAAGATGATCTGGAGGTCCTGCCGAAAGCGCTGCATCGCCGACGAGTCGTGACCGGCCAGATTCTCGCCCAGCCAGATGACCTGCCCCTCCGTCGACGGAATGAGCTGCAGAACGGCGCGGCCGAGCGTGGACTTGCCGCAGCCCGATTCGCCGACAATGCCCAGCGTCTCTCCGGGCGCGAGATCGAACGACACGCCGTCCACCGCCTTCAGCGGGACATAGCGCCGGCGGAACATGCCACCCGCCGGAATGGGAAAATGGACCTTTAGGTCGCGGACGCTGAGTATCGGGACGCTCACGGCCGTCCCTCCAGGTGACAGGCCTTGAGGTGGCCAGGTCCGCATGTCGCGAGCAGTGGCCGCTCGGTCCGGCAGCGATCGAACACGTAAGGGCAACGATCGGCGAAAACACAGCCCGCCGGCAGCGCCTGCAGATTGGGCGGCTGACCGGGGATGGTCGCAAGCTCGGTGCCGACGGCCGCATCCAGGCGCGGCATGGAGAGCAGGAGGCCCAGGGTGTAGGGGTGCTGCGCCGAGCGGAAAAGCTGGCTCGCCGGGGCCATCTCGACGGTGCGGCCGGCATACATGACCATCACCCGCTCGCACAGCCCGGCGACCACCCCCAGATCGTGCGTGATCAGCGCTATGGCCATCCCGAGCTCGCGCTTCAGCCGGCCCAGCAGCTCGAGAATCTGCGCCTGGACCGTAACGTCCAGCGCCGTCGTGGGCTCATCGGCGATCAGCAGATCGGGCTCGCACAGCAGGGTCATGGCGATCATCACCCGCTGCCGCATGCCGCCCGAAAACTCGTGCGGGTACATGTCGAAGCGTCGTGCGGCCTCCGGGATGCCCACGAGGTCGAGCATGGCGATGCCGCGCTTCCTGGACTCGGCCTCGCTCAATCCTTTGTGCTCCCGCAGCACCTCGGTCATCTGCCGCGAGATCTTCAAGAACGGGTTCAGCGACGTCATCGGGTCCTGGAAGATCATCCCGATCCTGGCGCCGCGAATGGCGTTCAGCTGTGCTGCCGGCAGATTGAGGATCTCCCTGCCCCGATAGCGCACGGAGCCCAGGCTGCGCCCGTTCTTGGCCAGGAGACCCATCACGGCCAGGAAGATCTGGGTCTTGCCCGATCCGCTTTCGCCGACCACGCCCAGGCTCTCACCCTCATCGATAGTGAAACCTATCGCATCCGCGGCCAGTACCTCGCCGTCCGGCGTAGCGAAGCGGGTCGTCAGGTTCTGGACTTCGAGCACCGCCATGTTCTCAGGCTTCCAGCTTTGGGCATGACGTGACGCAGCGGGGCGCGCGTCTATCTATCCTTGGGATCCAGCGCATCGCGCAGTCCGTCGCCGATGAAGTTGAACGCAAACAGCGTGACCGCCAGGAAGGCTGCCGGGTAGATCAGCATCCATGGCGCACTTTCCATCTGCCCGGCCCCCTCGGAGATCAGCACGCCCCACGACGTGTAAGGCTCCTGCACGCCCAGGCCCAGGAACGAGAGGAAGCTCTCGGTCATGATCACCTCGGGCACGGTCAGGGTGACGTAGACGACCACCGGCCCGAGCACGTTGGGAATGATGTGGCGCAGCACGATGCGCCAGCGTGAGACGCCGGCCGCATGCGCCGCCTCGATGAACTCCTTGCGCTTCACCGACAGCGTCTGCCCGCGCACGATCCGCGCCATGGTCAACCACTCGACGGCACCCAACGCCACGAACAGGAGGATGATGTTGCGGCCGAACACGACCATCAGGATGATGACGAAGAACATGAACGGCAGGGAGTAAAGGATGTCGACGATGCGCATCATGACCTCGTCGACCTTGCCGCCGAGGAAGCCCGATATGGCCCCATAGAGCACACCGATCGCGAGGCTCACCAGTGTCGCCAAAAAACCCACCGCCAGCGACACCCGGGCGCCATAGAGCACGCGCACGAACAGGTCGCGGCCGTTGTTGTCGGTGCCGAACCAGTGCGCGTTGGCATAGTCCGGCGGCATCCCGATCCGATCCCAATACACCTCGTCGAACGGATGCGGGCTGAGCCAAGGTGCGAAGGCCGCCCCCAGCAGGATCAGCAGCAGCAGCACCATCGACACGACGGCGGCCTTGTTGCGGAACAGCCGACGACGCGCGTCCTGCCACAGCGAGCGGCCTTCGACCTCGCCCACTTGGGCCAACAGATCCGCATGCCCCTGCATGGCCATGTCAGTCGGCCCTCACCTTGGGGTCAAGCAGACCGTAGATCAGATCGACGGCGAGATTGAGCAGGATGATGATGGTGGCATAGACGATGACCACGCCCATGACGACGGTATAGTCACGGTTCAGGGCACTCTGCACGAAGTAGCGACCAATGCCCGGAATGCTGAAGATCGTCTCGATGACGACGGACCCGGTCAGCAAGGCCGCCGTCATCGGCCCCAGGTAGGAGACCACCGGCAGCATCGCCCCCGGCAGGGCGTGGCGCAGCAGGACCAATCGCTCCCGCAGGCCCTTTGCCCGCGCGGTGCGGACATAGTTCGCATGCAACTGCTCGATCATGGCGCCACGTGAGAGTCGGGCGACGCGCGCCACCTGCGGCAGGGCCAGGGACACGACGGGCAGGATCAGGAACGGCAGGCTGCCACCGCCCCAGCCGCCCGCCGGCAGCCAGCCGAGATAGACCCCGAACACCAAGGTGAGCAGTGGCGCCATGACGAAGCTGGGGATCGCGATCCCGATCATGGCCAACGACATCACCGAGTAGTCGACCCAGCTGTTCTGGCGCAGCGCCGCGACGATTCCGGCCGCGAGCCCGAGCACGACGGCCAGCACCACCGCCAGCCCACCCACCTTGAAGCTCGCCGGCGCACCTTTGACCAGCAACTCCGAGACGGTGAAGTCCTTGGTCCGGTAGGACGGCCCGAAGTCGCCGTGGAGCACGCCACCCAGATAGCGGACATATTGCTGCCACAACGGCTCGTCGAGATGATAGGCGCGCTCGATGTTGCGCAGGATGTCCGGGGGAATGGGCCGCTCCTGATCGAACGGCCCGCCCGGCGCCAGCCGCATCATGTAGAAGCTGAGCGTCACGATGAGAAACAGCGTCGGCACCCCGATGAGGAGCCGACGTACGAGATGCCGGCCCATCGGCTAGTTCTCTACGGACATCCAACGGGTCCGGTGGGTGTGCTTGGTATTGTCGACGTAGCCATCGAGCTTCTGTGACACCAGCGCCTTGGAGACATAGTAGTAGATCGGGATCCAGGCATCGTCATCGATCGCGATCTTCTCGGCCTCGTGCATGAACTGCATGCGCTGCGCCTGGTCGCGTGATGCCGCCTGCTCCATCATGAGCTCGTCGAACCTCGCGTTGCTGTACTCGCTATAATTGTTAGGTCCGGTTCGCGTCTCGAGCAAATAGAGGAAATTCTGCGGGTCGTTGTAGTCGGCGACCCAGGCCGCGCGCGCCACGTCGAAATTATGCTGCTTCAACTCGTCGTAGTGGACCTTGACCTCACGGTTGACCAGCTCGGCCTGCACGCCGATCGACTTCCACATCGCCTGCGCCGCGACCGCGATCCGCTTGTGGTTCTCGCTGGTATTGTAGGACAGGACGAATTTGAGAGGGTTGTCCGGCCCGAAGCCGGCTTCCGCCAGCAGCTGCTTAGCCATCGCCTGCCGCTCAGGGAATGGCAGGCTCGCCCACTCCGGCACATAGGGATCGCCGTAAGCGCCGGTCTTGGGCGGGACCACGCCATAAGCCGGCAGCTCGCCAGTCTTCAGCACCTTGTCGGTCATGGTCGAGCGATCGATCGCCATGGAGAGTGCGCGCCGTACCTTAGGGTTGTCGAACGGCGGCTTCTTCACGTTGATAGGGTAATAGTACGTCCCGAGATAGGGATAGATGCGAGTCTCTTTCGGCAACTCGCGCTTAAGGAAGTCGATCTGCTCGGAAGCGAAGTCATCGACGAAATCGATCTCGCCGGCCCGGAACCGCTTGGTGATCTCATTGCGATCCTCGTCTGGATAATAGATGATCTTGTCGACCTTCACATTGGCGGCATCATAGAACTCGGGGTTCTTCTCGGCCACGACACGCGAATTGGGCGTCCACTCGATTATACGAAAAGCGCCGTTGCCAACGATGTTGCCAGGCTTGATCCAGTCCGGCCCCAGCTTGTCGATGACGTGCTTGGGAACCGGGAACGATGTGTAATGGGTCATCAGCTCCAAAAAATAACCGGTCGGGTTTTCCAGCGTGACTTCGAGTGTCTTGTCGTCGAGTGCTTTCACACCGAGCTGCGTCAGATCCGTGATAGCACCAGTATTGATCTTCTCGGCGTTCTTCACCGGATACATGATCGAAGCATATTCAGCAGCGGTCGCGGGGTCGAGCAGGCGTCGCCAGCTATAGACAAAATCCTCGGCCGTGACCGGAGTGCCGTCCGACCATTTGTGGTCACGCAGCTCGAATGTGTAGGTCAGCCCATCGTCACTGATCGTCCAGCGCTCGGCCGCGCCCGGAACCGGCGTCGCATCAGCCGCATCCGTCAGCAACCCCATGAAGGCGTCGCCGACGATGTAGTTCTCCCAGGTGCCGGAGACACCGTGCGGATCGAGGGTCTTGGGTTCGCCCATCGTGGCGATCCGGTAGACCATCTCGGCGCTGGCCGAGCCACCGTACGTCAGGCCGGCCAGCAAAACGGTGGCCGCGACGCCCAGTGCCTTGAGACGGCTGGCGATCACGTCGATTCCTCCCAAGAACAAGGGTGAGCGGCACCGGCTGCCAGAGCCGATGCCCGTTGTCGAAACCGTAGGACCGTAGCCTGGTGCCGGCAATCCGGAATGCTCGCCGGCAGTTGGTGTTCGGCGATGCCGTCGCTATGGTCGACGGCGTGCCCAGGAACCAACGCTGGTCGATATGACATCGAGCTGCCACCTCGTCCTCACGGCCCTTGCGTTGCTGCTGACGGCGCCCGCCACGGATGCGCTGGCGCAGAACGCGCCGCCGCCAGCGGCAACCGCACCTTCCTTCGACGAGGTCCAGGCGACGATTGCACGGATGCAGGCGCGGCTCGACCGGTTGGGCTCGGCCACCACCGAGCGCGATAGTGCCCTACGCTTCCTGGAGCAGCAGATCGAGCAGGCCACCGGCCAGATCACCGGCACCGACAAGACCAACGAATCGCTGCGTGGCGAGACGGCGGCGTTGTCGAACCAAGTCGACGACATCAGCCGTGATCGGGATCGGCTGACCGGTGAGGTCGATCAGCGCCAGACAGCGCTACAGCAGCTGGCAACAAAAGTGACGACCCTTTCGGACGAGCTTGCCCAAACACGAGAGGCGCGGTCACTGCTGGCACAGGAGCTCGAATCGGTCCGCACGACGCTGGCCGGGGCCGTTGCCGGTCGCAGCGAGCTCGAGGCCAAGCTGACCAACCTCGAAGCGGAGTCGAAGACCGCGACCAAGACTGCAGCCCAACGTCTGGCGGACGCAGAGGCCACCGCTTCGGCGCGCTCTGCGGAGCTGGACCGGCTTCGCGAGCAGACATTGGCGCAGCAGCGCCAGATCGACCAGCTCAACGGCCTCCTGGCCAATGCCGAGAGCCAGGTCGACACGCAGCAGGAGACGATCTCCGGGCTCGACGAAAAGCTGGCCGCCGCTCTGACGGCCAAGGTGGAGGAGCTGGAGCAGTACCGCTCGGAGTTCTTCGGCCGGCTGCACCAGGCGCTCGGCGATCGGCCTGACCTGCGCGTCGTCGGCGACCGGTTCGTCTTCCAGTCCGAGCTGCTCTTCGCATCAGGCTCGGCGAAGCTCGACCCCGACGGCGAGAGCGAGCTCCGGCAGCTCGCCCGAACACTGACCGAAGTCGCGTCGCGCATCCCGACCGGGGTCGACTGGATCCTGCGCGTCGACGGCCACACCGACCGGCAGCCGATCCGCGATGCGGCGTTCAGGTCCAACTGGGAGCTGTCCGCGGCGCGCGCCATCTCGGTCATTCAGTTTTTGACGCAACAGGGCATCCCGCCGGAACATCTTGCCGCGGCCGGGTTCGGCGAGTACCGCCCGATCGACCCCGGCAACGACGAGATCGCCTACCGGCGAAACCGGCGGATCGAGTTCAAACTCACCGAAGGCTGACATGCCCCCCTATCGCATCATTCTGGACTGTGACCCCGGCCAGGACGACGCCATCGCCATCCTGCTGGCCCTGGCATCCCCGGACGAGATCCAGATCCTCGCGCTGACCACGGTTGCCGGCAACGTGCCGCTAGCGCGAACGACCCGCAACGCGCAGCAGATCCTGGCGCTTGCCGGCCGTGCCGACGTCGCGGTGCATGCCGGCTGCCAGCGCCCCATCCTGCGGCCACTTGAGACCGCGGAGTACGTCCACGGCGAATCCGGCCTCAACGGCGCGGCCCTGCCCGAGCCCGCCGCTCCTGTCGCGGTAGGGCATGCTGTCGACGTCATCATCGAGACGATCCTGCGCGAGCCACCAGATACCGTCACCCTCTGTGCCATCGGGCCGCTGACCAACGTCGCCCTCGCCTTCGTCAAGGAGCCGTCGATTGTCCCGCGGCTGCGGGAGATCGTGCTGATGGGCGGCTCGATGGAGCTGGGCAATGTGACCGCCGCCGCCGAGTTCAACGTCCACGTCGACCCCCATGCGGCCAGGGTCGTGTTCGAGGCCGGCGCGCCTATCGTGATGCTCGGCCTCGATGTCACCCACAAGGCCCTGGTCACCGCCGATCGGCTGGCCCGGATCCAGGCAATCGGCACGCCCGTGGCGCTGACCTGCGCCGGGCTCCTCGACTTCTATAATCGCTACGACAAGGACCGCTACCACATCCCTGGAGCGCCCTTGCACGATCCATGCGTCATCGCTTACCTCCTTCAGCCGGGGCTGTTCTCGGGGCAGCGGCGGCGGGTCGAAATCGAAACCGAAGGCACGCACACGACCGGACGGACCGTGGTCGACTGGTGGCAGCGGAGTCCGCGCGAGCCTAACGCCCTGGTCATCAACGACGTCGCTGCGGACGGCTTCTTCGACCTGCTGTGCGAGCGCCTCGCCCGCCTTTGAACACCATCCAAGGTAGGCGGGGTGCAGTCCCGCCCAAACATCGCGAGGGAAGCCAATGGGAATGAGGAACGCACGGCTCAGGCTGCAAGGATCGACCGCCCTGCTGCTGCTCGGATTGATGACCACGTCGGTGGCGGCATGGGCGCAGCAGGCCGCGGCACCTGTCACGGCACCTCCGGCGGCAGCAGCCGATCCGGCTGAACTCGAAACATTGCAGAATACGGTTCGCACGCTCACCGCCGAGATCGACAGCCTGCAGCAACAGCTCCAGGCGCAGACACAGGAGGCGGCCCGGAGCGCGGAGCAGTTGGCGACCGCGACCGGAGCCAAGGATCAGGTAGCCGCCCAGAGCGCCGAGCGACTGGCGGCGGCTACCAAGGACGTGGCCGACAAGCAGGCGCGCATCACTGAGCTCGAGGCCGAGCTCGCCTCCGCCCGGGCGGCCGTTGCCGGCCCCACGGCCCAGGTCGGTGAGCTGGAAAGCAAGCTCAAGGCCGCGACGGCCGAGGCCGAGGC
>JBATRI010000063.1:0-3916 GCA_049292515.1 Geminicoccaceae bacterium
GGGGCCTGCTGCCGTCATAGGCGCCGAGCCAGCGGCGGTAGAGCAGGGGCGCTGCCGGGTCGGCTTCCTCATCTGCTGCTGCCTGAGCGGCCACCCAGGCGCTTCCAGGGCCGCTGCGCGCCACTTCCGTTCCGGTAGCCCCGGCCGGCGGTACGCCGGCCTCCTGACAGCTCGCTTGAATCGTCAGTACGACAGATTCAACGTAGTTTGAATCTGTTATATGGGAGGGTGAAATGTCGCCAGAGGGTGACAATTCATGACGGTTATCCTCAGCTTCATCCCCTTCTGTCTCACCATCCTTGCTCTCGCTGCGCAGGCCGTGCGCGCGGAAGATGAGCTGCTCCATCGCCCGGATGGCGGCGGCAATGCCGTCGGGCAGGGCCTTGCCGCCCAGGGCGGCACGGGACAGTTGGCCGATCTCGGCCCGTAGCTGCTCGATCCGCTGCAGCATGGCATCATGGCGCTCCGGCCCCAGCCGGCCTGTCGCATGGATCAGGGCCACCTTGGCCTGCCAGACCGCTTCCTGTGCCTGTGCCTGGATATCGGAGAAATCCTGCTGGGCGGCCCGAACCGCCCGGACGAGCCCGGCCTGCTCGTGCACGAAGACCAGGGCCGGGCGCAGGTCGATGCCGACCGGGTCGTCGTCTCTGCCGGCGGTGTCGACGGCGAAGCGCAGGCGGGCATGGGCATGGCCCCAGCGCATGTCGATGACGCCGTGCTCGTGCAGCCGGGCCAGATGACGCTGCACCTGGCGGTCGGAGCAGCCGACGTGACTCGCCAGGGTGGCGTTGGTGACGCACAGCATCGGCCGGCCGGCCCAGCCGCGCCGCGGCAGCAGTTGCAGCAGGACCTCCAGCGTCTGGCTGACGGCCTGGCCGAGCGGCCCGCGCCTGGCCGCATCCCGAAGGATCATGCAGGCCCGATCGACCGAGGGCACGGCCTTGGTGAAGCCCTGGTAGTCGGCGGCGCGCTTGACGGCGCGTTTCTGGCCCGCCTGGCGCTTGGGGGTGAGGATGCCGGGCCGGGCGGGGTCGGTTGTCGCTGCCCGGCCTGATGCCGGGCCGGGCGGGGCCTGCTGTCTCGTGGAGCTTGTTTTTAGGTCGCATCATCCCGTTCGCACCTTTGCGGGTGCGTTCCTCAGGTCAGGAATCTCTGAGTGCGCGGGACAAGCATCAGCGTTCACGCTTGCATCGGGCAAACGCGTCGGCTACAACAGCGGGGACAGTTTTCTAATGAGTTGTCCCGTACACCCGGCGTAAGGCCCGCTGTTAGCGCAGCGGGCTTTTGCGTTTTCAGGGTGTGCGGTTGCTAGGTCACGGGCTCATCGTGACTTCTCCTCCTCGGTTCGTGCCGTCGCTGATTCGGGCAAGGGCAAACGCTGTGCGCGGCACATGGCGGCGCATCATCTGCCCTATTCCGCACTCAGACAAGGTAAACCGGCCCTATATGCCCGCCTCTTGACGGTGATCCCGTTGAACAGCGGCAGGGAGCAGGCGGCCAGCACGAGGTCGAGCGCCTCATGCAGGTTTCTCAGCTCATGCTGGTGGCGGAGCTGATCGAGCGCGATCCGGTACTCGACGCGCATGTAGGTGCAGATCGGCCTCCAGCCCTCGCTGGCGAGCTGAGCTCGATACTCGCGCTGAACGTCTCCTGGACGGGGGAATGCAAATTCCATGGAGTCCCTCCTGCCGACGCAGAGAGACACAGATCCGTCCGGAGCGCAAGACTTACAGCTGACAAAGTCAGCATTAAACCTTGTTCTGCTGTGTTTTTTCTCGTATATAGATAAAGGCTGCCGTCTCAAAAAAATTTGCGATTGAACGTTTATCCTCATTGGTGGCAGCAAACACGCGGGCTTTAAGGTTAGGCTCCATCTTAACAGTAACGCGTTTACTTGAGCGGTAATTCGGCGCCGCATGGTAAATTAATTCTTGTCTTTCTCGTAAATCTAAAAGATGGGTCACAGCATACCCGTAAATATCTTCTAAATAAACCTTCTGCTGAAAGGCTATATCTTTCATCTCTTCATGGAGGTGAGGTGACAGTCGAAACGTCATTTCTGTATGAAACGTACGATAAGGCGGACGGCCCATCCTTTTCTTTTCGGCTTCGGTTTTGCGTGGCCGCATGGACCGGCTTTCGATTGTTGGGCGCATGGCGCCGAGATCTAGGCCAAAAGGACTAGTTTGGCGAGGCAGGGGATGTCGGAAATGTCGCCCTGGGGTGACATTTTTCGTGTTTAGTTGATCCTGCCGGATAAGCCTCCATCCACCGCCTCCACTCCATCCGCCGGGCAAACCCACATGGCTGCTGGGTCAAGCTCTGGAGGCTGATCTTGCGCTGGAGGCGGCGACAGCGGCCCGGCGCCGGCTGATTCTGACGGTAAGTCATTGCAAAAGCTGTGTTTTATACCGATTCAGCAAAGTCGGATAAGCGTATTTATGGAAAATTAGCATTGGTGCCTCCTCAATTGCATGCAACGGCCGGATCGTAACGGGACCGAGCTGACCGGCAACGGTTGGGTTTGCTGTTCGTTCCCTTGCCCTGGCCGGCCGGCGCCTGGACAGCCGCCGCGGCGGCGGCGCCGTCCGTGTCTCGTCCGCACGCACTCGTCCAGGCACCGGCGGCTTGCCCGTGTCGTTCATCCGTCTCTCCTCGGCTGCAGATCTGACCGGGATCAGCCTGGAACGCAAGATGTGCTGGCGCCTGACCGGCAACGCCGGCAGGAAACCGGCAGGAAAAAGGCCGGGCGGGCCAGACTGGCCAAGTTTACAGGGAATAAACCGCAGGTGCCCGAGAAACGCCGACCGCCAGGCCAGCTTGGTTCGTTCTGCCGAAGCCAGGTTGCGGTCGCTGCTGTTACCGTTGGCAGCATGAGTATCAAAAGTTCTGTTTGTGCTGCAGCGCAGAAACTTATGGTGGCGGTGGCCCCAGGACTTGGCCAGGAGGCAGCAGCTCCCGTCCGCACCGGCCAGAAAGAAGCCGGGCCCGAAGGCCCGGCCAAGTGGTCGGGGAAAACAGCCGGCGCCTGATGCGTCTCTTGGCGCGGCTCGAGCCGTGGGGCCGAGCCGAAACCTCTCGGGCGCCGGCTGCCGTCCTCGGCGGCATGACCGTCCAGAGGGACGATCGTTCCGCAGTGCAGCAACTCTCGGTAGTTGCTGCAGCGCAATTTGGCCAGGGCCTCAGGCAGCCGGCGGGCTGAGGGTGGTCGTGGCCACGAACTCCAGCACGGCGGCCAGGTGCGCCTGCGCCGCCTGCTGGTAGGTGTCGAGCGCGGTCTGCTCATGGTTGGCCAGCCAGTTCGGGTTGCCCGCGCTGTGGCAGCTCTCGGCCGTGCCCTGCAGGTCGATCTCCCTGCTCGCCACGACCGTGCCGGCCTCGAGGATGGTGACGGTGCCGGCGGCATCGACGGTGTGGGTCCATTCGTTGCAGGCGATCCCGAGCGTGAGCAGGCCGACGGCGAGATTGCGGCAGAGCGAGGCCTCGCTGGTGACCATGCCGTTCGGGGTGCGGCCCGCAAGCATGATCCGGACCTCGAGCGGGGCTTCCGGAGCGAGGCTCCAGCCGGCTTTGGTGAAGGCATCCTCGGCGAGCTGGCGGTACTGGCTCTGGATCAGGCTGCCCGGCGCGAAGCGCTGCCCGGCCTGGTCGAGGACTCGATCTCGAGCCGGGCCGTCTCGCCGGCGGCGCGCTGCTGCGGCAGCGGCCCCTGATAGCTGCTCTGCAGGGCGGCGGGCCTGGTGCAGGCGCCGAGCAGGGTTGCTGCGGCCAGGACGGCCAGGCCGAGGTGAAGCAGGTGGCGGGTGATGCTGGGCATGGGCTCGTCTCCTTGCGGACGGTGGTGGGGAAAGCTCAAAGCGGGCTGACGGCTGGCGCCGGCGCGCGCGGGGCCGGGTCAGTAGCCCATGTCGTCGTC
>JBATRI010000064.1:0-12937 GCA_049292515.1 Geminicoccaceae bacterium
GTGCAGGACGGCGCCGCGGTGCTGCGCCCGGCCGCTTCCCTCGACCTCGGGCGGCTGGTGCGCACGTTCACGCTGCGGACCAGCGACGGCTTCGTCGAGAGTTTCGGGGCGGACCTGCTGGCGCGCGTCGGTGCGGCCGCACCCGGCGTGCGGCTGCGCTTCGTGCCCAAGCCCGACAAGGACAGCGCATCCCTGCGCGACGGCAGCGTCGATCTGGAAACCGGCGTCGTGGGGCCGACCACGGGCCCGGAGGTGCGGGCACGGGCCCTGTTCCGCGACCGCTTCATCGGCGTCGTGCGCATGGGACACTCGCTGTGCCAAGGCGAGATCACGCCGTCCCGTCTCGCGGCCGGCCGGCACATCCTCGTCTCGCGGCGGGGCCTCGACCAGGGGCCGGTCGACGAGGCCCTGCAGCCCTTCGGACTGGAGCGGAAGATCGTCGCCATCGTCGCCGGCTTCGCGGCGGCCCTGGCCCTGGCCCGGGCGTCGGACCTGATCGCCGTCGTGCCCGAGCGACATACCGGGAGCTTGCGCGACGGGATGCACAGTTTTCCGCTGCCGGTAGCCACGCCGGCAATCACGGTCAGCCTGCTCTGGCACCCGCGGCTGGACGCCGATCCGGCGCATCGCTGGCTGCGCGGCCTCGTGCAGGAGGTCTGCGCGGCAGCCCGCTGACACGCGCGGGCGGCAGACCCGGTTGCTGCCGCCCGCCTTTCCCGTGCCGCTACATGGTCTTGCAGGTGTCCACGGTCTCCGGCGTGCAGACGTGCAGGCCAACGGTGATGGGGTCGTGCGGCAGCTTCCCGTTGGTCAGGTCGTTCAGAACGTACATCGCCGGGGTCGAGCGGCACCGGGAGCGCAGCGACTGCCACGAGGGTTGTCTCGGTTCGTTCGTGCCGATTGCGTGAAATCGTTCGTGCAGCAACGTGCTGCGTTCGGGCAGGGCCGCTCGGGTTCGCATGTGCAGCCGACTGACTCTGGTGCGTGTGGCGAGCGTCACGTCGGGTTCGCTCGTGACGGAGCCGAAATCGTGCGTGCGCTTCGCTGGCGTCGGTTCGTTCGTGCCGATTCTGTTTTCGCTCGTGCGGTTCTCGACCTCGGGTTCGTCCGTGCATTTGGCACGCGTGGGACAGGTTGGAGTGTCCCTGCAGCGCAGGCCGTGATGGCGTGCGGTCGCGGCCATGTCGAAGCGGCGAAGTGGCGGCGCGTGCGCGATTGGGCATCGGCGGAGTTCCGGGCGTGACAGCTGGCGTGTCACCATACCATCAGTACAGAGGAATTTCATCCTGCAATCGACATCGACAGCGCTCGGGCTGTGCGTCGTGACGCCTCGGGTCGTCGAGAGGCGGACAGAATGCCCCCGTCGATCTGACCTCGTAGGGTGAACGGTACACGTAGGGGCGGTTCTCGTTCGGTGCTAGTTTTCGGGGGCTGAAGCTGGGAGGCAGACAACGATGTCGGCGAAATTGACGCTCAAGTCCATCCGCGCCCGGCCCGTCCTGCTCAGGCTCGAGCGGCCGATCGTGGCGCGGATCGCCACGATCACCGACTGGCCGCTGATCCTGATCGACCTATTCACCGAGGAGGGCGTGGTCGGGCGCAGCTATCTGGAGCCTTATTTGCCCAAGACGATGCGCTATCTCGTGCCGGCGCTGGAGGATCTGGGCGAGCTGCTCAAGGGGCGCCCGGTGGCGCCGGTCGAGCTGTTCCAGGCGGCGCGCAAGTCGCTGCATTTCGTCGGCTACGAGGGCCTGGCCATGGTCGCCGTGTCGGGGCTGGACATGGCGGCGTGGGATGCGGTGGCGCAGGCCGAGGGGCTGCCGCTGTGCCGGCTGCTCGGCGGCACGCCTGGTCCGGTGCCGGCCTACAACAGCAACGGGCTGTGGCTGCAGGAGCCGGCGGCGGTGGCGGCCGAGGCCGTGGCGCTCGTGGCCGAGGGCGGGTTCGGGGGACTGAAGCTGCGGCTCGGTCGGGCGCGGCTCGCGGACGATCTGGCGACGGTGGTAGCGGTGCGCGACGCGGTGGGCGACGCCGTTGCCCTGATGGTGGATTTCAATCAGGGCCTGGATCTGGCCGAGGCGCTGATCCGCTGCCATGCGCTCGACGGGCTGGGGCTCGCCTGGATCGAGGAGCCCCTGGTCTACGACAATCTCGAGGGGCACGCGCGGCTCGCCGCCGAGCTCAGGACGCCGATCCAGATCGGCGAGAATTTCTGGGGTCCGCGCGAGCTCCACAAGGCGCTGCAGCTCAAGGCGTGCGATCTGGTGATGCCGGACTTCATGCGCATCGGCGGGGTGACCGGCTGGCTGCGCGCCGCACCGATCGCGGCGGCGGCTGGAATCCCGGTCTCAACCCACCTTTATCCCGAGGTGGCGGCGCATGCGCTGCGGGTCACCGAGACCGCGCACTGGCTGGAGTGGCAGAACTGGGCCGACCCGATCCTGCGCCAACCATACGAGGTGAAGGATGGGATGCTGCACATCCCGGACGTGCCCGGCACCAGCATCGACTGGGACGAGAAGGCGGTGGCGCGGCACATGGCGCAAAATTGATAGTGGTCGGCACCGCAAACCAGTGCGGGTCAATCCTGACTCCTGCCCATAAATTTGACTTGGTACCGTAAATGCCAGTCTATGTCAGGGATGACCTCAATGTGCCCGCATTGGCGGGCTTGGAAAGTGGTCTAGTAGCGCAATTTCATGCCTCTGCCGACCAGAAGCGGTAACCTGCGTCAATCACACCTAGTAGGGCAAAGTAACTGCTTCTGCTAGCTTGTGCACCGTGGCGCGAAAGTTAGGCGCTACTCGACAATTTTTGCTGCAGCGTCTTCGCCTGCAAGTTCCACTGCCGAACGCTCGTCCTTGGCGCGAGGGGCGCGGGCGTAGCGCAACGGGACGACGCCGGTGATCCAACCGCTGCGTTTCGGAGCCACCCTACGCAGTTGACGATTGCCGGTATTGCGACTGCACCAATCTCATGTCGTGCTTGATAAGGGCGATTGCGGTGGGGATGCGCGGCAATCACAGCAATGCGCGTCTTCCGTATGCGTCTAGCGCTTCGCCAGCGCCCGCTGGATCGCCTCCCGCACGAAGCGCTGGTAGGGGATGCCTCTTGCGCTTGCGCGCTGCTTGACGGCATCGAGCATCAGCTGCGGCACGCGCATGGTCAGCCGCGCGTCCTTGCGCGCGAACTCGAGCTGGCCGGCCTTGAACTTGGCAAAGTCTAGATCCGAGAGGTCCTGCTCGAGGAAGGCTTCGGCGGCCTCGTCGATGGTCAACCTAGGCAGCTGACGTTTCATCGGTGATCCCAATCAAGCCCCGAAACGCACTCGTTCATAACGACGAGATGGCAAGACGTACGTACCGATGCAAGCCATTGCGGCCAGCACGGTATACGGCAAACCTCGTGCCCGCTGACGGGCGGCAGCCTGAAGCGCCGCCGCCCGCGATAGTTTGTTGCGTCTCTACTTGGTCTTGCAGGTAGCCACGGTCTCCGGCGTGCAGACGTCCAGGCCCACGGTGATCGGGTCGGGCGGCAGCTTGCCGTTGGTCAGGTCGTTCAGCACGTACATGGCCCGGTAGCCCATCTCGTAGGGCCGCTGGCCGACCTGGCCGTCGCTGAGGCCCTCCTCGAGGAACTTCATCTGCACGTCCATGGTCTCGACGAACAGCAGCACCAGGTCCTTGCTCTTGATCCGATCCTGGTAGTTGGCGAGCAGCTGGCGGTAGGCCTGCGGCACCATCTGCGGCGCGCCGCCGGCGTTCAGCATCGCGTCGAGCTTGGGATACTTCGCCAGGATGTCGGTCATCTGGATGATCGACAGCGGGAAGTCGTCATTGTTGTAGAGCGGGCAGCCGGCGACCTGGGTCCACTTGTCCGCGGGCAGCGTCTCCAGCATCCCCTTCATGCGCTCGTTCATGTTGACGGCCGACGGGCCGCCGCTCTGGATGCAGAAGGTGCCGCCGTCGGGCTTCAGCTCCATCGCCCGCTTGGCGATCTCCTTGCCGATCTCGGTATTGACCGTGCCGATATAGGTGGCGCGCAAGCCGTGATCCTGGTCGAGCAGGTCGCTGTCCCAGGTAACCAGCGGGATGCCGGCGGCCTTCGCCGCTGCCGCCGCCTTGGCAATGGCCGGCGCGTTGGCAACCGAGACCGCGAGCCCGTCGACCTTCTTGGCGATCAGGTCCTGGACCATCTGGAACTGCTCGTCACCGCCGCCGTGCTCGCCGGGGCCGATATAGTAGCACTCGATCCCGCCGATCTCGGCCGCGGCCTTCATGCAGCCGTCGCGGGCCTGATCGAAGAACGGGTTGTTCATGTTCTTCGGCACCAGCGCAAAGACCTTGTCCTTGGCCGTGACCGGCGACGTCCCGACGGCACACGCGAGTGCCGCCAGCGCCATGATGGTGGCTGACCGCTTCATTGCTGCTCCTCCCTGAGCTTCGCTGCTTCCTGCCGCTCTTTGTCGGCAACCCAGGCTAGTCCGGGCAAAGAGGCGCAGCAATGCGCAAGGCAATCGATCTCAGCCCCGAATTGAAGGGCGCCTCGCCCCGGCCTATGCCAGGGCCAGACGCATCAGGAGGGCCAGAAGGGCCACGGCACAGGTCATGAGCGCGAGCATGAACCGGCCGCGCTTTCGATCCCGTAACTGTCGCAGTTTCTCGATCTCGAAGCCCAGTTCCGTGACCCAATCCACGGTACGGGCCTCGGCCACGATCTCGGCAGCGCTGCGTCCCTCGAACCAGCTCAGGGTGAGGGTTCGCGGCATCTCGCGGTGCGTGGGAAGGGCTGCCAGCTGGAAGCGGTGGCGCGGCACGAGGACCAAGGCGAACAACGCCACCGGGACCATCACGATCAACAACCCGAACGCCGTGGCAAGAGCGCCCGGCGCCACCCAGTCGCCGGGCTGGACCTCGAACCCGAGGCGGACGACGCCGATGGTCAGCAGGTAGCCGACGGAGGCGATCTGGGCCTTGGTATCGTAGGAGCGGGCGGCGACGTGCAGGTAGTCGAGTTCCTTCTCGAGGTAGTGGCGGGCGCGCTCGTCCTCGTCCATCAGCTTGCTTCCCGGTCCATTTGCCTATGGATGCGGGAATTCGGCGTGCCCAACATGCCTTCGGCGTCCTTGCGTGCGACGTCGTCCACCGACGCGGCCCGACGATCAGCCGGGAATCACCGGCGCCACGTAGGTCAGCGTCTTGGCCAGGAACCAGAGCAGGAACAGCACCACCGGCAGATGCACCACGAGCTGTAGGAAAGTAAATCCGACGATGTCCCGGGCGCGGATGCCCAGGATCCCCAGCAGCGGCAGCATCCAGAACGGGTTGATCAGGTTGGGCAGCGCCTCGGCGGCGTTGTAGACCTGGACCGCCCAACCGAGATGGACCTGCAGCTCGTTGGCCGCCTGCATGACGTAGGGCGCCTCCAGCAGCCACTTGCCGCCACCGGAAGGAACGAAGAAGCCCAGCACGGCCGAGTAGATGCCCATCGCCAGCGGGAAGGTGCCGTGGGTGTTCACGGCGACGAAGGCGTGCGCGATCACGTCCGAGACCGAGGCCCCGTCGGCGTTCTTGGCCGTGGTCAGGACGTAGCTGATGGCGGCGTAGAACGGGAACTGGATCAGCACGCCGGTGGTGGCCGGCACCGAGCGGGCCACCGCATTGAGGAAGCGCTTGGGCTGCCAATGCAGGAGGAGACCCAGCATCAGGAACATGAAATTGTACGTGTTCAGGTTCGAGATCGCGACGATCGCACTCTGGCGGCCGAACTCCTGCAGCAACCAGCCGAGCGCCAGTGCCGCCAGCAGGATGGTCAGCATGGGCGAATGCTCGAGCCACTCGCCCGGCTGCTGGCGCGGCGGGAGACGCTCATCGCGGTGGTCGAGGTCGATGCCGAGGTCGCGCGCGGTCACGGCACTGCCCGCCGAGGGTGCCGACCAGACCGCGATGACGGTGGAGAGCACGACCAGCACGGCCGCCAGCACCATCGACTGCCAGAGGAAGATGGTCTCCGTGAACGGGATGACGCCGGTGATCGGCAGCAGGGTCTTGGGCAGGCTCGCGGCATTGGCCTGCAGCTGGGCCGCGGACGAGCTCAGGCCCAGAGCCCAGGTGGCGCCGAGGCCCAGATAGGCGGCCGCACCCGCGGCGCGGTAATCCATGCGCAGGTCGGCGCGCCTGGCGATGGCCCGAGCGAGCAGGCCGCCGAAGATCAGGCTCAGGCCCCAGCTGAGCAGCGAAGACAGCATGCTGACGGCGGCGATGAAGCCCACCGCCCCGCGACCGGTGCGGGGGACCATCGCCAGGCGATCGATCAAGCTCTGGGCCGGCGGCGAGGTGGCGACGACGTAGCCACCGATGGTGACGAACGCCATCTGCATGGTGAATGGGATCAGGCTCCAGAACCCGTCGCCGAAGGCCTTGGTGACCGCACCTACGGGGGCACCGTTGACCAGCGCACCCAAGGCCACGACGACCACGGCGATCGCGACGAAGACGAAGGCGTCGGGAAACCAGCGCTCGGCCCAGCCGGTGAAGCCCAGAGCGATGCGAACCAGCCGGCCGTCCACCGCGTCAGTGCCGAGCGTCGGCGTGTCGACCGCGGCCAGGGGCATGCCGGACCGTTGGGTCCTGGGCTTGATCATGTTCGAGCTTTCGTCAGATGGAGTTCAGAAGGGTGCGAATGGCACCCGTGCCGCTCAGCCGCGCGTACCCCACGGGATCTCGAGTTCGCGCTGGGGTAGTGGCTCCGAGCGTGGCCGCAGGTAACGGGCCACGATCCGCTCATAGCCGCCGTCGGCCTTCAGCTCCTCGAAGCGCCGCGCCCACAGTGCGGCGATCTCCGGCTCGACGCCAGGGGAGCCGGCGAACCAGATCTCGCTCGGGCGCACAACCTCCCCGAACGCGAGCTGGTCAGGCTCGCCGCCGGTTTCCTGCCAGGCCCAGCGGACCATCAGGCGCGGCGCGAGCCAGGCCTCGATCCGGCGCTCACGCAGGCGCATCGCATTGTTGCGCTCCTCGGCCGCCGGCTCGACGCTGGTGAACCCCAGCTCGCGCAGCAGCGTCTCGGCGCCACTCATCCGCAGCACGCCGACGGGCCGGTCCTTCAGCGCCGCGAGATCGGCCAGCTCAACGCCGGGCAGGCCCGCCAGCACCAGCTCGTCGGTGACCACGTTGAAGATCCACCGATAGCGGTCTTCGCGCTCGGGCGAGCGCGTCAATGCCAAAATCCCCACGTCCGGGCCGGCCAGCGCCAGCTCCTGGGCGCGGGGCCAGGGCAGGAATTCAACCGTCTGTGGGTTGCCGACGCGGCCGGCCACCTCGCGCACGACATCGTAGACGAGGCCCATGGGCCGACCGCCCTCGGCCACGGTGGGCGGCGGGACGTGAAAACAGTAGGGCGGCAGCTCGCCGGTGACCAGACGGAGCTGCAGCCCGGCCCGGGCACCGCGCGCCGCCAGCGGCAGGGCCAGGCCCGTGGCCAGGGCGACGCGACGGCTCAGCTGTGCCCCCATGTCAGAAGCTCCCGAACAGGCTGCCGAGCACGATCACGACGGCGAGGGCCGCGACCGGGATGACGACCGCGACCATGCCGATATCGGCATACGATTCGCGGTGGCTCAAGCCGCAGATGCCCAAAAGCGTGATCACGGCGCCGTTGTGCGGCAGCGCATCGAAGCCGCCAGACGACAGGGTGGCGACGCGGTGCATCAGGTCGAGGCTGATGCCGTGCTGCTTGGCGAGCTCGACATAGGTCGAGCCCAGGGTCTGCAGCGCGATGCTGAGGCCACCCGAAGCCGAGCCGGTGATGCCGGCCAGCACGTTGACGGCCACCGCCAGCGAGATCACCGGGTTGCCGGGCGCCACGTTGAGCACCGCGTCGCGGATGATCGTGAACGCCGGCAACGAGGCGATGGTGGCACCGTAGCCGACCTCGGATGCCGTGTTGAAGATCGGCAGCATCGAGCCCAGCGTACCCTCGTTGAGCGAGCGGCGCAGATCGGTGAAATAGGCACGGTTGAGGGCCAGCAGAAGCAGGATCGCCACCACCAGGGCGACGATGATCGCCCAGATGCCGCGTACGGAGCCGATGCTGGTGGCACCGAACCGGGCCTCTGCCAGATAGCTGGTATCCATGGCCGGCAGGACAAAGTTGGCGACGATGTAGTTGGTGACGATGACGACGACGATCGGGGCGATCGCCACGGCGAAGCTCGGGCCGGCCACGGCCACCGGCGCGGCCGCCACCGGGTCGGCCTCGTGGCCGTAGCGCTCGCCCCTGCTGTTGGCGGTCCGCGCCCGCCAGCTGAGCCACAGCATGCCGCCGCCGAACATGATCAGGGCAGCGATGATGCCGAGGCCGGGGGCGGCAAAGGCGGTGGTGCCGAAGAACGGGGCCGGGATCGCGTTCTGGATCGTAGGCGTGCCCGGCAGGGCGGTCATGGTGAAGGTGAACGAGCCCAAGGCGATGGCACCCGGGATCAGCCGCTTGGGCACGCCGGCATGGCGGAACAGGGCCACCGAGATCGGGAACACCGCGAACGCCACGACGAACAGCGACACACCGCCGTAGGTGAGGATGGCGCAGGCCAGCACCACGGCCAGGATGGCACGCTGCTCGCCCACCTTGTCGACGATCCAGTTGGCGATGACCTTCGCACTGCCGCTGTCGTCCATGAGCTTGCCGAAGATGGCGCCCAGCATGAACAGCGGGAAGAACTGGGCCACGTACTTGCCCAGCGAGACCATGAAGACCTGGGTGTAGCTGGCCAGCACCGGCACGCCACCGGCGAACAGGACGGCCATCGTCGCCAGGACCGGCGCCAGCAGCAGCACGTTGATGCCGCGATAGGCCAGATACATCAGCAGCAGCAGCGAGAGGACGATGCCCAAAAGCCCGATCATTCAGCGCTCCCCGGTTCTCTTGCCGTTGCCGGGTTTTGGGCAGCGCTCTTCGCCTGACCAGGCCCGGTTGGCGATAGTCAGTGTCAGATGCACGGGTGCGAAGCAACGGCGAGAGTCAGGCCCCGCCAGCGGCCAAGTCGCGCGGGCGCCAGAAGCCCAACAGCTCGCCCGTCCCGGGCTGCAGATCGGCCCAGTCCATGATGGCAAAGCGGATCAGCGCCAGCCCGGCCGTGGGGAACTTCTCGGCCAGCCGGGCCCGCTCGGCCGTCGGCCCGGCGGCGACCAATCGGTTCGCGAACACATGCATGCCGGGATTGTGGCCGACCAGCATCAGCCGCCGGACCGTGCCGCCACGGCGCCGCACGACATCCAGCATCCTGGGTGGTTCGGCCAGATACAACTCGTCGCAGGTGACGGTCTCGGGCACCGGATCGAGGCGGGCTGCCGCCAGCTGCCAAGTCCGCAGGGCGCGGCGGGCCGTAGAGCAGAGCACGAGGTCGGGCACCAGGCCCCGGCTCAGCAGCCAAGCGCCCATCATCGGTGCAGCCGCCTCGCCGCGAGCACTCAGGTCGCGCGCATGATCGTCGATGTGCGATTGGTCCCAGCGCGACTTCGCGTGACGGAGGAGCAGCAGCTCGAGCATGATGGCATGGGCTTTCGCGCTACGGCCTGGCGGGCCGGATGACAGGGCTACGGCGGGCCTGTAATAGCATTGCCTCGCAGGGCGTGCACGGTGGGGTCGCCGCGCCGTCGACCGAAGCGGGAAAGAGCCTGAGGGTCATGACCGAGGACATCCCCGACATCACCGCCCATACCGCCGGCATAGCTGAAACAAGGGCACAGCGCTCTCCCAAGGCCGTAGCACCAGTGCCTGTGGCGGAGGTGAGACCGGAGCATTTCATCAATCGAGAGCTGTCCTGGCTCGCCTTCAACGAGCGGGTACTGGAGGAAGCCGACAACCCGAACCATCCACTGCTCGAACGGCTCCGCTTCCTGTCGATCTCGGACAACAATCTCGACGAATTCTACATGGTGCGGGTCTCCGGCCTGATGGAGGTGGCGCAGCTGCCGATCCCACCAGTGGGGTCCGACGGCCTGACCCCAATGGATGCGCTGCAGGCGATCAAGCAGCGCGTCAGCGCCCTGACCCGGGTGCAGCAGCGCTGCTGGCACGAGCTCACCGCACTGCTGCGCGACCAGGGTGTGGCGGTCCTCGATGTCGGCGAGCTGTCACCGGTGGATCTCGACTTCCTGCGCCAGCGCTTCGACGACGAGGCGATCGCCGTCCTCACGCCCATCGCGGTCGACCCAGCGCATCCGTTCCCGTTCATCCCGAACAAGGGCATCGGCGTGGTGCTCGAGCTGGATCGCGGCAAGGGCGAGCTGCTGTTCGGGCTCGTCCTGCTGCCCGGCAAGCTGGAGCGGTTCGTCCGCCTGCCCGGCGACTATCCCCGCTTCGTGCGCCTCGAGCAGCTCATCCTCACCTTCTCGGACTTCCTGTTCCCGGGCTTCGAGTGCAAGGGCGGCGGCTACTTCCGGGTCCTGCGTGACAGCGACGTCGAGCTCGAGGAAGAGGCCGAGGATCTGGTGCGGCTGTTCGAGAGCCTGCTCAAGCGTCGCCGTCTCGGCAGTGTCATCCGGCTCAGCATCGACGCCGGCATGCCCGAGCAGCTGCGCTCGTTTCTGATCAGCCACATGCATGCCGATCCAGGCGACATCGACGAGGTCGACGGCATCCTGGGCCTGGCCGACGTCTCCCAGGTGATCGGCAAGGAGCGGCCGGAGCTGCTGTTCTCGCCGTTCACGCCGCGTTTCCCGGAGCGGATCAAGGACTTCAACGGCGACTGCTTTGCCGCTATCCGGGCCAAGGACTTCGTCGTCCACCACCCCTACGAGAGCTTCGAGGTGGTGGTACAGTTCATCCGGCAGGCCGCGCGCGACCCGGCGGTGATCGCGATCAAGCAGACCCTCTACCGGACCAGCGAGGACAGCCCGATCGTCGCGGCGCTGATCGAGGCCGCCGACGCCGGCAAGTCGGTGACGGCACTGGTCGAGCTCAAGGCCCGCTTCGACGAAGAGCGCAACATCCGCTGGGCGCGGAACCTGGAGCGCGCCGGCGTCCAGGTCGTCTACGGCTTCATCCAGCTGAAGACGCACGCCAAGGTCTCGATGGTGGTCCGGCGCGAGGCCGAAGGCTACCGCACCTACTGCCATTTCGGCACCGGCAACTACCATCCGGTGACCGCCAAGATCTACACCGACATATCGTTCTTCACCTGCGATCCGGCTCTGGGCCGCGACGCCGCCAAGACCTTCAACTTCATGACCGGCTATGCCAGGCCCGCCAAGCTCGAGAAGCTGGCCCTGGCGCCGCACGACCTGCGCGAGACCCTGGTCCGCCACATCGACGAGGAGATGACGCATGCGGTGGCTGGGCGTAAGGCGCAGATCTGGGCCAAGCTCAACTCGCTGGTCGACGACCAGATCATCAAGAAACTGTACGAGGCCTCGCAGGCGGGCGTGAAGATCGATCTGATCATCCGCGGCATCTGCTGCCTGCGGCCGGGCGTGCCGGGCCTGTCGGAAAATATCCGGGTCAAGAGCATCGTCGGCCGCTTTCTCGAGCATTCCCGAATCGTCTGCTTCGGCGCCGGCTTCGGCCTGCCGTCCAAGAAGGCCAAGCTGTTCATCTCGTCGGCCGACTGGATGCAGCGCAACCTGTCGCGCCGGGTCGAGACGCTGGTGCCGATCGAGAACGACACCTGCCATCAGCAGATCATGTCGCAGGTCATGGTGGCCAACCTCAAGGACATGACCAACAGCTGGATCCTGCAGCCCGACGGCACCTACCAGCGGGTTCGCCCTGACGAGGAGGCCTTCTCGGCCCACACCTACTTCATGACCAACCCCAGCCTCTCCGGCCGTGGCAGTGCGTTGAAGAAAAAAGGCGTCACCAGGCTCCAGCTGAATCGCCTGGGCGAGATCCAGGCAGCGTGAGGCCGGAGCACCCAGCACTGGGCGACGCCCCCATCGACACCGCGACGGCCGGACCGTTTGCCGTCGTCGACATCGGCTCGAACTCGATCCGGCTGGTCGTCTATGAGCGGCTGTGCCGGGCGCCGATCGCCCTGTTCAACGAGAAGTCGCTGTGCGAGCTGGGCAAGAGCCTCGCCACCACCGGCCGCATCGGCCGGGAGGAGACCGACAGCGCGCTGCACGCGCTGCGCCGGTTTGCGCACATCGCCAAGGCCCTGCGGGCGCGTGAGATCGAGTATGTCGCCACCGAGGCGGTGCGCCGCGCCGAGAACGGTGCGGAGTTCCTGGCCGCGGCCGAGCGCGCCACCGGACAGGCGATCACCGTTCTGAGCGGCCATGAAGAGGCGCACACCGCCGCCATGGGGATAGCCTACAGCTTCCATGCGCCGGACGGGGTGGTGGGCGATCTCGGCGGCGGCAGCGCCGACCTGTCGATGGTGACGCCGGACGGCCCCGCCGCTCCCTATGGCAGCCTGCCGATCGGCACGTTGCCGTTGACGCGGATGATGCTCGAGGACCGGGCGGCCACAGCCCGTTTCATCGACGCCAGGCTGGCAACCCTGCCGTGGCTCGCCGGCGCCGCCCGCAACAAGAGCTTCTACGTCGTTGGCGGCGGCTGGCGCGCCCTGGCCCGCATCCGGCTGGCGATGACCGACACGCCGCTGAAGGTGGTCCACGACTACCGGCTCAATGCCGAGGAGGCCATGACGCTGGGCCGCAGCATCGCCGGCCTCGACCAGAAGGAGCTGCGGACGGCACCCGGCATGCCGGGGCGGCGGGTGGAGACGGTCAGGGCGGCAGCGCTGCTGTTCGAACGCGTGGTGCGCGTGATCGAGCCCGATTCGGTCGTGTTCTCGGCCTTCGGGCTGCGCGAGGGTCGGGTCTTTCTACGGCTGCCGGCGGAGGAGCTGGCCCAGGACCCGCTGCTGGCCGGGGCGCGGGATTTCGGCCGGTCGCGCTCGCGCGTCGCCGCCATCGGCAGTGCGCTGGGCGAGTGG
>JBATRI010000065.1:0-6507 GCA_049292515.1 Geminicoccaceae bacterium
AAGCGCCGCGCGAGGTGACCGAGCTGGTGGTCACGCCGGCGCAGCGGATCGACCTGCTGCTGGACCTGGAGCCCGGCGTGCCGGTGCAGCTGGCGGCCAAGCCCTACAACAGCGGCGCGCGGCGCGATCCCTCGACACCGGAGGAGCTGCTGACGCTGGTGGCGGCCACCGGCTCTGTAGCCACGCCCGCAGCCGGCCGGCTGGCCCTGGTGGAGCGGCTGGAGCCGGAAGCCGTCGCGGTGCGGCGGAGCTTTCGGATGGCGATGGCGTTCCTCACCGCCGACGGGCACGGGCACATGGAGCCGATCAGCGCCCGGCTGGGCGATCTGGAGTGCTGGGAGATCCGCAACGTCGACACCCAGGACCACGTGTTCCACCTGCACACTTGGCCGTTCCAGGTCTGGCGGCGGGACGGGGTGGAGCCGCCCTACCGCGCCTGGCGCGACACGATCAACCTCGAGCCCGGCGAGCGGGTGGAGATCCTGATCCCGTTCCGGGACTTCGCCGGCAAGAGCGTGTTCCACTGCCACATCGCCGAGCACGGCGATGCCGGCATGATGGGTATCGTCGAGGTCACCGCGTAGAAAGATAAACCGAACGGTTTACAATCTGCGGCATTCGAGTATAGTCAACCACATGGTTGAACATTCCGCACGTCTCGACGCCGTGTTCCACGCCCTGTCCGACCCCACGCGGCGGGCCATGCTCGGGCAGCTGGCCGAGCGGGAGCTGTCCATCGGCGAGCTGGCCACGCCCTACAGCATGTCGCTCGCCGGGGCGTCGAAGCACGTGCGCGTGCTGGAGCGGGCCGGGCTGGTGACGCGCATGATCCGCGGCCGGACGCATCTCTGCCGGCTTCAGGCGCGCCGGCTCGCGGAGGCCGACGCGTGGCTCAAGCGCTACGAGCGCTTCTGGAGCGACCGTCTCGATGCCCTCGACGCCCTGCTGCGCGAGGATGACCGGAGAAAAATGGCAGAAACGGAGGGTTGAGCACCGTGGCCACGGTAACGGAACGACCGCGGCCTGCGAAACCAGCGCCGACCGCGTTGCGGTGCCGTCCTAGCCGCGACGTTCGGCCGAGACGCCGAGGCCGTCCTGGTCAGCGCCGATCAGGTCCCGGCTGCGCAGCTCGTCGAGCAGGCGCCCGCGGACGGCCCGACGCTCGGCGGTGAGCGGCCAGCGACGGGCGGCTCCCACCTCGTCAGCAGTGAACGGCGCGAAGCCCGGCGCCACCTGATCGCCGCCATAGGTGGCGAGCATCCAGTTGAGCACCGCCGCCAGCCTCGCATCGTCGAGCCTCGCGCGAGCCACGCCGGGCACCCGCATCAGGTAGTCCCGTCCATCCGGCAGACGGGTATAGAGGCCGACAAAGCCGTCCAGACGCGGCACATGGCCCGGCGTGCCTTCGCCGGCGAAGCCATGGCAGCCCTTGCAGCGGAACGCGTAGTCGGCGCGCGGGCCGTTGAAGCTCTCGACCCGCTGGCCGGGCGCATAGTCGGCAGCCCATGCTGCCGATGCCGCCAGCAGGAGCGTCGCGGCGAGCCCGAGCCTTTGGACCGCGATCACGCCTTGCCGATGAGCACCTGGCTCGAGCAGTGATAGACCATGGTCGGCGCGCCGAAGCACCAGATGATGTCGTTGTTGAGCTCGGGCCGGTAGCTCGGCATCTCGCCCTCGGTGCCCAGGCAGGCGCACTGGCCGCAGGAATCCTTGCCGCAGCAATCCTGGTAGGCGATCAGGTAGGCTTGGTTGTCGTCGGGATTGATGCAGGTGCCGATCCAGCTCGTGGGCGAGGCCACCGAGCCCGGCGGGCACTCGTTGTAGGTGCCGCCGCAGCAGGAGCAGAGAAAGCCGTCCGACGAGCAGTTGCGCCAGTAATTGCACTGGGTCGGGTCGGTGGACTGCGCGGTTTTCACGAACTCGTTCGCATGCGCCATCTTCAGGCGGCCCGTACGGTCGACGGGCAGCATCGGCAGCACCATCCCGCCGACCATCGCCGCACCCACGCGGGCCAGCACGCTGCGCCGGGAGCTGCGCTGGGCGATGCGCCGGGCCGCGCTCTCCATCATCCGATCAAACGCATCGAGCATCATGCCGATACACTCCCGACCTCGTTGGGCACCCCGGTGGTGCCGTTGCGCTGCGGCGGCCTGTTGCCGGTGAGATAATCCTGCATGGAGGCCCAGCCGGTCTCCTGGGCGACGAGCAGGCTCTCGAGATGCTCCCGGCTGTTGACGATGCCGGACGAGCGGATCACGCCCTCGGCGTCGATCAGCACCGCGTGCGGCAGCTTGCCGATTCCCAGCGTGATCCCGACGATGGGGGAGAGGACCAGGGGCAGGCCCTGCAGCCGATGCTCGGCCACCAGCGCCTCGTGCGACGGCCGGTCTCCGTCGCCCATCAGCACGATCGCAACGCCCCGGCGCTCGCTCTGCGCGAAGGAGCGGACCACCTGCAGCAGCTTCTTGCACATCGGGCAGACGGGCGAGACGAACAGCAGCAGCTGGCTGCGCCGATCCGGCTGCCGGCCGCCGACATGCACCTTCGCTCCCACCAGATCGGCGAGGTCGAACTCGGGCGCGTGGTCGCCCACCCCCACCGCCGTCCGGGTCGTGAGCGCACCCAACGGCGCCACGCGCTCGTGCAGGACGCCGACCTGCCGCGCCAAGGCCAGCACCGTCACCGCCAGGACGATGACGACGATCCACAGCAGGACCTGCGAGACGACCAGGGATTCCATCGGCTCAGCCCGCTCCCTTGAGACCCACGGGCATCAGCCCGAACAGACGGCCGACAGCGCCGTAGAGCAGCAACATGGCGCTCGTCGCGGCGATGACGGTGAACCAGTCCAGGCCGCCCAACGATCGCGACATGGCCCAAGCGGGGAGCAGGGCGAGCGCACATACCGCCAGCAGCAGGTTGCGCGCCACCAGCGGCCAACTGATCCGCTGCTTGAGCAGGCCGAGGTGACAGCCGCAATCGATGTCGTGCCGGCCACGGCGCAGATTGATCGCCATCGCGGCCGCGAAGATCAGCAGCAGTACAAGAAGCAGCCCGGCCGCGTACGGTCTAGTGACCGGCACCAGCAGGCCCAAAGCCGCCGCCAGCTCGACCGGCGGCAGCAGGCGAACGACCGGAGGCAGCAGCGGGGCCGGCAGCAGCGCATAGTTCTCGACGACGCCGGCGAACTGATCGAGCGCCCGCAGCTTGGTTACGGCGGCGGCGGCGAAGATCGTCGCCAGCAACAGCGTCGCGGTCAGGGCCAGTGTGGGGTCCACGCTCATGGCGATGACCTGGACCAAGCCTCACTCACCGAACGTGTAAAGAACATAGGGTGAGATACCGATGCCTTCCTTGGTCGCGGTATGGGCGTAGCTGGTGGCATCGAAGACCTGCACCGACGCCGCCTCGGTCAGCGCGAACATCAGCGGCTGATCGTCGGTGCTCACGGTGAGCGAGATCGAGGGGTGCTCCAGCGGCACGCGCTGCACCCGCTTCCCGGTCGCCGCATCGTAGACCCAGACCTCCGTGCCGGCCTGCTTGTGGGTCCAGATGCCGCCCTCGTGCATCAGCACGAACAGCCGGTTGGTCGGCGCGTGGTAGGCGGTCTGCTGCCAGCCGCCGGGCCGCCAGCCCTCGTCGCCGGCACCCTGCAGCTTCCAGCGCTCGCCGACCTTGGGGGCACCGTCGAGCGCGACCGGATAGACCCAGCCTTCGTAGGAGACGAAGAACGCCTTCTTGCTCGGCCGATGCATGGCGGCGTTCTCGAACACCGGGTCGGTCTCGGAATCGAAGAAGGGCTGCCCGTCCTCGATCTCCGCCTTGCCGGTCGCATCGAAGGTGATGTGCGCGAACGAGCCGTCCGGGCAGAGCGCCGCCACGCTGGCGGGGCCGGTCGGGAAGGCGAGGCTGCAGCCGCCGGTCTCGATCTCGCCGACGTAACGATTTTCCTGGAGGTCGACGACACTGAGCCCGAACCCGGGGTCCATGTTGAAGGAAAGCAGATAACGCCCGTCGCTGGTCAGCTGCAGGTTGTTCTTCTTCGGCACGACCAGAAAGCGCCCGTTCGGCAGGATCACCTCGCCGGTCGGGAACAGGGTCTTGGCATCGTAGGTGGTGGCGACGTCCACACGGTCGCCACGGCTGCCGCGCGACCAATAGGTCTCGGCGACGTAGAAGGCGCTCTTGTCGTGGCTGAGGGCGAGGTTGGCGGTGTAACCCGCACTGACCATGCCCTTGAACTCCAAGGTGTCGCCGTCCAGGATCCAGACCTTGGATGCAACCAGATGCGGGAACACGGGCTCAAGCACGTAGAGCCAATGCGGCTGCGGCTCCGGCAGGACGCGGGTCGGATGGTCCTCCTGGGTGCCGAGGGCGGCTCCGTCCGGAACTTGCGCCACGGCAGCGGCGCCGAGCATCGACATACCGAGCAGACCAACGAACGCGGCCCGCCAGCAAGCGCCCTTGAGCATCCCCGATCCCCCGGCTCGCTTCTTCGGCACCGCCGATCTCGCCTGACGAGGGGAGAATCAGACGACGCCGCTATCGCCTATGGCGACTAAACACTGAGAAGTTAGCCGGCAGCTTTTCGGCAGGCAATGCGCAATCCACGTCGAGTTCACACTCGATCAGGCAACGGCGGTGACCGGCACGTGGTCGAGCCGAGGGCTGCGCGGCAACTCGCGCACACGCCGGTCGAGATGGACGGTGCACACCACGCGCAGCAGCGAGGTGAAGTTCTGCACCTCGCCGTGCAGGTCGAGAACCTCGTCGTGCAGCTTGGCGATGAACTTGGGCGTCGTGACGCCATCGATGCCGGCCATCTCGTCGAGAATGGCCCAGAAGCGTGCTTCCAGGCGGATGCTGGTGACCGCACCGTGCAGACGCAGCGACCGGGTGACCGGCTCGTACTGCGCGGGATCGGTGCCGGCGTAGATCCGACACATGGCCGGGTCTCCCTTCTTTATTGTCGGGGTGCCCGCACGGTACGGAAGTTGCCGACCTAGACCAAGCGTTTCTCAGCGCACCAAGCGGTAGCCCCCCGGCTCGGTCACGAGCAGCGTGGTCTCGCCGGGCTTGGGCTCGATCTTCTGCCGCAGGCGGTAAATGTGGGTCTCCAGCGTGTGGGTGGTGACCCCGGCATTGTAGCCCCAGACCTCGTCCAGGAGCACCTCGCGCGAGACCGGCCGGTCGCCGATCCGGAAGAGGTACTTCAGGATCGCGGTCTCCTTCTCGGTCAGGTGGATCTTGCGGCTGTCGCCGCGGAGCAGCATCTTGGCCGCGGGCTTGAAGCTGTACGGGCCGATCTGGAACACGGCATCGTCGCTGAGCTCGAACTGCCGCAGCTGCGCCCGCAGGCGCGCCATCAGCACACCCAGCCGGAACGGCTTGGTGATGTAGTCGTTGGCACCGCTATCCAGGCCCAGGATCTGGTCGGCATCGCCGTTATGCGCGGTCAGCATGATCACCGGCGCCTTCATGCCCTGCTTGCGCAGCAGGCGGCAGACATCGCGACCGTCCATGTCGGGGAGCCCGACGTCGAGCAGCACGGCGGCGAACGGATGCTGCTTGGCGAATTCGAGCGCCTCCTTGCCGTTGCCGGCCTCGCGGATCTCGAATCCTTCGTGCAGCGTCAGCTGCTCGGCGAGCTCACGGCGCAACGCGTCGTCGTCGTCGACGATCAGAATCATGTTGGTGGAGTTCATGAGCGCGACGCATCCCGTCCCTTGGCCATTCCGAGCGCAGCAAGCGCGCCACAGATTCCGTCGCGATGCAAGCAACTTCCCTGCGATCGCTTAGCCCGCGGTTAACCGGGCCGGGCCATGATGACACCGGGATCGACATCCGGGCAGCCGGATGCCGAGCAACACCGGAGGTTTGACTATCGACCCCGCCAGACGAACGCACTATGCCGAGCAGGGCCAGTTGTACCGGGACGTGATGGGACGTTACCGGCAGGATTGGAATGAATGCCGACACGACCGGGCCGACCACCGCTGGAACGCGCCATGAGCGCAAGCCCGACGCCCGCGTCCGGGCTCTGATCGATCTTGTTCCTCGGCATCTATCTTCTGGCTTTCGCGGCGCTGGCCCTGCATGCGCCGGCGGCCGTCTGGCAGCCGGGCACGGGGGCGTTCATCTTCCTCCTCGGCTGGGTCGGCGTCTGGCGCTACAGCTGGGGCGGCGTCCATCTGGTGCGCTCGCTGTGGTATCGTTGCGTGGTGTTCCCGCGCTGGCGGGCGCAGGCGGAACGCTTGGCGGCGTCCGGGCCCGAGACGGCGGCGGAGCTGCTCGTTCCCGAAGTCTTCATCGTCATCACCAGCTACCGGATCGCGACCGACACCACGGTGGCGGCCTTCGGCGCCGCCCTTGCCGAGGCGGCGCGCTATCCCAATCCGGTGACCATCGTTGCCGCCATCGTCGAGATGGCCGACCAGCGGCTGGTCAAGGACCTGTTCCGCCGGCTGGCGCCGCCGCCGAGCGTCCGCCTGCTGCTGACCCGTGGGC
>JBATRI010000066.1:0-2822 GCA_049292515.1 Geminicoccaceae bacterium
GCTGCACCCGCTGCAGCGGCGACCGCCGCCCCTGCGGCCGCTGCCGCACCGGCACCCGTGCCTAACAAGGGCGACGTGAGCTGGATGCTCGTGTCCACCCTGCTCGTCATCATGATGGCCATCCCCGGCCTGGCACTGTTCTACGGCGGCCTGGTGCGCAGCAAGAACATGCTGTCGGTGCTGATGCAGGTGCTCGTCACCTTCTCGCTGATCAGCGTGCTGTGGTTCGTCTACGGCTACAGCCTGGCCTTCACCGAGGGCAATGCCTTCATCGGCGGCTTCGACCGGCTGTTCCTGAAGGGGGTCTTCGACCCGGCCACCGGCACGTTCGCGATGGGCGCCACCTTCAGCAAGGGTGTCGTCATCCCCGAGATCGTGTTCGTGGTCTTCCAGGCCACCTTCGCGGCCATCACCTGCGGCCTGATCGTCGGCGCCTTCGCCGAACGCATCAAGTTCAGCGCGGTGCTGCTGTTCGTCACGCTGTGGTTCACCTTCAGCTACGCGCCGGTGGCCCACATGGTCTGGTACTGGATGGGCCCCGACGCCTACACCAGCGCCGCCGTGGTCGACGAGATGAACGGCAAGGCCGGTCTGATCTGGCAGTGGGGTGCGCTGGACTTCGCGGGCGGCACCGTGGTGCACATCAACGCCGCCGTCGCCGGCATCGTGGGTGCGTACATGGTGGGCAAGCGCGTCGGCTACGGCAAGGAATCCATGGCGCCGCACAGCCTGCCGCTGACCATGGTCGGTGCCTCGCTGCTGTGGGTGGGCTGGTTCGGCTTCAACGCCGGCTCGGCTTTGGAAGCGGGCAACAGCGCCGCGCTGGCCTTCCTGAACACGCTGTCGGCCACCGCGGCCGCGGTGCTGGCCTGGTGTGCCGGTGAAGCGCTGCTGAAGGGCAAGGCCTCGATGCTGGGTGCCGCCTCGGGTGCTGTCGCTGGCCTGGTGGCCATCACGCCGGCCGCGGGCAACGTGGGCATCGTCGGTGGCCTGGTGATCGGTGCCATCGCCGGCTTCGTCTGCCTGTGGGGCGTGAACGGCCTGAAGAAGATGCTGGGCGCTGACGACTCGCTGGACGTGTTCGGCATCCACGGTGTCGGCGGCATCATCGGCGCGCTGCTCACCGGCGTGTTCAACAACCAGGCACTGGGCGGCCCGGGCCTGGTCACCGACTGGGTCACGGCCACCGTGGGCAGCAACGGCGTCGTCGCCCAGCTGCTTATCCAGGCCAAGGCCGTGGGTGTGACGGTGATCTGGTCGGCGGTCGTGGCCTTCGTGTCGTACAAGATCGTCGACATGACCATCGGCCTGCGCGTACCGGAAGAGGAAGAGCGCGAAGGTCTGGACATCACCTCGCACGGCGAGACGGCCTACAGCAAGTAAGCCGGCGTCCAAGCCAAGCGACAAGGGGCTGCCAGGGGCAGCCCCTTTTTCATGCCCGGCCGCACCCAGGGTCGGCGCCGACGCGGCCGCACGGCCCTCAGGGCAAATCCCTAGAATCTGCCTCCCATCCCGCAGAACTTGCCATGGTCCCCCATCTCACCACAGCCCTCACAGGGCCTATCAACGAGCTCGAACAACGCGTGCTTGAGTCGATGCCGGCCATCGAACGCTGGTTCCGGCTGGAATGGATGGAGCACACGCCACCGTTCTACACCTCGGCCGACCTGCGCAACGCCGGCTTCAAGCTGGCACCGGTGGATACCAACCTCTTCCCCACCACCTTCAACAACCTGACGCCCGAGATGCTGCCGCTGGCCGTGCAGGCGGCGATGGCAGCCATCGAGAAGATCTGCCCCGAGGCCAAGAACCTGCTGCTCGTGCCCGGCAGCCGCCTGGCCAGCAGCTTCTACCTCGAGAACCTGCAGACCCTGGTGCAGGTCTTCACCCAGGCCGGCCTGAACGTGCGCCTGGGCTCGATGGACCCGGCCGTCGATAGCCCCACGCCTCTCGCGCTGCCCGACGGTAGCGAGCTGCTGCTGGAGCCGCTGCTGCGCACCCGCGGCCGCCTGGGGCTGAAGAACTTCGACCCCTGCACCATCCTGCTCAACAACGACCTCAGCGCGGGCGTGCCGCGTTCGCTGCAGCACCTGCACGAGCAGTACCTGCTGCCGCCGCTGCATGCCGGCTGGCCCATGCGACGCAAGAGCCGCCACTTCCAGAGCTACGAAGAGGTGGCCAAGAAGTTCGCCAAGCTGCTGGGCATGGACCCCTGGCTCATCAACCCGATGCACGCGCAGTGCGGCAAGGTCGACTTCGACACCGCAGGCGGCCTGGACTGCGTGAAGGGCAACGTCGACGCGCTGCTGACCAAGGTGCGGCGCAAGTACAAGGAGTACGGCATCAACGAGAAGCCGTTCGTCGTCGTGAAGGCCGACAACGCCGGCGGCCAGGGCATCCTGACCGTGCGCGACGTGAAGGAACTCGACGACCCCGAGCGCGTGATGCGCGGACGCGAAGGCCTGGTCAGCGAGGGCCGTGTGCCCGACGAGCTCATCATCCAGGAAGGCGTGCCCACCTACGAGCGCATCCACGACGCCGTGGCCGAGCCGGTGGTGATGATGATCGACCGCTACGTCGTTGGCGGCTTCTACCGCGTGCATGCCGATCGCAACGCCGACGAGAGCCTGTGCGCCCCCGGCTCGCGCTACGTGCCGCTGGCCTTTGCCGGCAGCAGCACGCTGCCCAAACCCGGCAGCAAGCCTGGCGTCAGCGCACCCAACCGGTTCTACATGTACGGCGTGATCGGCCGCCTGGCGATGGTGGCGGCGTCCTACGAACTGGAAGCCACCGACCCGGACGCCGAGAACGACGAGTAGCCC
>JBATRI010000067.1:0-16651 GCA_049292515.1 Geminicoccaceae bacterium
GTCGTGAACGGTGTCGGCATCCAGCCAAGGCGCTTCGGAGACGGCGCCGGCGTAGACGATGCGGCCCGCTCTGGCCGCCACCAGGACCTGCTCGATCATGCCCAGCCCCGGCCCGGTCAGCGTGCACAGCCGGGCATTCCGCCAGATCGTATCCACCCGTGCCGACACCGCCTGATCTCCGTCTCGTTCGACTTGCCCTGGTTCGTATTTATGTCTATACAAAAGAGACCGAAGCCTGTCCAGGACGAATCGCATGCCGACCACGAGGACCCTGTTTTTCACTCAGGCGCTGCTGCCTGAAGGCTGGGCTGACGACGTACGCGTGACCTTGGATCAGGGCGTGATCGCCGGCATCGAGACCGGGGCGGTGGCGGGGCCGACGGACGAGCGTCACGGCGTGGCACTGCCCGGGATGCCCAACCTGCACAGCCACGCCTTCCAGCGCGGCATGGCCGGCCTCGCCGAGCGGCGCGGGGCTTCGGCCGACAGCTTCTGGACTTGGCGCGAGGTGATGTACCGGTTCCTCGAGCGGATGGAGCCGGACGATGTCGAGGCGGTGGCGGCGCAGCTGCAGGTCGAGATGCTGGAGACGGGCTTTACCCGGGTCGGCGAGTTCCACTACCTGCACCACGGGATCGACGGCACGCCCTATACCGCACCGGCGGAGATGGCGGCCCGGATCGCCGCCGCGGCCGAGACGAGCGGCATCGGCCTGACCCTGCTTCCGGTGTTCTACGCTCACGCCGGCTTTGGCGGGCAGCCACCCAACCCCGGCCAGCGCCGATTCCTGTCCGATCCCGAATCCTTCGCGCGGCTGATGGAAGAGAGCCGGGCCGCGGTCGCTGGCCTGCCCGACGCGGTGGTGGGTATCGCACCGCATTCCTTACGCGCGGTGACCGAGGCCGAGCTTGCTGGCATCCTGCCGCTGGCGGGCGGTGGCCCGGTCCACATCCACGTGGCGGAGCAGGTGGCCGAGGTGGAGGCCTGTGTCGGCTGGAGCGGCCAGCGGCCGGTCGAATGGCTCCTGGGCCACGCGCCGGTCGACGGGCGCTGGTGCCTGATCCACGCCACCCACATGACCGACGATGAGGCCGCGGCGATGGCCAGAAGCGGTGCGGTGGCCGGCCTGTGCCCGATCACCGAGGCCAATCTCGGCGACGGCACTTTCAACGCGCTACCGTTCCTGGCGGCGGGCGGCGCCTATGGTGTCGGCAGCGACTCCAACGTGCTGATCGACTTGGGCGGCGAGTTGCGCCAGCTCGAATACTCGCAGCGCCTCCATCACCGTGCCCGCAACGTCCTGGCCACGGCAGCCCAGCCAGCCACCGGCCGCGCCCTGTTCGAGGCTGCGGTGCTCGGCGGTGCGCGGGCGCTGGGTGTCGCGGCGGGGTTGTGCCACGGCGCTGCCGCAGACATCGTGACCATCGACGGCGCACATCCCGCCCTTGTCGGGCGCAGCGGCGACGCGCTACTCGACAGCATGGTATTCGCCGGAGGGAGCTCAACCATTCATAGTGTCTGGCGCGCGGGTCGCTTGGTGGTGCGGGAGGGGCGGCATGTCGCCCGCGACGCGGTGCGGGCGCGGTTCGCCCGGACGATGTGCAAGCTTCTCGCATGAGCACGGTGACGCCGCTCGGCGCGACCACACTGCATCGGCGCATCTGCGACGACATCGAGCGCAAGATCCTGTCCGGCGCCTGGCCCCCCGGTCAGCGTATCCCGCGTGAGCACGACCTGATGGAGCGCTACGGTTGTGCCCGCATGACCGTGAACAAGGCGCTCACGGCCTTGGTCACGGCCGGCTTGGTCGAACGCCGGCGGCGGGCAGGCAGTTTCGTGGCCCGGCCCCCGGTGCAGTCGGCGGTGCTGGAGATTCCCGACATCCGCGAGGAGGTCGAGCGGCGCAGCCAAGTGTACGGCCTGAAGCTGCTGGCCTCGGAGCGCCGCCGTGCCACGGCGGCCGATCGCAGCCTGATCCCCGTAGGGGCCAGGGCCTCGGTGCTGGCGCTGACCTGCCTGCACAGCGCTGGCAGCCGCCCGTTCGCGCTGGAGCAGCGGCTGATCAGCCTCGTGGCGGTGCCGCAGGCGGCCGAGATCGACTTCGCGAAGGAGCCACCCGGCACCTGGCTGCTGCAGCATGTCCCCTGGAACGAGGCCACGCACGAGATCGCCGCGATCGAGGCCGACACCGACCTCGCCGCCACGCTCGACATCCCCGAGGGTCGTGCCTGCCTTGCCGTCGAGCGTACGACTTGGCGCTCCACCGCGCCCGTCACCCATGTACGGCTCACTTTCCCCGGTGACATGATGCGGCTGGTCGCGGCCTTCACGCCGGCCCAGGCAGGCAAGCGCAGGGAGCGCGAGCTGGAGAGCGCAAGCTGAGATCGGTGGCAGTGGTGCAGGTCGTCGGATAAGTGTAGAATGATAAAATGACTGAGCCCGAGAATCACACGTTGGCGCTGCTGCGCCGTATGGATGCGAAGCTGGACACGGTGGTTGCCCGGCTTGATCGCGTCGAGGCCAGTCTGGCCGAGGTCAAGGACGAGTTGCTGGTGACCAACGGCATCGTGCTGCGCCTGGAGGCGCGCGAGGTCGAGGCGGTTGGCCTCAAGGCGCTCTACGACCGCCTCGCGCGGCGGGTCGCGAAGTTGGAAGAGGCGGCCCCGCGCTGAGCCCGCCCGCTCAGATCACCTTGCCCGGATTGAACAGGCCCTTCGGGTCCAGCACGCCCTTGAGCGCCCGGGCTAGGTCCTGCCGCACGGGGTCGGCGTAGCGCGCATAGGCCGGCTTCTTCTTCAGGCCGATGCCATGCTCAGCCGAGAACGAGCCGCCGAGTTCGCGCAAGCCCGTATAGAGCGCCGCCTCGACCGCCATGACCAGCTCGGGCGGGAACGCGGACCCGCTGCCGACCATGATATGCAGGTTGCCGTCGGCGACATGGCCGTAGACGCACGCCTCCAGCGCCGCATCCACGGCCTCGAGCCGCTGCTGCATCGCCGGGACATAGGTGTCGATCAAACTCGGTGGCACCGAGATGTCGAACGAAAGGAGGTGGGCGAAGGACCGCTGCACCGGCTCGGTGTCCTCACGCAACCGCCACAGCCGGTCGCGCTGCTCCAGAGTCTGCGCTACCGTGCCATCGAGCAGCCTTGCGCGCTCCCACACGGCCTCCAGCCCCTGCTCCAGTAGTCTCACCGCCTCCTCCGACGTGGCGGCCGCCAGCTCGAGCAGGAGGAAGGCGGGTGCGTCCAGCGCCAGCTGTGCGCTGCTGAGACCGTGGCCTGCCGCGCTCCGCCGCGCATAATTGGCCCACATCATCTCCGCAGCACGCAGGCTACCGGACGGTGCGGCCAGGAAGTGGCGCACGACCTCCAGGGTCGCGGCCGTATCGGGTACCGCCAGGAAAGCGGTGGCGCGCGAAGGCTCAACCGGCTCTAGCTTGAGCGCGATCCGCGTGACTAGGCCAAGCGTGCCTTCCGCGCCGATGAACAGGTGCTTGAGGTCGTAGCCGGCGCTGGTCTTCACCACCCGCGTCAGCTCGTTCATCACCCGCCCGTCCGGCAGCACGACCTCCAGCCCCAGGACGCGGTGGCGCGTGTTGCCGTTGCGGAAGGCGAGGAGCCCGCCGGCATTGGTCGCGACCATACCGCCCAACGTGGCCGAGCCCCGGGCCGGCAGGTCGATGCCGGGATCGAGGCCGTGGGCGCGCGCGACATCCTGAAGCGCTTCCAGTGTCACGCCAGCCTGGACGACGGCGGTCAGCTCCAGTGGGTCGAGCCGCTCGATCTCCGTCATGCGGGCGGTGGAGACGATCACCTCCCCGGGCCGGCTGACCGCACCCCCCATGAGCCCGGTGCGCCCGCCATGCGGCACCATGGCGATACCTTCGCGCCAGCACCAGCCGATCACGGCGGCCGCGGCCTCGGTCGAGGCCGGCAGCGCCATCACCGACGCGCCGAGATTGCCCGGGTCCCAGCCGGGATCGCGGCCCTGCAGCTCCTCCGGCCCAAGAACGGTGAGATCGGCGTGGAGAGCTCTCAGTTGTTGCACCAGGTCCATGGAGTTAGGCTCCCGCCGCCCAGAACACGTTGCGCTCGACATAGTTCGCCAGGAAGCTCTGCAGCCGCGGATGGTCGTCGCGACGAAACACGTGGTCGGGTGTACCCGACGCCACGACGACGCCATGATCCATGAACACCACCCGGTCGGCCACCTTGGCGGCAAAGCCCATCTCGTGCGTCACGACCATCATGGTCATACCCTCCGCCGCCAGGTCCTGCATCACCGCCAGCACCTCGCCGACGAGCTCGGGATCGAGGGCGGAGGTCGGCTCGTCGAACAGCATGATGTGCGGCTCCATGGCCAGCGCCCGGGCGATCGCCACGCGCTGCTGCTGGCCGCCCGACAGGCGCGACGGGTAGGCGCCGGCGAACGCCTTGAGCCCCACCTTGTCCAGCATGAGCAGGCCAGCGGCCTCCGCCTCCTCCCGGCTCTGGCCTCGCGCCAGCCGCAGCGGCGTCGCGACATTGCCAAGAGCCGTCATGTGCGGCCACAGATTGAAGTGCTGGAAAACGAACCCGACATTGCGGCGCACGTCCTGGATTCGTCGGTCGCTGGCTGGCTTGCGGTCGCCGTTGGTGCCGTCGACGAAGCCCAGCAGCTCGCCCTCGATGAACACCTGCCCGGAGGTGTAGGGCTCGAGGAAGGCGATGCAGCGCAAGAGCGTGCTCTTGCCCGAGCCCGACGGCCCGATCACGCACACGGTCTCCGACTTGGCGACCGTGAGGTCGATGCCCCGGAGCACCTCATGATCGCCGAAGCTCTTGGTCAGGCGGCGTACGTCGATGATGGGGCGGTCGGTCATGCGGACATCCGGCACGGGCTGCATCAGCGCGCCTGGCGGGCGCGGAAGCGACCCACCCTGATCTCGACGCGGCGCATGGTGAAGGTCAGGGCCTCGACCAGGCCCCAGTAGAACAGGGCCAGGAAGAGCAGTGTCTCGGCATAGGCGTAGGTGGTTGAGCCGATGCCGGAGACCACCGAGGTCATCTCGTTGACCGTGATCACCGACAGCACGGCAGTCTCCTTGGCCAGGATCACGATCATGTTGGCCAGCGTCGGCAGGATGATGACCAGCATCTGCGGCACCTGCACGTAGCGCACGATCTGCAGCCGGCTGAACCCGGCCATCCGCGCCGCCTCGATCTGGCCCTTGGGCACCGAGGCGAAGCCGCTGGTGAAGATCACCGCGAAATAGGCGCTGCCGTAGATCGCGAGACCCAGGATGCCGGCGGTCAGCGGATCGAGGTCGAGCCCCATGAAGGGGCCACCATAATAGAGGATGAAGAGCTGGATCAGGAACGGCGTGCCGCGCAGCACGGCGACGTAGGCGTCGCATAGCCAGCGAACGGCCCGATGGGCGAACGCCTGCAGGCAGCCGACCACGAACCCCAGGGTGAGACCCAGGACGGAGCCGGTGACCCAGATCAGCAGCGTCAGCAGGAAGCCGTGCAGGAGGTCCGGCCAGCGGTCGAGCAGGATGGTGGGGTCGAACTGCATGCTCGTCAGGCCGCCAGCTGCCGGTGGCCGACATTGCCCAGATAGGCCACGGCGCCATTGATCACGAGATAGAGGGCGCCAGCTGCGAGATAGATCTCGAGGGGCTGGAAGGTGCTGGTGGCGATGTTCTGGGCCGTCCGGGTCAGCTCGAGGATGCCCACCACCGAGATCAGCGAGCTCGCCTTGACCATCATCGTCACCTCGTTGATCAGGAGTGGTGCCGTGAGCCGCACCGCCTGCGGCACCTCGATCCGGGTGACTATCTGCACGCGGGTCAGGCCCAGCATCCGTGCCGCCTCGAGTTGGCCGGGGGCCACGCCCATGAATCCGCCGCGCAGGATCTCGGCCTGATACGCGGCCGTGCACACCGAAAGGGCACCCAGCGCCGCGGACGCTGACGAGATGTTCAGGCCGAGGCTCGGCAGCACGTAGTAGGCGATGAGCAACTGCACGATCAGCGGCACGCCACGGAAGAAGCTGACGTAGAACGCGGCGGCTGCCCGCAGCACCGGGCTGCCGGAGAGGCTGGCACTGCAGACCGGTACCGCGATCAGAAAGCCGATGGCAACCGATACCAAGGAGTAGATGACCGTCCATGCCGTGCCGGTGAGAAGAAATGGCATGGATGACCAGACAATTGAAAAGTCGAGCATGCCATCGCTTTCCCAGTGGCCAAGTGGTGGGGCCGGTATGTCGCCGGCCCTGACGACAAAGCGCCGAATGGTCGGCCTAGAAGCCGGGCTCGGGCAGCGTCGCCGGCAGCTCCATGACCGTGCCGAACCACTTCTTCTGCAGCTCGGCCATCCGGCCGTCCTGCTCGATCTTGACGATGGCAGCGTCGATGGCGTCCATCAGCGACTTCGAATCGTCGTCCTTGCGGCCGATATAGCCGAAATATACCTTGGCGCCGAACGGCGGCTCGACGATCTCGAACACGTTCGGGCGCTGCTGTGCCACATAGGCGATGTTCGCCATCGAGTTGGCCACCGCCTCGGTCCGGCCGGCCGCCAGATCGGCGTAGGACTGGCTGAAGTCGACATATTCCTGGACTTCGACCGGCTCGGGCAGGGTCTTGGCGAACTCCTGCAGCTGGGCCAGCTGGGCCGTGGCCTTGGCCGAGCCCACCTTCTTGCCCGCGATGTCCGCCGGCTTCATGATCTCGGTATTGCCAGCCTTCTTCAGGATGGCGACGGTCGCATCGCCGACCGGCACGGAGAAGCGGTAGCGCTCCATGCGGGCTTTGGTCACCGTCGCCGGCCCGGCCACCATGTCGAACTTCTGTGCATCCAGGCCAGGCAGCACGCTGGGCCATGGCAGATCGAGCCAGGTGATCTTGACCCCCAACTCCTTGCCGATCTCGGCGAACAGATCGACGTTCAAGCCGGCATGCTCGCCGTTCAGCACGAAGTCGAATGGCGCGAACTGCTGCTCGGTGCCGACCGCCAGCTCGCCCTTGGCCTTGACCTTGGCGAGGAGGTCCTCGGCCTGGGCTGCGGCCGAGCCGAGTAGGGGCAACATCACGGCCAGCGCCGCCATCAGGCCATGCTTTGCGGTAGGTCTCATCATCGTCCCTCTTCTGCTTCCTAGCTTCACATGCATGGCCCGTGCCGGACGGTCGGTACCGCCGTCCTTGCAATTAGGTCTATACATAAAAGCCGAACCCGTCTAGATCCCTCGCGTCATCGCGAGTGGGAGATTTTCGGGCATGGCGAGCCAGAGCGTGTCGGGGCGATTGCGGCTCAATCCCCATCTCGCGGCCCTGCCGCCCTACAATGCCGGCATCAACGTACAGATCGCGCGCGAGCGCAGCGGTCGGCACGAGGTCGCAAGGCTCGCCAGCAACGAGAATCCCGACGGCTGCTCGCCCGCGGTGCTGGCGGCGCTCGATCCGCGGGCCTACGAGCCATGGCGCTATGCCGATCCCGGCTGCATGCAATTGCGGCTCGACCTTGCCCGGCATCTGCATGCCGACGCGGACCGGATCGTCGTCGGCAACGGCTCGGAGGAGATGATCGCCGCTCTCGCCCGCACCATGCTGCAGCCCGGCGATACGGTGGTCACCGTGGTGCCGAGTTTCGGCCTGCACGAGATCGAGCCGCTGGCGCTGGGCGCCCACGTGCTGAAGGTCCCCATGGCGCCGGACATGGGCTTCGCTCTGGAGCCGCTGGCTGATGCGATCGCCGCCGGGCCACGTCTGGTCTTCCTGGGCTCGCCGTGGAACCCGGTCGGCCCGGCTCTGGATACCGCGGCACTTGAGCGGCTCACCGCGTCGGTCCGCACGGGCACGCTGTTCGTATTGGATGAGGCGTACCACGAGTATGCGCCGCGCGACCTGATCCCCGACGGTCTGGAATTTCTGACAGCGGTGGGCATCGACCATGTGGTCTTGCGCACCTTCTCCAAGGCCTATGGATTGGCCGGCCTGCGGGTCGGCTACGCCGTCTGCTCGGATGGCGAGATCGCCCGCGTGCTGCGCGCCGCCAAGACCCCGTTCAATGTCAATGCCGCGGCGCAGGTCGCTGCCCGCGCGGCCCTGGCCGACCAGGCCTGGATGGAGGATTCGGTCGCCCGCTGCGGCGTCGAGCGCGAACGCCTCGCGGCCGACCTGCGCGGCCTCGAGCTGCGGGTGGCGCCCTCGGCCACGAACTTCCTGTTCTTCGACAGCGGCCAGGACAGCGCCACCGTTGCCGATTGGCTGCTGAGCCAGGGCATCATCGTCAAGCCATGGCGTGAGCCCGGCTACACGAGCTGGTTGCGCGTCACCATCGGCCACCGCGCGGACAACGAGCGCTTCGTGGCCGCCCTGGCGCAGGCACTGCGTGAAGCAGGGCACTAGCAGAGCTATCGGGTTCGACGCAGTCAGGCCGGTCCGCTTGCCGAGACCTCACGTAGGTATCGCTGCGGCGGGGCATGTGTAAGGTGCGGGCACTGTGTGTCAGCGCAGATGCGTTCGTTTCGCGGAGTCAGGCCTTGCGGATCATGTTCGGCGCCCTGTTGTTCGGTTGCGGGATTACGCTGTCGGCAACAGCGCCGGCAGTGGCGCTCGACATCCTGCTGAGTAATGATGACGGCTACGACGCACCCGGCATCCAAGCTTTGCAGGCGGCGTTCAAGGCGGCCGGTCACCGGGCTACGATCATCGCCCCGAGCAGTGATCGGAGTGGCAGCAGTGCCGCGCTGACCTTCACGCCTTTTACGGTACGGCAGATCGCGAGCGACGTTTATGCCGTCGATGCGACGCCAGCGATGACCGTGAAGTTCGGCGTTGCCGAGATCCTGACTGGCAGGAATCGTCCTGATCTGGTCGTCTCCGGCATCAATGATGGCGTCAATGTCGGCTCCAGTACCGTGATCTCCGGCACGGTCGGCAACGTTGTCGCCGCGATTACGCAGCTCGACAAGCCGATCGCCGGCATTGCATTCAGCACCAACCTGGTGGACGGCAACCCGAGCAGTGCCGCCAGCAGGAAGCACTTGCGTGACGTGGCGAACTTCGCCGTACGCGTCGTTCGCCGCCTGACCCGCGACGACAGGCTGGTCGGGCTTGCACCGGGCGAAGGCATCAACATCAACTATCCTGCTCTACCTCCGGGCAAGACGAAGGGAGTGGTGCTGGCGCAGCAGGGGTTGGCGCCCATTTTCACCAACGAGTTCACGCAAACCTCGCCGGGCACCTGGGTTTATGCCAGCGAGCCCTTGTTGCCGAAGCACGACGTGCGGCGTTCCGATACGATCCTCCTGAACCAGGGTTATGTGACGATGGTCCCGATCGACGGCGATTACACGGCAAAGGCGTCGGCCTTCGCCAGCCTTGAGCGTTTTCTGGACGGCATCCGGCCCTGATCCATGGATAGCGCGGTGTGCAAGCGATCCGACTAGGTTCAGGCCCGTATGTGCGTTCGCAGGATCCGAGCACAATGTGATGCTGCATAAGAGCTTCCCGCCCATCGTCGGTCCCGATGCGAGAGTGCTGATTCTGGGCAGTATGCCTGGAGCGGCATCGCTGCACGCCGGGCAATACTATGCGCACAAGCACAACAGCTTTTGGCGTATCATGGGCGAGCTGTTCGGTGCCGGCCTTGAGCTGCCCTATCCGGACCGGCTGCAGCTCCTGACCCGTGCCGGCGTGGCGCTGTGGGACGTGCTCGAATCATGCGCGCGGATCGGCAGCCTTGACTCTGCGATCACGGACGAGCGCCCCAATGATTTCGCAGGGTTCTTTGCCGAGCATCGAGGCATTGCTCATGTCTTCTTCAATGGCGCCAAGGCCGAGCAGGCCTTTACGCGGCGCGTGCTTTCGACATTGGCGCCGAACCGGCTGACGCTCCGTCGCCTGCCGTCGACCAGCCCGGCGCATGCGGGCATGAGCTTCCAGCGGAAACTCGACGCATGGCGCGTGGTCGCGGCCTGCGCCGGCGTGGCGTGCGATCGGCCGGTTTCCGTCAGCTGAGCCGAGCCGGAATGCGCACGCGGCATGCGTCGGCAGGCTTGCGCGATCGCTTGACACCCAGCGATTGCAGCCCAAAAATCGTTTTGTGGCGTCCGCTCAGGTGGGCGACCGAATAAGAACGAGGGAGGCTACGAACCGCAGGTCGCGCGGTCGCTCCCTCATGCGTGCAACGATCAGGGAGCAACCAATGCAGTTGAGCCGCGCCGAGCTCTTGCAGGCCTACCAGCAGATGCGCACGATCCGCGAGTTCGAGGAGCGCGTGCACGACGAGTTCTCCGCGGGCAACATCCCCGGCTTCGTGCATCTCTATGCCGGCGAGGAGGCCTCGGGCGTCGGGTTCTGCATGCACCTGACCGATGTCGACCGCATCGCCAGCACCCATCGTGGCCACGGCCATTGCATCGCCAAGGGCTGCGACACCCGCGGGATGATGCACGAGATCTTCGGCCGCAAGGAAGGCCTGTGCGGCGGCAAGGGCGGCTCGATGCACATCGCCGACCTCGAGAAGGGGATGATGGGGGCCAACGGCATCGTCGGTGGTGGCCCGCCCCTGATCTGCGGTGCGGCGCTGACGGCCAAGACGCTGAAGACCGGTGGCGTCGCCATCGCCTTCGTCGGCGACGGCGCCTCCAACCAGGGCACCACGCTCGAGAGCTACAACCTGGCCAAGGTCTGGAACCTGCCCGCGATCTTCGTGGTCGAGGACAACGGCTATGCCGAAAGCACGGGCAGCGCCTGGTCGGTCAGTGGCAGCCAGCTGGGTCGCGCCGCCGGCTTCGGCATGCCGGCCCACGAGGTCGACGGGCATGATTTCTTCGCGGTCTACGACGTCGCCCGCGAGGTGATCGACCGGGCACGCTCGGGCGGCGGCCCCAGCCTGGTCCATGTCCGGCTGAATCGGTATTTTGGCCATTTCGAGGGCGACGCGATGACCTATCGCGGCCCCGACGAGGTCGCCAAACTGCGCGCGACCAAGGATCCGCTGAACATTTTCCGCCAGCGCGTGCTCGAGGCGGCCCTGCTCGAGGCCGAGGAGCTCGATCGGATCGACCAGGAGGTCAAGTCGCACATCGATCAGGTGACGGTTGAGGCCAAGGCGGCGGCGATGCCGACCGAGAAGGACCTGCTCACCGACGTCTACGTTTCCTACTGAGGAGCCGCCAGATGGCCAAGAAAAGCTACCGCCAGGCGATCAACGAGGCGCTACGGCAGGAGATGGAGCGCGACCACCGCGTCGTGGTCATGGGCGAGGACATCGCCGGCGGCCTGGGCACGCCCGGCGAGGACGATGCCTGGGGCGGCCCGATGGGCGTGACCAAGGGCCTGATGGGGCAGTTCGGCCGCGAGCGCGTGCTGGACACCCCTATCACCGAGAGCAGCTTCATCGGTGCTGCGGTCGGTGCCGCGGCCACCGGCCTGCGCCCGGTCGCCGAGCTGATGTTCGTCGACTTCATGGGGGTCTGTTTCGACCAGATCTTCAACCAGGCCGCCAAGTTCAAGTACATGTTCGGCGGCAAGGCGGTAACGCCGGTGGTGATCCGCACCATGTACGGTGCCGGCTTCCGAGCGGCCTCGCAGCACAGCCAGTGCCTCTACCCGCTGTTCACCCACATCCCGGGCCTGAAGGTGGCGCTGCCGAGCAACGCCTATGAGGCCAAGGGCCTCTTGATCCAGGCGATCCGGGACGACGACCCGGTCATGTTCTTCGAGCACAAGGCCATGTACGACGACGAGGTCGACGTGCCCGACGAGTCGTACGCCATCCCGTTCGGTCAGGCCAACGTCACCCGCGAGGGCGACGATGTGACCATCGTGGCGTTCGGTCGGATGGTGAACTTCGCCAATGAGGCGGCTGACCGGCTGAGCAAGAACGGCATCTCCTGCACGGTCGTCGACCCGCGCACCACGTCGCCGCTCGACACCGAGACCATCCTGGAGACGGTCGAGGAGACGGGTCGGGTGGTGATCGTCGACGAGGCGCACCCCCGCTGCAACATGGCGACCGACATCTCGGCCCTGGTGACCTCGAACCTGTGGGGCAAGCTCAAGGCCGCTCCCCAGCTGGTCACTTCACCGCATTCACCGGTGCCGTTCTCGCCGGCGCTCGAGGACATGTACGTCCCGAGCCCGGCCAAGATCGAGGCCGCGGTTCGTGCCGCCATGGGGAAGGGTCACTGATGGCGGAGATCCAGCCCATCGTCATGCCGAAATGGGGCTTGGCGATGCAGGAGGGCATGCTGGCCGCCTGGCAGGTCGACGTCGGCCAGGAGGTCAGCAAGGGCCAGGAGATCGCGGACATCGAGACCTCCAAGATCGCCAACGCCTTCGAGAGCCCGGTCTCTGGGCTCCTGCGGCGGCGGCTGGTCGGTGAAGGCGAGACGGTGGCCGTGGGCGCGCTGCTGGCACTGGTGGCCGATGCCGCGGTGCCGGACGCGGATCTCGATGCCTTTATCGAGGACTACCAGGCCAATTTCGCGGCGACGGCAGCGGCGGCAGGAGCCAGCGCTCCGGAGCCGGAGCTGGTCGAGGCGGGCGGGCGCCGGCTGCGCTACCTCGAGCTCGGCTCGGCCGAGGGCGTGCCGGTGCTGTTCATCCACGGCTTCGGCGGCGATCTCAACAACTGGCTGTTCAACCAGCCGGCTCTGGCCGAGCGGCACACCACCTACGCGCTGGATCTGCCCGGCCACGGCGGATCGGCAAAGCAGGTGGGCACCGGTGATGTCGGTGCGCTGACGGCCTCCGTCTGCGACTTCATGGCCGCCAAGGGCATCGCCAAAGCCCATCTGGTCGGCCACTCGCTGGGCGGCGGGATCTGCCTCGATCTGGCGTTGAACCATCCCGATCTCGTGGCCTCGGTTACGGCCGTGGCCCCGGCGGCACTCGGGCCCGAGATCTCGATGGAGTACATCGACGGCTTCATGAGCACGAGCCGAGCGCGCAAGTTGAAGTCGGTGCTCGAGATGCTCGTGCACGATCCGGCGCTGGTGACCAACGAGATGGTCGAGGATGTCCTCAAGTACAAACGCCTCGACGGGGTCGACGCCGCGCTCAACACGATCGCCGGGGCCTGCTTCGCCGGCGGCCGGCAGAGCCTGGAGCTCGAGCCGCGGCTCGGCGAGATCTCGGTTCCCACGCAGGTCATCTGGGGCCGCGAGGACAGGATCCTGCCCGCGACGCACAGCGAGGGCCTGCCCGCCGCGATCAGCGTGACGGTGATCGAGGAGGCCGGTCACCTCGTGCATATGGAGAAGTCGGCGGAAGTGAACGATCTGATCGAAAGGATCTGCCAGTAGCCGGGCCGCCATGGGCACACTATATCGCTGTCCATGGTGGGCGTGCCGTACGGAGCGCTGCCCAAACAGGGAGGGATCGTATGGTCGACTTCAAGAGCGTCCTCGGCACGCTGCTCGAATCGGGGCTGGCGCCTTCCGCATCACAGCGTCTTGGCAACGCCGCCAATCCACAGCAGGGCGGCGGCCTTGCCGGCATGTTTGGTGGGGCCGGCGGCGGCCTGTCGTCGATGTTGGGCGGCGGGAAGGGCGGTTCCGACATCGGGGTCATGCTCGGTGGCCTGCTGGGTAATGCCCAAGGCGCCGCCGCGGACACCAAGCGTGAGGTGCAGGCCGGCAATCCGATGGCTGTAGGCGGCTTGGGTGCGCTGGCCGGGGCGCTGCTGGGCGGCGTGCGGGGCTCGCCGGCGAAAGGTGCGATCGGCGGCGCTGCGCTTGCCGTGCTCGGCCAGATTGCCATGTCTGCACTGCAGAAGAGCAGGAGCGGCGCTGTGGAACCCGGTCTGGCAGAAGCTTCGTCTGCCCCGGTCGGTGGGGCCTTCACACCGGCTTCGGTCGACGATCACATCAGCGATCAGCGGGCCGAGCTGCTGCTGAAGGCCATGATCAATGCCGCCAAGGCGGATGGCCAGATCGATGGCACCGAGATGAACAACATCCTGGGCAAGCTCGACGAGGCTGGCGCCGACTCTGAGACCAGGGACTTTGTCCTGGCCGAGATGCGGCGCCCGCTCGATCTCGATGGTCTGGTGGCCGCAGCCGGGACGCCCGATCTGGCAGCTGCGGTCTATGCCGCTTCGGTGATGGCGATCAAGGTCGATACCCCCGCCGAGCAGACCTACCTCAGCCAGCTCGCCACCCGCCTCAATATTTCCCCGGCGGTACGCTCCAGTCTCGATGCCAGCCTGGGTGTTGGCCGCGCCGCCTGACCGGCGGATGTTCGTGCGAGGATCGGCCCGGAGTGCGCCTGCCGATCCCGAGCGGAGATGCCGGATAGAGACGTTTCTATAGGGGCTATGGTCGAGGACTGTCGACCATAGCCCCTATGCTTATGAGACCTCGAGTACTGCTGGGTAGCGTATGCCCGCTGAGTCGTGGTGGAAATGGTTGTGCCGCAGCTCGCGTTAGGCGAGAGTGTAGGTTGTCGGCAGCAACTGATAGAACGCCGTGCTCATGTTGGGTGTCATACTGGAAGCGATTGGCGCGCCGGCTGCGGTGTTTGCATATGACGCCACCGACGGCATGGTCGTGGCGCAGATCAATGCGGAACTCGGTGCGGTGCTGGGTTGCGATCCTGCAGTGGTCGCGGGCGAGCCCGCCGAAACTCTGTTGCCCCGGGCGTCGGTGAAGGAGCTGGCTTCGGCAGGTTCCTCCCATCCGATCGACACGAGGCTCGGTGTATGGGGGCTGCCCTATCGGGCCATGGTCCGGTCGCTGCCGCCCGACCTGCTGCCGAGCGGTGGATACCTCGTCGTCTTTCTGCCCCAATCCAGCCTGGAAGGCGCGCGGAAAGCATGCTTCGGCGGATTGGCACCAGGCGACCTCGGTGCCACCGCGCTGGAAATTCTCGACCTGCAGAGCGAGATGGTCTCCCGCTGGCTCCCCAACGGTACCATCCTGTACTGCAACGAGGCCTTTGCGCGCCAGTGCGGTCGGCACCTCGACGACGTCGTCGGCGCCAATCTGTTCGACCTGACGCCCGACGCCGAGATCGGCCAGATCCGCGCCAACGTCGCGCGCCTGTCGCCTGCCTGCCCGTCCATGAGCTACGACCATTATATTCCGGCCGGGCCGGATGCCGAACGTTGGCAGGAATGGATCGATCGGGCTTTCTTCGATGAGTTCGGCCGGGTCCTGGCCTACCTGTCGGTCGGTCGCGACATTACCGAGCGCAAGCTTGCCGAGCGGCGGCTGGCTGAGAGTGAGCGTCGCCTCAAGCTTGCGCTCGAGGCCGGTCGACAGGGTGTGTGGGAGCTCAACGTCGACAGCGGCGTGATCAAGGTCGACGAAGCCCTGGAAGAGCTGCTGCGCCTTCCGGCCGGCACCTACGAGCTTGACCTTGACCATTCTTCCCAGACCTACCATCCGGATGACCGGGAGATGGTCCGGCAGGCCGTGGCCGCAGTGGTCACCGGCGAAAGTGATGCGTATCGGGTGGAGGCCCGGCGCCTGACCGGCGACGGCGAGTGGGCGTGGGTGCTCAATTTCGGTCGGGTCGCCGACCGCGACGCGTCGGGGCGGCCGCTGCGGATGGTCGGCACCACGATCGATATTAATCAGCGTAAGCTGGCGGAGCTCCATCTACGCGAAAGCGAGCAGCGGCTGCGTTTGGCGCTGGAGGCCGGCGACCTCGGCGTCTGGGAATGCGACCTCGCCGCCGAGCGGGTCCGTTTCGACGCGATCTGCGGCACCCGGCTGGGCTGGAGCCCGGAGGAATGCGATCGCACGCTGCCGGAACTGCTGGAACTGATACACCCGCGCGATCGGGCCAGGGTGCGTAGCGCCTTTACCCGCTGCCGCCGCGGCGAGTGGGTGCAATCGCGAATCGAGTACCGGCTGCGGCGGCGGGACGGCACCTATGTCTGGCTGGAGGAGCACGCGCAGGTCGCGGAGCGGGGTCGTGACGGGCGACCGCTGCAGCTGGTGGGCGTCTCGTCGGACTGCACCGTACGCCGAGAGGCGGCGGCGCAGCTGGCCCACTTGGCATTGCACGATCCGTTGACCGGACTGCCGAACCGACGCGGTCTTGCCGAGGCTTTGGAACGGGCGATCGCCCGCGCGCAGCGGTCTGGATTGCCGCTGGCGGTTCTGGCGCTGGACCTCGACGGATTCAAGGCGATCAACGATCGCTACGGCCACCCGGCCGGCGATGCGGCCCTGGTCGAGGTCGCCGCCCGTCTCCGCCGCATCATCCGCCGCAGCGATCTGGTCGCACGCTTGGGCGGTGACGAGTTCGCCATCATCGCCGGCGAGCTGCGCGGCTCGGCGCCCGTGCTGCGACTGGCGCGCCGGTTGGGTATGGCGCTGCGGGCGCCGATCGCGCTGCAGGGGTCGGTGGCGGCGATCGACGTCAGCATCGGGGTCGCCTTTTTCCCCGGCGACGGCCAGGCCACGGAGGAGCTTCTCGCCCGTGCCGACATGGCGCTCTACGCCGCCAAGCGCGAAGGGGCGGGCTACCGGTTCAGTTCTGATCTGCCCGCGGCGGTGGCGTAAACCGGTCCGATCGCGCCGTTGCCATTTACTGCCGTCATCCGAGCTTGATCTCGTAGGTCAGCCATTTGGTCTTGACCGCCACCCGGTCGTAAACCGCGCGGCCGCGGTAATTGTCCTCGGCCGTGATCCAGCGCAGGAC
>JBATRI010000068.1:0-12357 GCA_049292515.1 Geminicoccaceae bacterium
AGCGCCGCCCGCACGTTCTCGGCCTGGGCCAGCCGGTCAGCGACGCCGTTCCAGCTTCCGAGCGTCTCCAGCGCCGCCTTGGCGTACTTGCCGGCCGGGACCGCCCTGACGTCGCCCAGGGCGAGCCTGCCGTCGCCGAGCAGGGCCGCGAGGTCGAAGCCGGGGCCGATCGCCACCTCGGCCAGCGTGCTGGCGGCGGGCGCCACCAGCACGATGCTGTTGCCCAGCAGATTGCGCCGCGACGCGGTGTCGATCAGGCCGCGCTGCTCCAGATAGTCCATCCAGTCGAGGTCGGCCGAGATGAAGATCTGCGCCGGTGCACCCTGCTCGATCTGCTTGGCCAGGGCCGAGCTCGCGGCATAGGAGGCGCTGACCCTGCCGGAGGTCCTGGCCGTGTAGCTCGCGATCACGTCGTCGAGCGCGTTCTTCAGGCTGGCGGCCGCGAACACCAGCACCGGCCCGCTCTCGGCCGCACGGGCCTGTGGTGCCGCCAGCAAGGTGGCGACCGCGAGGACGGCGGCCAGGCGTTTCAGCCCGCCCCGCCGGGTCGACTCCCGATATCCCGACATCTGCACCTCGTTCGGTTCGTTCGCTATATCCGAACCAATACAACGCTTCCCCGTTGCCGCGAAGCGGTCTATCCCGGCACCGCCGACAATCAGGAGAGACCTATGCGAATCAGCGCGCGCAACCAGCTCCAGGGCAAGGTCGTCGAGATCGTCAAGGGTGCGACCACCGCCCATGTGCGCATCGACGTCGGTGGCGCCATTGTCACCGCATCGATCACCAACGAGGCCGTGGACGAGCTGCAGCTCGTCGTCGGCGATGCCGCCTATGCGGTCGTCAAGGCGTCCGACGTGATGGTCGGCAAGGACTGAGGCGACCAGCCTACGGGTCCTGGGCTGCAGGTCGCGCCGCGGCGGCGAGCGGGCCCAGATGCGTGGCGGCCAGGGCCTCGGCCTCACGCTCCAGTTGCCGGAAGCGGCTGACGAGGTCGTTGCCCAGCGGCGTCAGCGAGGCGCCGCCGCCATGGCTGCCGCCGAGCTGGGTCGTGACCACCGGGGCGGCGAACAGCCGGTTCAGCTCGTCGACCAGCAGCCAGGCGCGGCGATAGGACATGCCCAGCGCCCGGCCGGCGGCCGAGATCGAGCCGGTGCTGGCCACCTGCTCCAGCAGGGCCACCTTGCCGGGCCCGATGCGGGCGCCGGGAACCAGCTCGACGCGAAGCGAAATGCGGATCATGCCTCGAGCATGACCCGCGAGCCCGAGCGCGGCAAGATGCGGCGGGTCACCGCTCAGGCCGTGCGGTGGGTGATCCAGGCGCCCCAGAACAGGCTGCCGAAGAACCGCGTCGGCGGCGCGAAGCCGGCCTCGGCCAGCAGCCCGGCCACGTCCTGCTCGGAGGCCGGCGGCTCCGCACCCTTCAGGATCTTGCCCAGCTTCGCCTCGATCTCCGCCGGCGTGGCGCCATGCATCCGCCAGCGCTGGCGCCAGGCGGCCAGCAGCAGCGGCTGGCTCGCATAGGCCCGGTAGTTGCCGGCGAGGATGAACGGCGCTCCCGGCGCCAGCCGGGCGGCGATGTCGGCCAGGATCTTCTGCTTGGCGGCGAGGCCGGGCAGATGGTGCAGCACGCCGATCAGCGTCGCGGCATCGAAGGGCTCGCCGGCCGGCAAGTCGTCGAGGTGGCCCTGATGCAGCACCGTCCGCCCGGCGAGCCCGGCGGCATCGATGCGGCAGCGGGCGAGCTCGATCATGGCCGGGGCCGGGTCGACCGCGACGAACCGCCACGACGGCTCCAGTGCTGCGATGGTGACGACCTCCTGCGCCGTGCCGGCGCCGACCACGAGCAGGCGCGCGTCGGGCCTGCTCTCCAGCGCCGCGGCGAGCACGCAGGCGGCGAGTTCATGGCAGGCATCGTACCCGGCCAGGGCGATGCGGCTCTGCTGGTCATATTCCCCGGCGCGCGCCGGATCGAACTTGGCGGCGGGGTCGACGGTGGCGGCGGTCATGCTGGGCGGTCCGGCCGTTGGGTGGGCGCGCGAGGATAATGGGGAGAGGCGAGCCGTCCACCGGACCGTGCACTGGGCAGCCATGCTATTCCTGCGCGTGATGGGAGCCGCTGGCGACGTTCGCAGAGCCGACGGAGACCGCCGCTGGCCCGCCATCTCACCTTGACCGAACTGAACGAGGGGCTTGCCGGAGATCCTGCCGGCGCAAGGACGACGGCATGCTCGCGGGCATCGTAATCCGGCGGGAGAAGCGCACGCGCCGCGAACTCGATGGCTACGAGCCGAGCCTTGCCCAGGGCACCCACGGCGACCGCTGGGCCGGGGCCGGCGGCCAGCCGCTACCCGACATCCAGATTTGCCTCATGAACACCCTCTGCATCGCGCTGATCGCAGGAGAGCGCGCCAACTGGGCGCCGACCGGTGACAATCTGTTAATCGACCTGGACCTGTCGCCCGCCAACACGCCCCCGGGCAAGCGCCTCGCCATCGGCACCGCGGTGATCGAGATCGCCTACGCGCCGCACGATGGCTGCGGGCAGCTCGTTGCGCGCTATGGGCGCTACGCGTGCGTGTTCGTGAATACGGGGGAGGGGAAGCGGCTGGGCTGCGGGGGATTTTCGGGCGCGTGGTGCAGGATGGACGGGTGAGTGTGGGGGACGTGGTGAGGAAGCACGGTGAAGCGACTCAGGCATCAGTGCGAACGAAGTGACCTGAACCCCCAGCACGTCGATCGACCGCAAGTAACTGAAATATTTCATTCTGTTCATCCTGGATTCTATGCCAGGATATTCCCTCAGAATATTTCGTCATGGAAATGATAGACATATCTGTAAGGGCTAGTCCGATACGCGTAACGACGCGGCGCAATGTCACCTGATACACGAATAGCGCTCAATGCACCTATTCCGAGCCCAGTTAATGCGCTCGTTGTAGTTGACAAATCAAATGCAAAATATCCTGTCACAGAAGACGCAAGTGCGTGCTTAATGACAGATCCCATATTCGCATCAAAGCTGCATTTTAAATCTGCAATGCGGAAAGGGAAATTGTATTCTTTACTAACTTTCACTAATTCTGTACACGCGTGATCAATTTGACTAGCACGTTGTTTAAGCGCGAAGGATACATCATCAGCATTATTGACGTCTTCATATAGTGTGTTGATTTGATCCCGCAGTTGAATTAATTCATCTCTCCGTTTAGCCTTAAATTGAAGAATGTCGTCTAGAGGAACACAGGCATCCGGCACTGGTATCGCCCCATACAATTCGACGAGTGCACCTCGTGAGGGCACGCATACCCCAGATTCCAAAAGGAACGAGTTCGTGCCCTGCGCAAGTGCCCAAGCACCAGGCTCCATCTTTTCGAGATTTAGAAACGCCTGAACATGCTCCATCGCCGCAAGCTGGGCCAAATCGCCTCGTACCTGACCTGGGTCTACGGTCGGACGTGTCAAAACTCCTGCGGCCATAAGGAACTGCTCATCGGCGTCATCGCCTTCAAAGCTGACTGAAAAATAAGCAGAACGTGGCCAAGCGAGCCTGTCCCACAATAATAACCACGAAGTTAACTCTTGTCGATCGAGCCCTGGGACGATTAATGCGCTAGTGCCCGAAAAACGCATCGGTTGGGAGATGACTAGGCCCATTCCCATTGTCGCAAATCGGTCGCGCCGAGGCTTTGCATCCATCAAACTACATCCTCCAGAAAAACCTTGACTACATTGCATCCAGGCTCGTCGGGCTCGGCACCAAGTACCCATAATGCCGAACATAGCCTTCCAGCCGTCAGAGGTGGCGTATGCCGAGATGGTTGAGCAAGGGCACGAGTTCGTCGCGGGCTCGGGCGCGATGGTCCCGGGCGTGATGGCGTGCCTGAGCGGCATCGCCTTGGGCGATGGCGTCGATGATCGCCTGGTGCTGCTCGATCGAGTGTACCGGCTTGGCGCGCATCCGCAGGGTCAGCATCCGGGCTCGATGCGACTGATCCATGATGGTCCCGGCGATGCGGGTGATGCGGCCGTTCCGACAACGGTCGATCAAGGTGCGGTGAAAGAGGTCGTCCGCTCGCGCCCATGCGGTCAGATCGTCATCGGCCAGAGCCTGGCGCATGGATTCATTGGCCAGGGCGAGTTCGCGCACGACGGCTGTCCGGTCGACCGCCGGCTGGCTGGCCAGCAACTCGGCCGCCATGGCCTCCAGCGCGATGATGACATCGTAGATCTCGCGCATGTCGTCCGCGGAGACCGTGCAGACCAGAACCCCACGCCGGGTCAGCACGCGGACGAGCCCTTCCTCCTGCAGGCGGATGACGGCCTCGTGCACGGGTGTGCGGCTCATCCCCAGCCTGGAGGCGATTTCCTGCTCCGAGCCCTGATAGCCCGGCGGAAAGACATTCTCGCGAATGGCGCCCTTGAGCGCCCGATAGGCGTCATCGACGAGGGAGGGGCGCTGCGCGGGCGGGGCAGCCAGATCGTCCAGGGTCAGCATCGGTCATTTCGCAGGGTTGCTGTCTTGACCAAGCTACTTCCATGCAAGATGAGATTCAAGCTTGACTCTAAGACGGCAGCCCTCTAGATGCTTCGTACGCCAGCTTGCATGGAAGAACGTATTCACAGTGGCGTATATGCTTTCTGACGGCAGCCCAGCAGTGCCCGGAACCATCTCAGGGAAGGTCGAGCCAATGAAAGCATCGCTCGAGCTGGTGATGATGCGGAAGGTCGCATGGCGTCTGGTACTGCTCCTATGTGCCCTCCACATTATCGCGTTTATCATACGAACAAATGGTGAGTTTATCCCGATCATCATGGGTGATGATTTAGGACTTAACTCGGAGATGCTTGGCTGGGGTGCAGGATTGTTCTTCATCCCGTATTTCTTCTTCGCGGTGCCCGGCAATTCGATGCTGCACCACTTCGGCGCAAGACGCGGTGGCGCCGAAGCCGGTCCGTTCCCAGGCGCCATCGTCGCCAGCACGCGGTGGTTCGCCGAGCCGTGGCGCGGGCGCGTGACCGCAGCCTTGGCCGCGGCGATCCCGATCTCCTCGCCGCGGATCGCAAACCGACCGCGCCACCAGCCGGCGTGATCCCGACCGACCGGTTGCTCCGATCCGGGGCGACCGCCGACCATAACCAGAGCCCACGCCATGGCGCCGGGCAAGCTTGGGAGTATCCATCATGCGTAGCCACAAGATCGCCGCCATTCCGGGCGACGGCATCGGGCCGGAAGTGATCGCCGCCGGCCTCGAGGTGCTCGAGGTCTGCGCCGAGCGCGACGGCGGCTTCGAGCTCGAGGTCACCAACTTCGACTGGGGCTCGGACTACTACAAGCAGCATGGGGTCATGATGCCGCCCGGTGGGCACGACCAGCTGCGCGGCTTCGATGCGCTGTATTTCGGTGCCGTGGGCGCGCCGGACGTGCCGGACCACATCACGCTCTGGGGCCTGCGCCTCGCGATCTGCCAGCCGCTCGACCAGTACGCCAACGTCCGGCCGACCCGGATCCTGCCCGGCATCACCAGCCCGTTGCGCAACGTGACCGCCAAGGAGCTGGACTGGGTGATCGTGCGCGAGAACTCCGAGGGCGAGTATGCCGGCCAGGGCGGCCGCTCGCATCGTGGCCTGCCGCACGAGGTCGCCACCGAGCTGGTGATCTTCACCCGGGCCGGCGTCACCCGGATCATGCGCTACGCGTTCGCCCTGGCCCAGTCACGGCCGCGCAAGTTCCTGACCGTGGTCACCAAGTCCAACGCGCAGCGCTATGGCATGGTGATGTGGGACGAGATCGCGGCCGAGGTCGCCAGGGAATTCCCCGACGTCACCTGGGACAAGATGCTGGTCGACGCGATGACCATGCGCATGACGCTCAAGCCCGAGACGCTGGACACGATCGTCGCCACCAACCTGCATGCCGACATCCTCTCGGACCTGGCGGCGGCACTGGCGGGCTCGCTGGGCATCGCCCCCACCGCCAACCTCAACCCCGAGCGCACCACGCCCTCGATGTTCGAGCCGATCCACGGCTCGGCGTTCGACATCACCGGCAAGGGCGTCGCCAACCCGGTCGCCACCTTCTGGACCGCGGTGATGATGCTCGAGCATCTGGGCGAGAAGGACGCGGCCGTGCGCCTGATGCGTGCGGTCGAGCGGGTGACCGCCGACCCGGCCCTGCACACGCCCGATCTCGGCGGTTCGGCTACGACCCGGCAGGTCACCGACGCGGTGATCGAGGCGCTGCGCGGCGACAATCTCTGACGCGCCGCCCGCATCGTCGAGCGTAGGGCCTCGCGCGCGGCCAGGACCGGTCGCGCGCCCGCCCGCTCGCCACAGCCGACATCATGCACAGGGAGTCACCTCATGCACCGCTTCACCTCATTGCTTGCGTCTCTGCTCGTCGCCAGCGGCACCGCCATGGCTGCCACCGACTACCCCACCCAGCCGATCACCGTACTGGTCCCGCACGCCGCCGGCGGCCCGACCGATACCGTGGCCCGGCTGGTGGCCGAATCGATGAGCCGGACGCTGGGCCAGCAGCTGCTGGTCGAGAACGCCGGCGGCGCCGGCAGCACGCTGGGGACCGCGCGCGCTTCCCGGGCCGAGCCGGACGGCTACACGCTGCTGCTCAACCACGTCGCCCAGGCCAGCAGCGCCACGCTCTATCGCAAGCTGTCCTACGATCCGGTCGACGGGTTCGCCGGCATCGGCCTGATCACCGATGTGCCGATGACCATCGTCGCCCGGGCCGATTTTGCGCCGAGCACGATCGCCGAGCTGCTGGACTATGTCCGCGCCAACAAGGAGAACGTCACCTACGCCCATGCCGGCATCGGCTCGGCCTCGCACCTGTGCGGCATGCTGTTCATGGACGCGATCGACGTTCCGCTGACCACGGTCCCCTACAAGGGCACCGGGCCGGCGATGACCGATCTCCTGGGCGGCCAGGTCGACATGATGTGCGACCAGACCACCAACACGGTGACCCAGATCAAGTCGGGCAAGATCAAAGGCTATGCCGTCACCACCACCGAGCGGCTGCCCGTTCTGCCCGACCTGCCGACCCTGAACGAGGCCGGCCTGGACGGCTTCGAGATGACCGTCTGGCACGCGCTTTACGCGCCGGCAGGGACGCCGCAGGAGATCCTCGACAAGCTCGCCGGCGCGCTCCAGGTGGCCCTGCAGGACCCGAAGGTGATCGAGCGCTTCGCCCAGCTCGGCACGGTGCCGGTCCCGCTGGACGAGGCGACACCCGCCGCCCTCGATGCGCACCTCAAGGCCGAGGTCGCCAAATGGAAGCCGATCATCGAGGCAGCCGGCGCCTACGCCGACTGAACCGTGAGCTGAGGTGGCTCGGTGCCGGATACCCTGGTGGGCTCGGTACCGGGCACCCTTAACCCGGCAGGTGGTGCAGCACGCCGATCAGCGTCGTGGCATCAAAGGGCTCGCCGGCCGGCAGGTCGTCGACACGGCCCTGATGCAGCACCGTCCGCTCGGTCAGGCCGGGGCGGAGCCGACCGTGACGAACCGCCACGACGGCTCCAGCGCCCCGATGGTGACGACCCCTGCGCCGTGCCGGCGTCGGTCACGAGCAGGCGGCCAGCTCGTGACAGGCATCGTAGCCGGCCAGGGCGATGCGGCTCTGCTGGTCAGACTCCCCGGCGCGGGCCGGATCGAACTTGGCGGCGGTCATGCTGGGCGGTCCGGCGGGTGGACGGGTGCGCGAGACTAAGGGCCGGAGAACCACCGTCCAGCAGGCGACGCACTGGGCAGACGTGCGGATTCTGCGCATGATGCCCCCGCTGGTGACGCTCGCAGAGCTGACGGAGACCGCCGATGGCCCGCCATCTGACCCTAGCCGAGCTGAACGACGGGCTGCCGGAGATCCTGCGCTTGCCCAAGGACGACGGCAGGCTCACCGCCATCGTGATCCGCCCGGGGCAGGGTGTCCGCCGCGAGCTGGACAGTTGCGCGCTGAGCCTCGCCCAGGGCGCCCACGGCGACCGCTGGGCCAGGGCCGGCGGCCCGCCGCTGCCCGACATCCAGGTCTGCATCATGAACGCCCGCTGCATCGCGCTGATCGCGGGCGAGCGCGCCAACTGGGCGCCGGCCGGCGACAATTTGTTCATCGACCTGGACCTGTCCCCCGCCAACTGCCCCCCGGGCACCCGCCTCGCCATCGGCTCCGCCGTGATCGAGATCACCGACGCCCCGCACGACGGCTGCAGGAAGTTCATCGCGCGCTATGGGCGGGATGCGTGCGTGTTCGTGAACACGGGGGAGGAGAAGCGGCTGCGGCTGCGGGGGATCTATGGGCGGGTGGTGCAGGATGGGCGGGTCAGCGTCGGGGACGCCGTGCGAAAGCAGCTCGACAGGACATCGGGCCACGAAATTAACTTTTGTTAGTGGTACTTGGTACGGTGAACATCCGCTTCAGGTGGAAATGCGAATGGAGACGCTTGTATTCATCAGTTATTCGTCTGTTGATCGCAATTGTGCAAGGAGAATCCAACGCAAAATAGATGAAATTGGGTTGAGTACTTTTCTCGATGAGAAGAATATAAGCCTGGGAGAGAATTTCAAAGCAAGAATATCTAAAGGCATCGTGCAATGCGCTGAAGTTATATTCGTCGCATCTCCATCTAGCCTTAAATCACCTTGGGTTTACTTCGAACTTGGGCAGGCGATCGCTTTTGGTCGGCCCGTAATCACCTATCGAATTCATCAAGCTCTAGAGCTACCTTCGTTCCTGGCAGATTTTCAAGCGACTCACTCTCTCAAGAAGATACAAGATCACTTTAGGCGCAGATACGTCAACCCGCCGCCTTATCGAGCGGTTGAAGTAAAGGATAGTCTATCATCAGTCACAGCACTCGTAAAGCTCGCTCCATCCTCCGATCTGAAAAAGCTGATCCAGCGCTTCCCACCCCTCTCTCTCCATGGAAATGTCGCGATCGATGGAGCCGTGGAATTACATTTATTTCCAAATGAATTCAGCCCTCATGGCGGTATAACGCAGGATCAGGTGACAACAAAGATCTCCACAGCGGATTGGCCGTCGATGGCTGCTAAGTCTCTCTCAAAAACGCAACTTGATATTCTCGGACGCTCTCTTCGATCCTGGGCCGGTTCGCGGCGTGCAAGGCCAAACCGAATTCGATATCTATTGGAGCCTCCATTGCAAATGGTGCTAGACAACCGAGAATTCGCTATGCATATAGGTAATAGCGACTATTTTTCGATGCGCACAATAGCTGAGCTATCTAGAGAGATCGGACATGATGAGTTTGCATTGGGAGCGGATAAAGTATTTGATACATTTTGGGGTCGTCCCGGTCATCTATTCCATCGATCTATTGTTCCTTACCATCTTAGTGCCCATGGTATCGTTTTTCTGTCTGATCCAGAGCGAAAACAAAGGTTTATTCTGTTGACATTGCCAAGTTCTCAGCGAGTTCCATTGGTCGGGGGTTGGAATGTTAGCTTTGCAGAGCAGATGTGGGCACCGAGACCCGATTCAACCTCGGAGCCCTGGTGGCAATCATACGTAGACGGGCTGGATATTGAGGCCCCGGCAGATCGGAGAGGGGATACCGATGTTTTTCAAACTTTCAAGCGCGGTATTCACGAGGAGCTGGCGATTGAAGAAAGTGACTTTGTGTCTCAGCCAAAACTTATCGCAACGTGCATTGAGAGTAAGATCTACTTTATGGCGTTTGTCTTTGTTGTTGAGGTTAACATGACACTTAGAGTGCTTGCTCAGCGACAGCTAGTCCGACGAGATAGAGAGATAGGTGCTATAGCCGCATATCCTATTAGCGGTGTAGATCAGAGTGCAGTAATTCTTGATCCGGCGGAACAACTGGCAAGACTAATGGCAATGGAGAGATTTGATGGTGGTCCATATCTATTACCGAAGGCTATTCCATCAGCGGTCGATATTTGGCATTGGTCGTCGCGACTCAGATTGTATTTTGCAGCGCGGCATTTGACTGGAGGTCGAATTCTGGAATACGCAACGCCCACTGAATAAAGGAGAACGAGTTCGTCCCGATGCACCATCTCCGCCCGGGAAGTTTCGGTGACACCATACGAAATTGACGATTTCATGCGCGAGTCGATACTCGGTGCCCTCAAAGCCCGTGGTTACCGTCTGCAGCCACGCTTTATCCCACCCGTTCCGCTGCGCGCTTCTCGACGAGCGCCGCCAGTTGGCCGGCGACGGTCCCCCAACCGTCGTGGAAGCCCAGTTCCTCGTGCCGGTCGCGGTCGCGGCGGTCCTTGTGCATGACGCGGGAGGTGTATTCCGTGCCGTCGGGGTGATCCTTGAAGGTGATCGTCGCGGTGATCGGCGTCGGGTAGAAGGCGGCTGCCGGTCGCCAGCCGTGGACCAGCGCGTTGGTGAAGATGATCCGTTCGGCCTCGGCGATGCTGAGAAAGCAGCCGCTCAGATGGGGCGTGAAGCGGCCGCCGTCCGCGCTCATCTCGGTGACGAACGATCCGCCGGGGCGCAGATCCATGGCAACGACCCTGCATTGAAGCGGTGCTGGAATCCACCACTGGGCGAAGCTCTCCGGATCGGCCCGGGCGCTCCAGACGAGGGCGCGTGGGGCTCGAATGAGGCGCGAGATCGTCAGGTCGAAGCCATGGTTGTCGCCCGCGCCCACCCACGAGAACGCCCAGGCATTCACGCACCCGCATCGGCCGCACCCGGCACAATGTGCGTGGCGACTGATACAGGTTAGCGACAGGCAGGCCCGGGCGGGCACGGCTGAGTGCCGATTTGAGTCGGCGAGGCGAACGACAGCCATGGTGGTCCTGATCGTCGAGGACGATGCCCTGATCGGCGCGGCACTGGCGGCCGTGCTGCTGGGCGCCGGCCATCAGTCGCTGGGCCCGGCGCTGGATGCTCAGGACGCGTTGCGGCTGGCCGACGCCTACGCACCCGAGCTGGCTTTCGTCGACATCACGCTCGCCGGCCACGTCGACGGGGTGTCGGTGGCGCGGACATTGACGAAGCGGCACGGGATCACCTGCGTCTTCGTCACCGCCGAGTTGGAACGGGCGCGCGCATCGAGCGGCTTCGCCCTTGGCGTGGTGCGCAAGCCCTACGATCCTCGCATGCTGCCGGCCGTGGTCTCGGTGGTGGCAGCGATCCGGACCGGCCGGCTGCTGCCGCCGGCGCCACGCCATTTCGAGCTGTTCGACTAGGCAAGTACCGGTGGCGGCGAGGAGATGCGGCGCCGGTGCACGGCGAGGGCTCCGACCCCAACGGACACTACTCGGCCTCCGCAACCCTGCCGCCCGCCACCACGAAGTGCGGCGCGTCGTCGTCGCCCGGCTGGAACAGGCGCCAGTCCTCGCCAGCACTGCCGGCAGGAAACAGGGTGAGGCGGCAGCCTCCCGAGAAATCGATCTCGGCCCCGCCGAACGGCATGGCGCGCGCGGCCAGGACGACGGGTCGGAACTCCGCTTCAAGGCACACTCCCGGGCGCGGATCGTGGTGGCCCAGCCACTCGGCGATCCGCTTGTCCTGGAGGTTGCCGTCCCGCTCGTGGTCCCAGCGTTCGAAGTCGGCGCCCCAGAGATTCAGGGCCGGCTGCCAGAGGTCGGACCGGCCGGTGAGCACGCCGCCTGAACCCTCGATGCGCCACGCGCACTGGATGTGGAGTGCCAGCTCGCCGACCGTCCGGTCGCGGTAGGGGCGCAGCTCCCCGAAGTGGAATCCGCGCAGGTCGGCCGAGCGGGCGGTGGCGGTGAGCTCGAGCCCGACCAGCTTCCGCAACGCCTGCCGCACGCGCTCCTCGGTGGTCGAGGGCATGACCACGTCGCACTCCTGCGTCACACCTGCCGTGCCCGGAGGGCAGGGGCGTGGCGCAGCCTTATCACACCGGCTGACGCGAGGGGAGGCTGGACTGGCGGGCAACGCGCGGGTGTCGCTAGTGTCGCCGCGTCGGTTGTCTTGTGGGCGAGTTCTTCCCAAAGGTAGGCGGTTGCGGGACCTGGTCGTGTGGGGCGCACCGTAGGTCCCCATTCCGGGATGATGGGCCAGACGGACGAGGGCACAAATGTAGTAGGATCTATATCCTTGACGATAATCAACTGAAAGGCGATAAAGTGTCGAGCCCATTAGATGGAGATCGACATGCCCGTTAGCCCCTCACCAGCCCGGCAAGCCGCCTCCCGCACCAACGGTGCCCGCTCCCGCGGCCCCACGACCGACGCCGGCAAGGCCAGCGCCGCCCGCAACGGGACCCGCCACGGCCTGCGCGGTGGCCTCTTCGCCCTCCTGCCCGGCGAGGACCGGGAGGAAATCGCGAGCCTGCACGCGGCCGTCATCAATGACTGGGGCCCGCG
>JBATRI010000069.1:0-6415 GCA_049292515.1 Geminicoccaceae bacterium
CCCGGCACTACGACCTGTTCAAGTCGACGCGCTACGGCATCTGGGAGCTGCAGACGATCATCGTCCATGTGCTCGAGTACGCGATGCTGACCCACGGCAACAGCCGCGAGGTGGCTTACAAGTTCCATGCCGATTGCCAGGACGCGAGCAGCCGCGGTTTCAAGCGTTTCCGGGCCACGGTCGAGCAGGACATTGCCGCGATCGATGCCGGCGCACCTGCACCGTTGCAGCCACCGCCAGCTCCCGAGCTGGCCTTCGCCCTGCCGCCTGAGCTGTCGGACGACACAGCCGAAGCGGGTGAGGAAGGACTCGAATCCAGCCTTCCGGGGGCACCTGTTGCCGGTGCAGTGACACGTCATCCGAACGGCAACGGTGCAGCCGCCAACACGGCCGGGGAGGGGGTGTGATGCAGGCCACCGCACCCCATCCGAGCCATCGCAGCGACGATTTCAGCCGTGGCTTCGGCGTGCTGCTGTTCCGCAATCGCAGCATGGGCCGGGCACTCACCTTCTATACCGTGCTCGCGTCCTTGCTCTGGCTGTTCCTCATCCTCGCCGGCATCGTCGTGCTGCATACCCAGCGCGAGATCGGGTCAGCGCTCACCTATCTCTGGGCGTCGTTCCTCGTTGATGTCGTTGGCCGCGACATCGGCCAATGGCCGGTGTGGACCAGCGGCGGTTGGGAGAAATGGCCGCCCTCGGCGATCACGGCCGAGCCCTGGTTCCAGGACGTTGCCGGCGATATCGGGCACTCCTTGTTGTGGAGCGTGCTGCTCGCCACCGTGGTGACGGTGCCGCTCGGCATCGTGGCGCACCGGGCGATCAAGAGCTTCGGCCGGCGCATGCTGACCGGCAAATACCTGCGCGGGGCGGTCAAGGTCAGCGACGGGGAACTCGCCCGGCAGGTGCGCAGGAAGCGCCAAGCCACGCCCTTGCATATCGGCAAGGTGCCGCTGCCGGCGGGCAGCGAGTGCGAGCATCTGGCCTTCATCGGTGGCCCCGGCACCGGCAAGACGCAGGCGATCATGGGCCTGCTGGATGCGATCCGCGCGCGTGGCGACGCGGCCGTGATCTACGACAGCAAGGGCACCTTCACGAGCCACTACTACGACCCGAAGCGTGGCGACGTGCTGCTCAACCCACTCGATGCGCGCACCCGACCCTGGTCGCCCTGGGCCGAGATCGAGGACGAGATGGACGCCGATCGGGTGGCGCACGCGCTGATCCCGGCTGGCGATCACAGCACCCCGTTCTTCCATGACACCGCCCGCGCCATGCTCAGCGCAGCACTCATGAAGATGCGCGGCACCAAGGGCGACAAGCCGGCCCTCGAGCAGCTGTTGCAGCTGCTGCTGCATGCCTCGGCCGAGCAGCGCGAGGCGTTCTACCGCGGCACCGACGTCACCCAGATCTTTGAGCCGGGTGGCGAGCGGATGCGGGTCTCGGTCGAGCAGAACCTGCGCACCTATGCCCGCACGCTGCGCTATCTGCCGCTCACCAGCGGTGGCCCGGGTGACTTCTCGATCCTGCGCCACATCCAGGGCATCGACAGCCGCAATCAGCAGCCGTGGCTGTTCCTGCCCTCGCCGCTGCGCGCCAAGCACACCTCGATCAAGCCCTTGCTGACCTGCTGGCTCGACTGCGCGGTGGCCGCACTCCTGTCCTGCGGCGAGCAGCGCGACCGGCGCTGCTGGTTCATCGTCGACGAGGTCAAGAGCCTGCACCGGGTGCCGTCCTTGTCCGACCTGATGGCGGAAGGGCGCAGCTTCGGTGCCTGTGTCGTGCTGGGCTTTCAGGACCTGGCGCAGCTGCGCGACGTCTACGGCGCCGACGATGCCAAGACCATGTCGGCCGTGCTCGGCACCAAGGTGCTGTTCCGCATTGCCGACCCCGAGACCGCCAGATGGGGGGCCGATGCCCTGGGCGAGGTCGAGGAGGAGACGGTCAAGGAGAGCACCCGCTACGATGCCGCCGGCGACACACCCAAGGGCGTGCAGCTCAGCGCCCAGCGCGTGCAGCGGCATCTGGTGATGCCGGCGGAGCTGCTCCGCCAGGAGCGCTTTCACTGCTTCGTCCAGCTGTCGGGCGCCTGGCCCGTAGCACAGACCACGCTGCCACACCCGAACACCGTGCAGCGGCAGCCAATCGCCAGGCCGACCCTGCCGGCCAAGCCTGAGGAGACCTTTGCCGCGCGTGTCGCCGACGTGCCCGACACGCCACCGGTGGACGCCAGGAAGGGCGATCTGCCATTGGGTGAAGCAACCTCAAGGGAGGGCGAATCCGCCGCGATCGTTGCCGCCACGAGCAACAGCGGTACGGCCAGCAATCCCGTATCCGACACTGCCGCCGCTCCTGCCATCACCCCGCCGGCATCCCCGGTGGAGGCGATCAAGGGCAAGGAGTGAGCCATGCTGAGGGTCACCCCGATCCGGACGCCCGCTCGGGCGTCCGACCACCTGGCGCGCCTCCATCGCTATGGCGGTGAAGCACCCCCGATCACGGCCTTGTTCGATGTCGGTGCAGCCGCCAGGGGACTGAGTGAACCGGTCGACGGCGCGCATCTCGAGGCTCGCGGGCTCAGCCGGGCGACGGCCAACATTATCCAACGCGAGCGGGCCACCTGGCAGGCCAGGGCCGCTCGGCCACGACTGCCGGGCGAGCAGCAGCGGCAAGCCGATCGGGCACGCACTCGGCAAGCCGGCTTCGATCTCGAAGCCTTCGGCGCCGACATCTGCCACCGGACGGCACGCCTGCCGGCATCGCTCCCGGCCCTGCACACGAAGGGGCGCTGAGCATGTTGTCGATCGGAGTCGTGCGCTCATCGATGGCGGCGGCCAGCTACTTTGCCAAGGACAATTACTACACCCAGCACGAGGAGGGGCCGTCACATTGGTTCGGCACCGGCGCCGAGAAGTTGTGCCTTACGGGTGAGGTCGAGGCCGGCCGGTTCAAGCAGCTGCTCGAAGGCAGGATCGATGCCGAGACCCAGCTCGGCCGCATCCGAGATGGCGAGCATCAGCATCAGCACGGCTGGGATCTGACCTTCTCCGCGCCGAAGAGCGTCAGCCTCGCTGCCCTCGTCGGTGGCGACGAACGGCTGGTCGCAGCGCACGACGCGGCGGTCAGGGATGCGCTCGGCTGGCTGCAGGAGCATGCGCTGAGCACGCGCTCACGCCATGGCGGCGAGGCGCTCGAGGAGCCCGCCCGGCACATGGTGGCGGCGGTGTTCCGGCACGATCTATCGCGCGCGGCCGAGCCGCAGCTGCACAGCCATGCCGTGGTCATGAACGCCACCATCGGCAGCAAGGAGCAGTGGCAGAGCGTTCACAGCATCCGTCTCTACGTCAACGCCAAGGAGGCCGGCGAGCGCTACCAGCAGGCGCTCGCAGCCCGCGCCGCCGAGCTCGGCTACGCCATTGTGCCCAGCCGCAACGGCACCTTCGAGCTGGACGGCGTGCCACGTGAGGTCACGCTCTTGTTTAGTAGCCGGGCCAAGGCCGTTGAGGCACGTCTGGCCGAGCAGGGTCTGACCCGGACAAGCGCTACCCTGGCGCAGCGCGAGGATGCCACCTTGCGCACGCGCGGGGCCAAGCCCGAGGTCGATCGGGTCCTGCAACGCAGTCAGGACCGGGCACTGGCCCGCCAGCACGGGCTCGATCTCGAGCGCTTTGTGGCCCTGGCCCAGCAGCGCAATCGCGAGCTGGAGAGCACCGCCAGCCTCGGCCGCGAACGTACGTTTGGTCAGGAGCAAACGACAGAGCGGCAGCATACGCTGGCATCCGAGCCGGCGCTGCGTGCGGTGCGCGAGGCGGCAGCGATCCTCACCGAACGCGATGCCGCATTCACCGCCAAGAGTCTGGAGCAGCGCGCGCGGCAGATGACGCTGGGCACCGCACGGGCCGAGCAGATCGACCAGGCGGTGGCGCAGCTGCAGAGCCGTGGCGAGCTGGTGGAGCGGCAGGTCCGCGCCATCAATCCGGTCACAAAACACCCGACACTGATGCCGGGCTTCACCACCGCCGGGATGATCCAGACCGAGCGGCGGATGCTGGCGCTGGAGCAGGCCGGGCGTGGTGCTGTGGACCGCTTCATGCACCGGCTGGATGCACAAGCTTTGGTCGGCCAGGCGCGTGCCCTGGCCGAGGAGCGCGGCTTCGGCTGGACGCACGGCCAGGCCGAAGCCACCAAGGGTGTGCTCACCACCAGCTCGCGGGTGCTCGGCATCCAGGGCTATGCCGGCACCGCCAAGACCACGACCGTGCTCGCCACCGTGGCCGAGGCCGCCCGCCAGCAGGGCTACACCGTCAAGGGCATAGCACCCACCACCGAAGCCACCTTGGGCCTGGCCCAGGCGATCGGCGGCGAGGCCGTCACCGTGCAGCGGCAGGTGGCTGAGCTCGAGCGCGGCATGGAGGGCAGGGGGTCCGGCAGTGCCGCCGGCAAGCAGCTGTGGATCGTCGACGAGGCCTCGCTGGTCGGCACCCGTGCCATGCACACGCTGCTCGCCGGGGCCACGCTGCAGGACGCCCGCGTGCTGCTGGTCGGCGACGAGAAGCAGCTGGGCTCGGTCGAAGCCGGCCGCGCCTTCGCCCAGCTGCAGGAGGCCGGCATGCCGACCTTCAGGCTGACCGAGATCGTCCGCCAGAGCAACGAGGCCACCAAGGAGGCGGTCTATGCCGCCCTGCAAGCCGATGCCGCCAAAGCGCTGCAGGCGATCGAGCGCGGCGGTGGCGAGGTGGTCGAGATCCAGGGCAAGTCGCACGAAGAGGATGCGCACGACCGGCGGGCCTTCCTCGCCCAGCGCTATGCTGCCCTGTCGGTGGAAGAACGGGCCAGGACGGTGCTGGCGGATCCCTCACGCGAAGGCCGCAAGGAGCTCAACGCGCAGGTGCGCGCGGCGCTGCAGGCGCGTGGCGAGCTGGAAGGGCCAAAGCTCGTGCTCGACATCCTGGTACCCAAGGGCCTGACCCCGGGTGAGCAGAAGCAGCCGGTGTTCTACGAGAGCGGCGATGTGGTCAGCTTCCGCCGCGATCTGGCGCCACACTGGCAGGACCGGCTGGAGAAGGGCACGCCCTACCGGGTGGTCGGCACCGACCAGCATGGCGGCCGCCTACAGCTGCAAAAGGAGGACGGCAGCTTTGTGATCTGGCGGCCAGGCAGCCATGGTGCTCGCGATGCCGAGGTCTACCGGCTCGAGCAGCGCGAGCTTGCCACCGGTGACCGGATCACCTGGACGAAAAACCTGCCGGCGATCGGCGTCGCCAATGGCCAGACTGCCACCGTCACCGCGGTCGATCCGGCCAAGGGCAGCTTCACCCTTGAGCGAAATGGCCGCCAGACCACGCTGGAGGCCAGCTCGGCCGAGGCCCGGCACCTCGAGCATGGCTACGCGCAGACGGCGCAGAAGCTGCAGGGCCAGACCGCCGACCGGGCGCTGATCCATGCCGAGCACTGGCGGCTCAATCTCACCCACCAACGCAGCTTCTACGTGCTGGTCTCCCGCGCCAGGGACGGCGTGACCATCGCCACCAGCGACCGGGCCGGCCTCATCGAGGCCATCCGCGAACGCTCCGGCGAGCAGCAGGCGGCCCTGGACCGGCTCGAGGCCCAGCAGGCACCGGAGATCGCCCGGGCCGCGGTGCACGAGGTCACTCAGGAGCGCGAACGGCAGCGCCAGCAGGAACGTGAGCAGCAACAGCGCGAGCGTGCCCTGCAGCAGCGGGAGAAGAGCGACGACGACGCGCGCAAGCCTAAGCCCGGCGGCCGGGACGCCGATCTCGGCCAGGAGCGCGACGGTCCCGCCACCAGTCGGCAGCCGGAGCGCGATTACGATGACGACATGGGCTATTGACCCAGATCGATGCTCGGAAACGACGGCACTGGCGCGCGCCGTGCACAAGAATAGGACCCCGAGCGAACGGCTCGGGGCCAGTCTGGCCGGTGCCCCCAGGGAGGCGAAAGGGCACTCGGCGGGCTCGAGGTGGAGGACGCAACAAGAGAGCAGCCAAGCCAGGGAGGACGTCGGCCGATCTCCACCTCGAGCGGAAACTCGGCTGGTCAGGCGGCCATGGCCTTCAGCTCGGTGACGGCGGCCTGCCTGCGCTGGGTCAGCAGCTCGGCGACACGCTTCTGCGCGGCCACGGCGAGCTCGACGACTTCCTTGGCGACCGAGGTGACCTTCTCACCGGTGGCCTTGACGGTCTCGGCCTTGGGCAGCTCCTTGCTCTGGGCTGCGGCCTTGGCCTCGGCGAAGGCACCCTCGACATAGCCGTACTGGAGCCTGGCGATCGCCTCGGCGGCACCGAAGAGCACGGTCTGCGCCTCGTGCACGGTGGCCAGATTGGCCTTCTGTGCGGCGAACAGCGCCACGACATCAACCTTGGGCAGCTTCAGCTCGGGAAACTTGAATGCGGTGG
>JBATRI010000070.1:0-4606 GCA_049292515.1 Geminicoccaceae bacterium
GAACAGGCGGTCCCAGCAGCTGAGCACGGTGCTGTAGTTGCTGTCGGTGTCGGCCCGCAGGGCATGGTGATGCACCCAGTGGATCGACGGTGTCACGATGACGCGGCTCAGCGCCCGCTCCAGCGGCCCCGGCAGCCTCGCGTCGGAATGGTGGAAGACCGTGCAGGCGAGCACCAGACCCTCGAACAGGACGACCGAGGTCAGCGGGATGTCGAGCAGCACGATGAGGAGCGCGCGCGCGCCGGCCGACAGCGCCACCTCGCCGAAATGGAAGCGCAGCGCCGAGGTCGTATCCAGCGTCTCGTCCAGGTGGTGCACCGCGTGGAACCGCCACAGCACCGGCAGCTCGTGGTTCGCCCGGTGCCACCAGTAGAGCCACAGGTCGAGCACGAGGAGATCGAGCACCAGGCCCGGCCAGCCGCCCCAGGCCGCCGGGCGCAGCCCGAGCGTGAAGCCGTCGGCCCAGATCGTGACCGGCAGCACCAGGAGCGGCGACAGCAGGGCGTTCAGGCCGGCGAGGCCGAGGTTGCGGCCGAGGCGCCGCCACGCCGCCGCGGTCAGCTGGCCCATCCGCAACAGCAGGGGGCTGGGTGCTGCCGGGCGCAGCCGCTCCCACGTGCCGAAGACGGCCAGAGCCGCCACCAGGAGCGTCGTCTTCAGCACCAGCAGATGGTCCAGATCCATGCCTCGGCCTCGCCCGTGCCCTGTCGTATGGCCGCGAAAAAATCCGCACCGACTCCCTCTTGCAGCCCCCGGCGCGGTCACCAAATAATCGGCATGCAGGGAGCTGTCGGGATCCGCAACAGATACGGCAGCCACCTTGTAGCGCCCGGTCCAAGGACGGGCAATCTACCTAGTCGCTCAAATGGAGGACTTGTGATGCGTGCTCTTGATCTTTCCCCTCTCTTTAGGTCGACCGTCGGTTTCGACCATCTCGACAAGCTGTTCGAGACCGCGTTCCGCGAGGCGGGCCGCGACGTCTCCTATCCGCCCTACAACATCGCCAAGCTCGGTCAGGACAAGTATCGGATCTCGATGGCTGTCGCCGGTTTCGGCGAGGGTGACCTCGACATCACCGCCCAGGGCGGGGTGCTGACGGTCAAGGGCCGGATCAGCGAGCCCGAGAATGGCGTCGAATACCTGCATCGCGGGATCGCCCAGCGCTCCTTCGAGCATCGCTTCCAGCTGGCGGACCACGTCAAGGTAGTCGGTGCCAACCTCCGCAACGGCCTGCTCGACGTCGAGCTGGCGCGCGAGGTGCCGGAGGCGATGAAGCCACGCAAGATCGAGATCAGCGGCCAGGCGCGGCCGCGCGTGCTCGAAGGCGCCACCGAAAGCCAGGCGGCCTGACCTGAACGGCGGCGGGGCAATCTGGGCAGCGGAGTTGCCGCGCCGACCGATTTCGAAGAGGGGGCTCAGGCCCCCTCTTCTGCGTTCCGCCGCATGCCGCCCCGTCGGTGCCATGACTTGTTCTGCGTACCCCGGCCGGGCTATAGAGCCTCCATCATGAGCAACGATGTTCCGTCCGCCCTCGTCGGCGTGACCTCCTGCCTGAAGCCGCGGGACGAGTTCCATTTCCACAGCGTCGGCGAGAAATATGTCGAGGCGGTCGTCCTCGGCACCGGCGCTATCCCGGTCCTGATCCCGGCCATCGGCCGGCAGCTCGACCCCGATGCCCTCCTGGACCGGCTGGACGGGGTCATGCTCACCGGCAGCCCGTCCAACGTCGAGCCGACCCACTATGGCGGCCCGGCGGCGCGCGCCGACAACGAGGCCGATCCGGCCCGGGATGCCACCACCCTGCCGCTGATCCGCCGGGCACTCGCCCGTGGCATCCCCATCTTGTGCATCTGCCGTGGCCTGCAGGAGCTGAACGTCGCGCTCGGCGGCTCACTGCACCAGTTTGTCCACGAGCTGCCCGGCCGGATGGACCACCGCTCGGACAAGACCAAGCCCACGCGCGAGCGCTATGGCCTGGCCCACGAGGTTCGGCTGACCCCGGGCGGCCGCCTGCAGGCGCTGTTCGACGGAGCCGAGCGGATCGAGGTCAACTCGCTGCACGCCCAGGCCATCGACCGCGTCGCGGACGGGCTCGCGGTCGAGGCCGTGGCCGACGACGGCACGATTGAGGCCGTCAGCGTGCGCGATGCCTCGGGCTTCGCCCTGGCGGTGCAGTGGCACCCCGAATGGCATGTGCGCGAGAACCCCTATTCGCGACGTCTCTTCGCCGCCTTCGGCGACGCGATCCGCGCCCGGGCGAACACGCGCCCGGGCTAGGCGACCGCAACGGCGGCGCCCCTTCGACCAGAACACAACGAGGCCAAACGCCATGACCAGCAACGCCGATCTGCTCGCCCGCCGCAACGCCGCCGTGCCGCGTGGCGTTGGGCATGCGACCTCCGTCTACGCCGCACGCGCGGAGAATGCCGAGGTCTGGGACGTGGAGGGACGGCGTTACGTCGACTTCGCCGCCGGGATCGCCGTCCTCAACACCGGCCACCGGCACCCGAAGGTGATGGCGGCGGTGGCGGCCCAGGCCAAGCTGTTCACCCACACGGCCTTCCAGGTCATGGCCTACGAATCCTATGTCCGCTTGGCCGAGCGGCTGAACGCGGCCGCCCCGTTCAAGGGCCCGGCCAAGACCGTGTTCTTCACCACCGGGGCGGAAGCGGTCGAGAACGCGGTCAAGATCGCGCGGGCCGCCACCGGCCGGCCCGGCGTCATCGCCTTCACCGGCGGCTTTCACGGCCGCACGATGATGACCATGGCGCTGACCGGCAAGGTCATGCCCTACAAGAAGAGCTTCGGGCCGATGCCCGGCGATGTCTACCACGTGCCGTTCCCGGTCGAGCAGCTGGGCGTCAGCGTGGCCGATTCGCTGAAGGCGCTGTCCTTCCTGTTCAAGGCGGACATCGACCCCGAGCGGGTCGCGGCCATCATCATCGAGCCGGTGCAGGGCGAAGGCGGCTTCCACTTGGCGCCGCCCGAGCTCCTGGTCGAGCTGCGGCGGATCTGCGACGAGCACGGCATCCTGCTGATCGCCGACGAGGTGCAGTCGGGCTTCGCCCGGACCGGCAAGCTGTTCGCGATCGAGCATGCCGGGGTCGAGCCCGATCTCGTCACGATGGCCAAGTCGCTGGCCGGCGGCTTCCCGCTGTCGGGCGTGCTCGGCCGGGCGGAGATCATGGACCGGCCGGAGGCCGGCGGCCTCGGTGGCACCTATGCCGGCTCGCCGATCGCCTGTGTGGCCGCGCTGGCCGTCCTCGACGTGATCGAGGAGGAGCATCTTTGCGCGCGTGCCGAGGCCATCGGGGCGCGCATCGAGGAGCGGCTGCACTTCATGGAGCGGCGCAACGATCTGGTGCCGATCGCGGGCATCCGCCGCCTGGGGGCGATGATCGGCTTCGATATCGTCAAGGAGCGCGGCTCGTTCGAGCCGGACGCCGCCACCACCAAGCAGGTGACGGCCAGGGCGCTGGAGAACGGGCTCGTACTGCTGTCCTGCGGCACCAACTTCAACGTGATCCGGATCCTGGTGCCGCTCACCGCCAGCGATGCCGTCGTCGACGAAGGACTGGGCATGCTGGAGGAGAGCCTGCGCCTGGCGGCGTAGAAGTCCCTGCTGATATAGTTGAAACAATACTGACCGCTGGACGCGGCCAGATTGAAGGATCGGGCTGGCAATCTCCTGCCTGTCGGCGGCGGCAATAGGGCCGCCACCGACAGACCATCAGGAGAAACGCCCATGCCCGCACAAGCCGCCTGCCCGATCGACGCCTCCACCCAGACCACGGACGCCGCCGCGGCCTCCCTGCTCCCCGGCGATGAGCCGGCCTGGCCCGTGCCGCCCGGCGACGGCCTCGACTCGCTGGCTTGCGTCTATATCAGCGCCGGCGTGGTCCGCGACCTCGCCGCCGGCTTCGGCCACACCTCCCGAGAGACCTGCTACTGCGCGACCATGGCCACCGGCACCGGGCCGGCGCCGTGCAGCGAGCGGTAGCCGCGCTTGTCGCCGAGATCGTCGGCCGCATAGACGCCACGACACACCGCACGCGCCATGACGTCGGCCGCCAGTCCGCCGAGGCGGACGAGGAAATCGGCCGTCTGCGGCAGGGGTGCCGGTGCCGTGCCGACCGCGAACACGACGTCGCCGTCGAGATGGGTATGGATCGGGCGGATCGCGTAGGCGTAGCCGTCCTGCGCCATCACCGCCAGCCGCCGCAGCTGGTTCGGGTCGAGCGCCGCATCGGTGGCGATGACGCCGATGGTCGTGTTGCCGCCGACACCACCCTTGGTCTCCAGCCGGTGCCCGGTGGCTCTGGTCGGCGGCGTCTGGCCACCCATCTCATCGCCCTGCTCCAGGTGCCAGGCCCACATGGTCGGGCTGCCGGGCATGGTCACCGAGCCCACCGGGTTGACCGCGACCAGGGCCGCGATCGTGACCCCGGTCGCCTCGTCGACCACCGAGGCCGTGCCGAGCCCGCCCTTGATCAGCCCGGCGATGGCACCGTAGCCGGCCCCGGCATTGCCCAGTGCGAACTCGGTCCCGGCCGCCGCCGCCGCCTCGGCCGCCAGCGCGCGGTACGGCGGCTGCTCACCCCAGGCC